>JAKDLG010000204.1 GCA_030452985.1 Humibacillus sp.
GTCGGTGTAGAAGGTGGGGTAGACCGTGGCGGCCTCCACGAGGTCGGCGTAGAGCTCCTCGATGACCGCGCCGGCTCCCATCTCGGGGCGCACCGTCACACGGTGCAGTCTCGCCAGGCCGATCAGCTCGTCGATGTCGGTGTCGATCGTGACGGCCCGCCCGACGGCACGGGAGACCGCCGTGAGCACGGGCACCACGGGCCACTCGCCGCTGATGTCGACGAGCTCGCGGTCAGCGGGGTCAGGGGAGTCCGGTGGCGCTGGGTGAGGCAGGGGAAGCACTGCGGCGCCGTGGATGCTGCGGGCCACCTCCTTGACGAGCCGCTCGGTGAGCCGGCGCATCGTGGTGTAGTCGCCGTGGGGCTGGTACACCTCGAGCGAGGTGAACTCCGGGTTGTGGGTCGCGTCAGCTCCTTCGTTGCGAAAGTTGCGACCCAGCTCGAAGATCGGGCCCATCCCGGCCACGAGCAGGCGTTTGAGGTAGAGCTCTGGCGCGATCCGCAACGACAGGTCGAGCCCGTAGGCGTTGATGTAGGTGCGGAAGGGCCGAGCCGTGGCGCCGCCGTGCACGGTCTGGAGCATCGGGGTCTCGACCTGCAGGTATCCGTCGTCAGTAAGAAGCCGGCGCAGGTGGGCCACGACTCGAGGGCGGGTGCGGAGCAGCTCGAGGTCGTCAGGGTGCACGAGCAGGTCGGTCGATCGTTGGCGCGCCCGGGCCTTCGGGTCGCGAAACGAGCCGAAGGGGATGGCGTGCAGCGACTTGGCCTCCATGCGCCAGGTGCGCAGCAGCAGGCTCGGGGTACCGCGGCGTGACATACCGGTGACCGCTTCGACGCGAATGAGGTCACCGGAGTCGACGGACGCGGTGAAGTCCTCGACCCGGCACCGGGTCAGGGTCGCGGCGTCGAGCACCACCTGCACACTGTCGGCGCCCTCGACGAGCGTCGCGAAGACCACCCCGCCGTGGTCGCGCACGGTGCGCACCCGGCCGACGACATCCAGCACGGTCGGCGTGCTCCAGGCCTGCGCCGGGATCGAGCCGATGTGCGCCGAGGGGGGACCGGCCCCCGGCGGGTAGGCCTCCTGCCCCGAACGGTTCAGCCGCTCCAGCGCTCCGAGGCGGTGTCTGAACCGTTCCGAGCGTCTCGGGCCGGTGGCCTCGAGCTCGTTGGACGGCTGGTCGATGGCCCGCGCCTCGCGAAGCTGGCGGGCATCGAGGGTTCCGGCCGTCGACCGACGGTGCGGCCACGGCAGGAAGCCTTCTGCCGCACCGGCCGCTATCAACACCTGCGGCAGGCCCACGGCGTCGTCGTGGCAGAGGAAGCGGGGAGACCAGCTCGGTTCGTACTTCTGCGTCGCCCGGTAGAGCCGCTCGATCTGCCAGAAGCGGTCGAAGAGACCCAGCACGGAGGCGTTGAGACGCGTGAGGGGGCGGGCACCGAGACGGTTGGCGTCGTCGAACACCCCACGGAACAGGCAGAAGTTGAGCGATACCCGCCGTACCCCGATCGCCCTCGACCGCGTCAGAAGCTCGCTCACCATGACCTCGGTGGTGCCGCTGGGGGCTTCGGGGGAGCGACGCATGAGATCGAGGGACAGCCCGTGCCGGCCCCAGGGGGCGAAGGTCAGCAGCCCGACCAGCTCTCCGGCCGCGTTTCGGGAGGTGACGTGCAGGACTCGGCCGTCGGCGGGGTCGGCCGTGCGGCCGAGCGCCATCGAGAACCCGCGCTCCGTTTCACCGGTGCGCCAGTCGTCGGCGTCGCGACTGAGCTCAGCGAGCTCTGCCGGCCCGATGTCGTCCTGACGTCGCACCTGCACGACGACGCCTTCTCGGATCGCCCGCTTCACCGCGTGGCGAACCGGGGCCATCGACGCCCGTCGCAGGTCGTGGCGTTCGGGGTCGAGGATCGCCTCGTCGCCCATCAGCAGCAGCCGCATGCCGGATGCGGCGTACGCCCTCGCTCCGACCTCGCTGGCACCGAGCACGGCGGGCACCCAGCCGAACACCAGCGACTCGGCCCGCCAGGCGGCGATCGCCGCGGCCCAGGAGTCAGGGTGACCGATCGGGTCACCGGAGGCGAGCGAGACCCCGCCGATGACCCGGTAGGCGATCACGGCACGGCCGTCGGCCGAGAACACGGTCGACTTGTCGCGACGGGTCGCGAAGTATGCGAGGGAGTCGCCTCCACCGTGTGAAGCGACGAGTCTGCGCAACGCCAGCTCGCGGTCGGGTGACCACCGGCTGCGGGGCCTTGCGGAGGCGACGAAGAGCAACAGAGCCCCGAGGATCGTGATGGTGGCGAGCACCGCAACGAGATCGATGACCCATGGCGGGATGGCCGTCAGCGCGTGGCGGCTCAGCCCACCCAGGGCCGCCAGCACCGTGGCGACGACGGCGCGCGCCTGCGAGCGGGGCGCCCCTACGGCGCCGACGAGCAGCCAGGCGACACCGACCGTGACGAGGCTGCCCGAGACGAGGGCTGCAGCCGCGAGCCACCACGACCCGCGCTGCAGCCTCCCGGTGAACTGCGACCGCACCCGCCACAGCCACCACAGGGCTATGAAGGCGACGCCCATCGCGGCGGTGTCAAGGCCCCGACCGAGCGAGCCTCGCGTCTCCCAGAGCTCGTCGAGCGGCAGCTGGGCCCGCAGCAGCTCCACCGCTCCGAGCACGATCCCCAGGATCTGGAAGGCGGCCACGAGCCAGAGCCCGACCCGTTTGCGGCCGAGTAGCGCTCGGGTGGTCAGGCCCAGCATCACGACCGAGACGACCGTGGGAGCCACGGGCACGTTGAGCAGACCGAAGAACAGCTCGGCACCGCTCGGACGGTAGCTGCGCCTCACGCCGAGCGTCAGCACCACGGCAATGAAAGTGGCCACAGCGTAGGCTGCGGTCAGCAGCCGGGCGGAGCGGTGAGTCGCAGGTGCGGCCCGGCGAAGACGACCCATATGACCGACGATGGACCCGTTGTCTGGGAGCCCGCTGGGCGTTGGCTCTGAGCCTGACCCGAGGTCGACGAGAAAGATGAAGGGCCGTGGAGAAGAACTGGGCCGGGAACCACGTCTACGCCGCACACCGGATCGAGAGACCGTCCACGCTCGAGCAGGTGCAGCACCTCGTCGCGAATGAGCGACGCGTCCGCCCACTGGGGTCTCGGCACTCGTTCAACGGGTTGCCCGACACCGAAGGTGTGCTGGTCAGCCTCGAGAACGTTCCGACCATGGTGACGGTGGATGACGTGTCCGGCACGGCCTGGGTCACCGGGCTGTCGACCTACGGCGTCGTTGCACCCGCCCTACAGGCACGGGGCTGGGCGCTGGGCAACCTCGCGTCACTGCCCCACATCTCGGTGGCGGGCGCCGTGGCAACCGGAACGCACGGCTCGGGTGACCGCTCGGGCTCGCTGGCCACGGCCGTCGCCGGGCTCGACATCGTCGGTGCTGACGGGTCGCTGCGCCGGGTGCTGCGGGGCGAGCCCGACTTCGACGGCAGCGTGGTCGGCCTGGGCGCGTTGGGGGTGGTCGTCGGGGTGTTGCTCGACCTCGAACCGAGCTACGCCGTTCGCCAGTACGTCTACACCGGCCTCGGCTGGGAGCAGCTGGCCGAGAACTTCGACGCCATCACCGCGAGCGCCTACAGCGTGAGCCTCTTCACGCGCCTGGACGAGGAGGGGGTCTTTCAGGTGTGGCGCAAGAGCCGCGACGAAGAGGGCGACGGGCGCGACGGCTTCTTCGGGGCGCGCCCGGCGACGACGACCCAGCACATGCTGCGCGGCGGCCCCACGGCCGCGGTCACGCCCCAGCTCGGAGTGCCCGGGCCCTGGCTCGAACGACTGCCGCACTTCCGGCTGGAGTTCACGCCGAGCCGGGGCGAGGAGCTGCAGAGCGAGTACCTGCTGCCGCGGGGCCGGGCCCTGGAGGCTGTCGAGCTGCTGCGAGGTCTCGGCCCGATGCTCTCGCCGCTGCTTCAGTCGTGCGAGCTGCGCACCGTGGCCGCCGACGACCTGTGGCTGAGCGGCGCGCAGGGCCGCGACACCGTCGGGTTCCACTTCACCTGGGTGCGCGACGTCGAGGGCGTCTTCGCCCTCCTTCCGGCCATCGAGGCGGCCCTGCTGCCGCTCGGGGCCAGGCCCCACTGGGGCAAGTGCTTCGTGACCTCGGCCGCTGACCTCGCCGCGTCCTTCCCGCTGATGGGAGACTTCGTCGCGCTGCGCGACCGCGTCGACCCCGAGCGCAGGTTCGGCAACGCCTTCCTCGACGACGTTCTCGCCTGAGCCGCCACGACAGCCGACCTGGGCCCAATGCACCGTGACCGGTCAGAAGTCTCCGGCGCTACGTCGTAGCCGCGAGAGCACGTCGAACAGGTCACGCAGGTCGTCATCGGGCAGGTCGGGTCGTTCGAAGACGTCGGCGTTGAGGGCCGCCGTCGCTCGCTCAGCCAGCTCGCGGCCGCTGCGGGTGAGGGCCACGATGACCGCCCTCCGGTCGTCGGGATGGGTCGACCTGGTCACGAGGCCGGCATCCTCGAGGCGGTCGACGGCGTTGGTCACACTCGTCGGGTGCACCTGGAGGCGGGCGGCGATCACCTTCATCGGCAACGAGCCCCGGCTGCTGAACCAGAGCAGCATCAGCACCTCGTAGCGCGCGAACGTGACGCCGAGCGGTCGCAGCGTAGCCTCGACGCGGGCCAGCACGATCTGGTGGGCCCGCATCAGGGAGGTGATGGCGGCCATGCCGTCGGCGGCCCCCGCCCAGCCGTTCTCGACCCACTGCGCTCGGGCGGCGTCGATGGGGTCGAAGGTGAGCCGGGTGGCGCCTGCTCGTGGCTCAGCCGTCATGGAGTCAGGGTAGAGGAGGCTCACGTTGACGTCCATTAATAGGAAGTCCTACTATTTTGGGGTCGTCATCAACCTCGGAGGCCCAGCGTGAGCCCACAGCAGTCAGCACCGCACACCCCGCACGAACCCCGGCACCGCGTGCGGCTCGTCACCGCGTCGGCCCTCTTCGACGGCCACGACGCCTCGATCAACATCATGCGGCGCATCATGCAGAGCCAGGGCGCCGAGGTGGTGCACCTGGGTCACAACCGCTCGGTGCAGGAGGTCGTCGACGCGGCGATCGAAGAAGACGTGCAGGGGGTGGCCGTCAGCTCCTATCAGGGTGGTCACGTCGAGTACTTCGAGTACCTCACGACGCTGCTGCGTGAGAACGGGGCCGGGCACATCAAGGTCGTCGGCGGCGGTGGTGGCGTCATCGTGCCCGAAGAGATCGCAAGGTTGCGCGAGTCGGGCGTCACGATCTTCAGCCCTGAAGACGGTCAGCGGCTGGGCCTGGCCGGCATGATCAACGAGGTCATCGCCGACTGCGACTTCGACCCGTGGGACATCAGCGTGCCCACGATCGAGGCCATCCTCGCCGGCGAACGCGCCGCCCTCGCGCGCGCCATCACCGGCGCCCAGGAGGGCGACATCGACGACGCCACCCTCAGCGGCATCCGCGAGGCGGCCGCACGGCGCACGGTGCCGGTGCTCGGCATCACCGGCACCGGCGGCTCGGGCAAGAGCTCGCTCACCGACGAGCTCGTACGGCGGCTGCGCCTCGACCAGCAGGACAAGCTGCGCATCGCCGTGCTGGCCGTCGACCCCACGCGCAGCCGCGGCGGCGGCGCGTTGCTCGGCGACCGCATCCGGATGAGCTCGCTCGACGGCGACCGGGTGTTCTTCCGCAGCCTCGCGACCCGCGGCCGCAACCAGGTGCCGACGAACCTGCCTGACGTCATCGACTGCGTCAAGGCGGCGGGCTATGACCTCATCGTGCTCGAGACGCCGGGAATCGGGCAGGGCGACGCGGCCATCGTCGACTTCGCCGACGTCTCGCTCTACGTCATGACGCCCGAGTTCGGCGCGAGCAGCCAGCTGGAGAAGATCGACATGCTCGACCTGGCCGACGTCGTGGCCATCAACAAGTTCGAGCGCCGCGGCGCCGAAGACGCGCTGCGCGATGTCGGGCGACAGATGGTGCGCAACCGGGAGGCCTTCGGTCAGGGCCCCGGTGACATGCCGGTCTACGGCACCTCGGCGGCCACCTTCAACGACGACGGGGTCACCGCCCTCTACCAGGAGCTGCGAAAGCTGCTGTCCGACAAGGGGATGCCGGTCGACCAGGGTGCGCTGGCCAGCGTCGACACGAAGCATTCGACCCGAATCGCCACGGTGGTGCCGGGGTCGCGGGTTCGCTATCTGGCCGAGATCAGCGACACCGTTCGCGGCTACCACGCCAACACGGAAGCGTATGCCGCTGCGGCCACCCGCGTGCAGCGACTCGAGGCGGTGCGCGGCGAGCTCGACGACGCCGGTTCCGACAGCACCGGGGTCGAGAGCCTGCTGGAGACGGCCCGCGCCGCCGTGCCGGCCGAGATCACCGAGGCGATCGAGGGGTGGCCCGCCGTGGTGGAGTCGTACTCGGGCGACGAACACGTCACGCACGTTCGCGGCAAGGAGCTGCGCACCAAGCTGACCCGGATGTCTCTGTCGGGCAACCCGATTCCCCGCGTCGTACTCCCGCGCTACTCCGACCACGGTGAGCTCGTGACGTTCTGGCGGCGCGAGAACCTGCCCGGCGTCTTCCCGTTCACCGCCGGCGTCTTCCCGTTCAAGCGTGAAGGTGAGGACCCGGCCCGGATGTTCGCGGGCGAGGGCGACCCCTTCCGCACCAACCGCCGTTTCAAGCTGCTCTCGGAGGGACAGCCCGCCACCCGGCTCTCGACCGCCTTCGACTCCGTCACCCTCTACGGCCGTGACCCCGACCCACGACCCGATGTCTACGGCAAGGTCGGCACGTCGGGCGTCTCCATCGCGAGTCTCGATGACATGAAGGTGCTGTACGACGGGTTCGACCTGGTCAGCCCGACGACGTCGGTGTCGATGACGATCAACGGGCCGGCGCCGACCATCCTCGCCTTCTTCCTCAACACCGCGATCGACCAGCAGCTGGCCGTCTTCCAGGAGAAGGAGGGCCGCGAGCCGACGACGAAGGAGGCGACCGGCATCCGGGCGATGACTCTGGCGAATGTGCGGGGCACGGTGCAGGCCGACATCCTCAAGGAGGACCAGGGGCAGAACACCTGCATCTTCAGCACCGAGTTCTCGCTGCGCATGATGGCCGACGTGCAGGAGTGGTTCATCTCGCACCAGGTGCGCAACTTCTACTCCGTCTCGATCTCGGGCTACCACATCGCCGAGGCCGGGGCGAACCCCATCAGCCAGCTCGCGTTCACCCTCTCGAACGGGTTCACCTACGTCGAGAGCTACCTCGCGCGGGGCATGGCGATCGACGACTTCGCGCCCAACCTCAGCTTCTTCTTCAGCAACGGCATGGACCCCGAGTACTCCGTGCTCGGCCGGGTCGCGCGTCGCATCTGGGCGGTCGCGATGAAGGAGAAGTACGGGGCGAACGAACGGTCGCAGAAGCTGAAGTACCACGTGCAGACCTCGGGGCGCAGCCTGCACGCGCAGGAGATGGACTTCAACGACATCCGCACGACCCTGCAGGCGCTCATCGCCATCTACGACAACGCGAACTCGTTGCACACCAATGCTTTCGACGAGGCTGTGACCACCCCGTCGGAGGAGTCGGTGCGCCGGGCGCTCGCCATCCAGCTCATCATCAACCGCGAGTGGGGCCTGGCGATGAACGAGAACCCGCTGCAGGGCTCGTTCATCATCGACGAGCTGACCGACCTCGTCGAGGCGGCCGTGCTCAAGGAGTTCGACCGCATCACCGACCGCGGCGGGGTGCTCGGGGCGATGGAGACCGGCTACCAGCGGGGTCGCATCCAGGACGAGTCGATGCTCTACGAGCACCGCAAGCACGACGGCAGCCTGCCCATCGTCGGGGTCAACACCTTCCGCAACCCGCACGAGCACGAGACGCCCCGCAAGGTCGTGCTCGCGCGCGGAACCGAGGAGGAGAAGCAGGGGCAGCTGAACCGGGTTCGCGCCTTCAAGGCCGCCCACGAGACCGAGGCCCAAGCCGCCCTCGAAGAGCTGAAGGTGGCGGCGATGGGTGACGACAACGTGTTCGAGGTGCTGATGCGCGCTGCTCGGGTGTGCTCGCTGCAGCAGGTGACCGAGGCGTTCTTCGAGGTCGGCGGCCAGTACCGCCGCAACATGTAGCCCGTGAGCGCGTCAGCCCTGGTCGACGTCGTAGGTCGCCACCCCGACCGTGTGCTGTGGAACCAGCCGGAGGCCCCGGCCCCCGTCCGCACCCGACGGACGGCAGGATGGCGACCGTGGACATCGCCGCTACCCCCGAGTGGGCCGCCCTCACCGCGCACCACGCCGCCGTGGCCCGGACCCACCTGCGCGACCTGTTCGACGACGACCCCGGGCGGGCCGCGGCGTTCACCGTCACCGGCGCCGACCTCGTGCTCGACTACTCCAAGAACCGCATCACCGGCGAGACGCTCCCGCTGCTGGCGGCGCTGGCCCGTGCAGCGGGCCTCCCCGAGCGCACCGACGCCATGTTCGCGGGAGCGCACATCAACACCAGCGAGGAC
>JAKDLG010000205.1 GCA_030452985.1 Humibacillus sp.
GACCCGCTCGAACAACCCGCGCGTCGAACACCCCAATGATCAGCGGTTCCCTAGGCGAAGGCCACCGAGACGAGCGACAGAGCCAGGCTGACGATGACGAGGCCGACGATGACGCCGACGGTGATCTTCTGGGTGCGCTTGGAGGTGGAGAGCATGCCCCATTGTGACCCATCCGTGGATGTCGGGAGGCCGGCATGCCGTGCGTGGCCGCTCGCCTCGCGTCGCCGGCGGCACGAGCAGGGCCCCCTCGCGAATGTCTTCGCGAGGGGGCCATCTGGGGTGAGTGACGGGACTTGAACCCGCGACCACCTGGACCACAACCAGGTGCTCTACCAGCTGAGCTACACCCACCATGGTGTTCCGCCGCCACCGGGCGAAACCCGGTTCTGGCGTAACAGCGACGCTAACCCTACCTGCTGCGCCGGGGTGCTCGTGACCGGACCTCAGGGTTCGGGCGAGAGCGGGCGGAGTGCGTCTGGTCAGGTGGAGATGACGTGGGGCCGAGCCAGTGCCTTGGCCGTGGCGCTGTCGGGGCCGGGCTGCGCCACGAACACCGCCTCGCGGTAGTACCGCAGCTCGGCGATCGACTCGCGGATGTCGGCCAGGGCCCGGTGCCCACCCGACTTCTTCGGCGCGTTGAAGTACACCCTGGGGTACCAGCGACGCGAGAGCTCCTTGATCGAGCTGACGTCAATGATGCGGTAGTGCAGGTGGGCCTCCAGCTGCGCCATGTCGCGGGCCAGGAAGCCGCGGTCGGTGGCCACGGTGTTGCCACCGAGTGGGGCCTTGCGGGGTTCGGGGACGAACTCGCGAACGTGGTCGAGCACGAGGGTCTGCGCCTCCTCCAGCGTGACCCCGGAGTCGAACTCGTCGATCAGGCCGGAGGTGGTGTGCATGTTGCGGACGAAGTCGTCCATCTGTTCGAGCGCCTCGGCGGGCGGTCGGATGACGACGTCGATGCCGTTGCCCAGCTGGTTCAGCTCGAAGTCGGTGACGAGAGCGGCCACCTCCACGAGCGCGTCGGCCCGCAGGTCGAGGCCGGTCATCTCGCAGTCGATCCAGATGATCCGGTCGGCCGTCGATCGGGAGTGTGTCTCAGTCACCGCTCCAGCCTACGGGAGCGATGGTGACCACAGCCTGCACTAGCCTTCTCGCCATGACTTCAGGGGACCCGACGACTGTGGGAACGAGTGGGGCCGGTACCTCCCCCTCCTCCCCGCGCCCTGAGCAGCCTTGGAGCTCGGTCAGCAACCCGACCACCCGGCCGTGGCTGCGCACCACGATCACCATCGGGGTCACGGTGTCACTGTTCCTCGTGTGCCTGCTCGTGCTCCTCGGCATCCTCGGCCAGCGGCTCGACTCCCACGTGATCGTCACCGCAGCATTGGCCGCCGTCGTGCCGCTGCTCGTCATCGTGCCGACCTTCCTCTGGCTCGACCGGTTCGAGGCCGAACCGACCGGCTACCTGGTGTTCGCCTTCCTCTGGGGGGCGCTCGTCGCGGTCGTCGGAGCCTTCTTCATCAACACCGCCGGCCTGAACATCCTGGTGCAGGCCCAGTGGAGCGATCCCTTGGAGACCGGCGCCGTGTATCTCGCTCCGGTGACCGAGGAGACGCTCAAGGGTCTGGGGGTGCTGATCCTCTTCCTGTTCGGACCCAAGAAGCTTGACGGGATCATCGACGGCATCGTCTACGCGGGCCTCATCGGAGCCGGGTTCGCCTTCAGCGAGAACATCCTCTATCTGGGTCGGGCCATCACCGAGTACGGCAACGAGGGGCTGCAGGCGACGTTCATCGTGCGGGGCCTGATGGGCCCGTTCGGGCATCCGCTGTTCACCTCGTGCATCGGCATCGGCATCGGCATCGCCGTCGGGGTGCGCAGCCCGATCGGCAAGGTGGTGGCGGTGGCCACCGGCTGGGTGTGCGCGATCCTGCTGCACGGGTTGTGGAACCTGTCGGCCCTCGCCGGCCTGTCGGGCTTCCTCCAGGCATACCTGACCTACCAGGTGCCGATCTTCCTGACCTTCATCGGCTTCCTGGTGTGGCTGCGGCGTCGAGAGGGTCGCCTCATCGGCCTGCACCTCTCCCCCTACGCGGATGCCGGTTGGCTGACCCACGGTGAGGTCGCCATGCTGTCGCACCTGCGCACGCGGGCCGCAGCCCGCGCCTGGGCGAGGTCGACGGGAGGCTCGCCGGCTGGCCGGTCGATGCGAGCCTTCCAGGACAGCGCGAGCGAGCTCGCCCTGTTGCGTTACCGACTGGTGCGTGGGACCGCCGAGAACGGGGCGGGAGACCGTGAACGAGTTCTGCTCGACGCGATCACCGCCCACCGACGCGCTTTCATCGGGTCACCGGTCACGTGAGTGACCCGACTATCATGAGACCTCGCTCGCGCGGCTGACGTGCTCCGCGCCCGCGACCGGCCCCTGTAGCTCAGCGGATAGAGCAAGAGCCTTCTAATCTCTTGGTCGCAGGTTCGATTCCTGCCGGGGGCGCCAGACCAGATCGAGCCGGCTCGCTGCAGACACGGGCACGCATGGGTTTGGCGGGGTCGCCCCGACCGGCCAGACTGTGGCCGTGGCAGCAGGTTCCGACACTTCGGATGGGTTTAGGGGCGGGTCCGCGCTCCTGGATGCCGTGCGCGACGTCCGCGAGGCCGTGGCCGACGCGACGTTGCCGCTCGAGCTGCCGGGCATCGCCGCGGCTCGCAGCGCCCGCACCCGGCTGCTCGACCAGCTGGGCGACTACGTCATCCCCCGCCTCGAGGCCCTCGATGCTCCCGTGCTGGCCGTCGTGGGCGGCTCGACGGGCTCGGGCAAGTCGACCCTCGTCAACTCGCTGGTCGGTCGCGAGGTGTCGTTGCCGGGGGTGCTGCGACCGACCACGCGCTCGCCGGTGCTGGTGCACCATCCATCTGACGAGCCCTGGTTCTCGGGCCAGCGCGTGCTGCCCGGGTTGTCCCGCATCACCGGGGGGCATACGGAGAGTGAGGGGTCGGGGTCGCTGCGCCTGGTGTCGACGGATGCCGTCTGGCCCGGTCTCGCCCTCGTCGACGCTCCCGACATCGACAGCGTCGTCGCCGCGAACCGCGAGCTCGCGGGTCAGCTACTGGCCGCCGCTGACCTCTGGCTGTTCGTCACCACGGCCGCGCGCTACGCCGACGCCGTCCCGTGGGACCTGTTGCGAGAGGCAGCCGAACGAGGGACCTCGGTGGCTGTCGTGCTCGACCGGGTTCCGGTGCCGGCCGTCGACGAGATCAGACCGCACCTCTCGTCGATGCTCCGGGACCAGGGCCTGGCGCAGGCGCCCGTCTTCACCGTGACCGAGACCGCACTGCTCGAGGGCCTGCTTCCACGCGACGAGGTCGAGCCCCTGCAGACCTGGCTGACCACGCTCGCCGGAGACGCCGCAGCGCGAGCTGAGGTGGTGCGCCACACACTGAGGGGCGCGCTCGACTCGCTGGACAGCCGGGTGGCCGCCTTGGCCGCGAGCTCTGCCGACCAGACCGACGCCGTCGCCGCCCTCGTCGAGGTGGCCAACGAGGCCTACAGCGAGGCCCACCAGCAGGTTCGCACCGGCATGGTCGACGGCACCCTGCTCCGGGGGGAGGTGCTGGCCCGGTGGCAGGAGTTCGTCGGCACGGGCGAGTTCTTCCGCCAGGTCGAGTCGACCGTGTCGCGGTTGCGTGACCGCTTCACCGCGTTCGTCAAGGGCGAGCCAGCCACGGCCGAGAACCTCGGCGAGGCACTGCAGAACGGGGTGGAGGCCCTCATCGCCAACCAGGCCGAGCTGGCCGCCGGCACCACGGCCCGGCAGTGGCGCACCCTGCCGGGGGGCCAGCAGCTGCTCATGGCTGACCCCGGCCTGTCCCGCTCGGGCGGTGCCGTCGGCGATCGCATCGCCCGCCTCGTGCGCGACTGGCAGGGCGACATCCTCGAGATGGTTCGCCAGGAAGGCAAGGACCGCCGGTCGACGGCCCGCATCATGGCCTACGGCGTCAACGGGCTCGGGGTCGTGCTGATGCTCGTGACGTTCGCGAGCACCGCGGGGATCACCGGCGCCGAGGTCGGCATCGCCGGCGGTACGGCCGTCATCGGTCAGAAGCTGCTCGAGGCGGTCTTCGGCGATCAGGCCGTGCGCGAGCTGGCCCGCCAGGCCCGAGAACGACTGCTCGAGCGGGTGTCAGAGCTGTACGACGCCGAACGTGGGCGCTTCGACGACGCGGTCGCGGGCCTGGGTGTCGACCCTGACCAGGCGCGCCACGTCGCGGGCACCGGCGAAGCCGTGAGGAGGGCACGATGAGTTCGACCAGGACGGGGCGGGCCTCTCGCGGCGACCGGGCCGCCCGACCAGCACCACAGATCTCGGCGTCCGACCTGGCCCGACGTACCGAGGCGCTGTCGATGGCCCTGCTGTCGGGCGGGGCCGAGCTCGACGGCGCCGACGCCGACCTGGCCCGTCGAGTGGTCGACAAGGCCTGGGAGCGCACCAACATCGCCGGTGACCACACGGTCGTGGCGCTGGCCGGCGCCACCGGGAGCGGCAAGTCGTCGGTGTTCAACGCCCTCGTCGGTTCGCCCATCGCAACCATCGGGGCCAGACGACCCACCACCTCGGTGCCCTCGGCCGCCGTCTGGGGCAGCCGCGACGCCACCGAGCTGCTCGACTGGCTGCACGTCGACGCCCGCCACAGCGTCAGTGCTGACGGTGCTGACGGCACCGGTCTTGAGGGCCTCGTGCTGCTCGACCTTCCCGACTTCGACTCCCGGGAGGTGAGTCACCGTCTGGAGGCCGAACGGGTGCTGGAGCTGGTGGACGTCTTCGTCTGGGTGACCGACCCGCAGAAGTACGCCGACGCCCGGTTGCACGACGAGTTCGTCAGCCTGCTGTCTCGTCACGACGCCGTGACCCTGGCGGTGCTCAACCAGGTCGACCGGCTCTCGCCGAGCGAGACGTCGTCGGTGCGCGACGACCTCACGCGGCTTCTGCTCGCCGACGGCGTCACTGGAGCCACGGTCATCGCGACGTCCGCGATCAACGGTGGGGGAGTCGCCGAGCTCAGGGAGCGACTGGCCCTTGCCGTGGCCGGTCACGCCGCCTCTCGGCGCCGTCTTCGGGCCGACGTCGTCGGAGCTGCGACCAGCCTCCGGGCCGGTGTGGCCGACGACGAGCCCGAGGCGATGGAGGTTCCTCGGCCCCAGCTCGACTCGGCGCTGGCGAGGGCGGCCGGGGTGCCCATCGTGCTCGACGCCGTCGCCCGCGACTACCGGCGGGAGGCCTTCGCCCACACCGGCTGGCTCTTCGCGCGCTGGACCCGGGGTTTCGCCGCCGATCCACTGCGGCGCCTGCGTCTGGACCGCACCGGTGGTGCCAACGCGATCCCGGTCGACATCGACAGTGCAGACGTGCGCGCGGTCCTCGGCCGTTCGTCCATCCCGAGCCCGAGTGTCTCGACGACCGCTGCTGTTGATGTGGCTACCCGTGCCTTTGCGCGGGCGGCATCCGACCGGTTGCCGGTGCGCTGGGCCGGCGCCGTCGAGGATGCCGTCGACCAGGCTGGGGGGTCCCTGCGCGACGCTCTCGACGGGGCCGTGCTCGGCACGTCGCTGCGCGCTCGGCGCCCCGCTTGGTGGGTGCTCGTCAACGTCGTGCAGTGGACGCTCGGCCTGCTCGCCCTCGCCGGGCTGGCGTGGCTGGCCGTGCTCTGGGGCATCGGGCTGGCCCAGCTGCCCCGCCCCGACACGCCCTCGTTCGGCATCCTGCCGGTGCCGTTGGTCATGCTCGTGGGCGGCCTCCTGCTCGGTGTGGGCCTCGGCGCCCTGTCCCGGTGGTGGGCACGGGTGGGGGCGCAGCGTCGGCGAACCACCATCGCCAAGCGGCTGGCCTCGGCGATCGCCACCGTGGGTGACGACTGCGTCGCGGCACCGGTGGCCGCGGTGCTGAGCCGGCATCGCGAGACCCGCCGTCAGCTCGACCGCGCCCGTTCCTGAGCTCGTCCACACCCCCCTCGCCGATGCCGGCCCGTCCACAAGCCGTGCCCTGACCCTCGCGGCGATGACGTGTGCCGAGAGACGGTGGGCACGGCGACCAGTCGAGGCCGCTGACCGCAGACCCGACGAGCAGCAGGAGCAGAGCATCGATGAACGAGACCAGGGTGACCATCCACGGCAACGTGGTGACCGAACCGGTCGTGCGTGAGACCCGCACCGGGGGCGTGTTCACCACGTTCCGCATCGCCACGACCCCCTTCAGCCGCACAGCCGACGGCAAGTTCGCCGACGGCGAGACGAGCTTCTACGGCGTGATCGCCTTCAACGCCCTCGGGGCCAACATCGGCGCCTCCCTCCGCAAGGGCCAGCCGGTCGTGGTCGAGGGCAAGCTGAGCACCCGCGAGTGGCAGGGCGCCGACGGCCAGCTGCGCCAGAGCACCGAGATCGACGCCGAGCACGTGGGGCACGACCTGGCGTGGGGGCGCTCGCGGTTCGAGCGTCTGAGCAAGGCCGCTGCGCTCGGCCACGACCGGCTCAGCGAGCCCGAGGTCGCCGATGCCCTCCAGTCGATGGCCGAAGCATCCGACCAGCGGCCGGCGGGAGTCGACGAGAACGGGGTGGTCGACGGCGACCTCTACCCGGCGGCAGCACTGCAGACCGGCGACCCCGAGACCGACGACTACGAGGTGGTCGACCAGCTCTCGGCCTGACGGCGGCGGCCCGGCCCGGGCGGACGAATTGGGTCGCTCGGGCCCGGGCGGATAGCCTGCGACGCATGGCCGAGTACATCTACACCATGACCCGAGCTCGTAAGGCACACAACGAGAAGGTCATCCTCGACGACGTCTCGATGTCGTTCTACCCCGGCGCGAAGATCGGGATGGTCGGCCCCAACGGGGCCGGTAAGTCCACGATCCTCAAGATCATGGCGGGCCTCGACCAGCCCTCGAACGGCGAGGCCCGACTGGCGAACGGGGCCAGCGTCGGCATCCTGCTCCAGGAGCCGCCGCTCAACGAGGACAAGACCGTTCTCGGCAACGTCGAGGAGGGCGCCGGAGAGATCAAGGCCAAGGTCGACCGGTACAACGCCATCTCCGAGGAGATGGGCGAGCCCGACGCCGACTACGACGCGCTGCTCGCCGAGATGGGCACGCTCCAGGAGGACATCGACCACGCCGACGCGTGGGACCTCGACAGCCAGCTCGAGCAGGCCATGGACGCGCTGCGCTGCCCGCCCGGAGACTCGCCCGTCACCAACCTCTCGGGCGGTGAGCGTCGACGCGTCGCCCTGTGCAAGCTGCTCCTGCAGAAGCCTGACCTGCTGCTGCTCGACGAGCCCACCAACCACCTCGACGCCGAGTCGGTGCTCTGGCTCGAGCAGCACCTCGAGAGCTACGCCGGGGCCGTCATCGCGGTCACCCACGACCGGTACTTCCTCGACAACGTCGCGCAGTGGATCGCCGAGGTCGACCGGGGTCGGCTCTACCCCTACGAGGGCAACTACTCGACCTACCTCGAGAAGAAGTCCGAGCGCCTCACCATCGCGGGCAAGAAGGACGCCAAGCTGGCCAAGCGTCTCAAGACCGAGCTCGAGTGGGTTCGCAGCAACGCCAAGGGTCGTCAGGTCAAGAGCAAGGCGCGTCTGGCTCGCTACGAGGAGATGGCGGCCGAAGCCGACCGCACCCGCAAGCTCGACTTCGAGGAGCTGCAGATCCCGCCCGGCCCGCGGCTGGGTTCGACGGTCATCGAGGTCAAGAAGCTGACCAAGGGCTTCGGCGACCGGGTGCTCATCAAGGACCTGTCGTTCTCGTTGCCGCGCAACGGCATCGTCGGCGTGATCGGCCCGAACGGCGTGGGCAAGTCGACGCTCTTCGAGACGATCGTCGGGTTCGAGGCGCCCGACTCGGGCGAGGTCAAGGTCGGCGAGACCGTCAAGATCTCCTACGTCGACCAGGGCCGTGAGGGCCTCGACCCGAAGAAGAACCTCTGGGAGGTCGTGTCTGACGGCCTTGACCACATGAAGGTCGGCAACGTCGAGATCCCCTCGCGCGCCTACGTCTCGCAGTTCGGCTTCAAGGGCCCCGACCAGCAGAAGATGACCGGGGTGCTCTCCGGTGGCGAGCGCAACCGCCTCAACCTGGCGCTCACCCTGAAGCAGGGTGGCAACCTGTTGCTGCTCGACGAGCCCACCAACGACCTCGACGTCGAGACCCTTGGCTCGCTCGAGAACGCGCTGCTCGAGTTTCCGGGCTGCGCGGTGGTCATCACCCACGACCGGTGGTTCCTCGACCGGGTCGCGACGCACATCCTCGCCTATGAGGGCACGGAGGAGAATCCGGCGAGCTGGTACTGGTTCGAGGGCAACTTCGCGTCGTACGAGGAGAACAAGGTCGAACGCCTGGGCCCCGAGGCGGCGCGCCCGCACCGGGTCACCTATCGCAAGCTCACCCGCGACTAGGTCGTACGAAACTGGCCACTCGACCTGCACCTCAGGTCGAGTGGCCACTTTCGTACGGTGGCGCCGGCCTGCACCTCA
>JAKDLG010000206.1 GCA_030452985.1 Humibacillus sp.
CCACGCGTTCTTCACCACCACCCCCACCGACGTGCTCGACACCGTCGCGGCGGACCAGACCCACCGCCGCCACGCGATCATCGAACAGGTCAACGCCGACCTCAAAGGCTCCGCCCTGGCGCACCTACCCTCCGGGAAGTTCACCGCGAACGCCGCCTGGCTCGTGCTGGCCGTGATCGCGTTCAACCTCACCCGAGCCGCCGCGACCCTCACCGGGGCGGCCGGGTTGGCCAAAGCCACGACCGCCACGATTCGCCGCACCCTGATCCACGTCCCCGCCCGGATCGCCTCCTCGGCTCGGCGCCTGGCCTTGCACCTGCCCACCGCCTGGCCCTGGGAACACGCCTGGACCAAGCTGTTCATCCAGACCTGCGGCCCCCCTCCGGCTACCGCACGGACCTGACCACCCCAGCCGACAACGTCGCAAACAAGGACCCACGGAACACCCCGACAGCGAGGCCGGGCCATCACCCACACCCCCCACCCCAGCCTCAGTCCGCGAGCCCGATCAGACCAACCATCACCAGCCCATCGGTGGATTGAGGCTTAGGGGGGGCCGCACTGTCGTCCCGGTCAGCCGAGCCTCGTCGGCCGCATAGCTGCCGGCGACCTCGACGGCGTCAGCCGCAACGAAGCGAAGCTCGATACCCAGCAGGACCGGCCGCGTCAGGGCCTCCAGCGTCGCGCCTCCGCCAGAAGATGCCGCTGACTCGGCTGACAATCCACTCTTGTCAGTGTCAGAACGATAGTGGACACTGTGAACATGAGCGGAACGACGGAGTACATCGTTGCCATCGGCACCCGCAAAGGCCTGTGGATCGCCCGCAGTGACGACCGCCGCACGTGGTCGGTGGAGGGCCCGCACTTCCTCATGAGCGAGGTCGCCTCCCTCGCGATCGACACCAGAGTGGGCCGCTCCACCGTGCTCGCCGGTGTCAAGTCGTGGCACTGGGGCCCGACCGTGCAGACGAGCGACGACGGCGGGCGCACCTTCACCGAGAGTGCCGACCGCGCGGTGGCCTTTCCCAGCGATACCGAGACCGCCCTCGAGCGCATCTGGCAGCTGACGCCCGACCCCAACGACGACGACGTCGTCTGGGCCGGTGTCGAACCGCACGCCCTGTTCCGCAGTGCTGACGGCGGGCGTCACTACGACCTCGTCAGGGGCCTGTGGAACCACCCCCACCGGCCCCGTTGGGAGCCGGGTTTCGGCGGAGGGGCGGTGCACACGATCGTCCCCGAGCCCGGCCACCCCGAGGCGCTGCTCGTCGCCATGAGTGCCGGTGGGGTCTACCGCTCGAGTGACGCGGGGGAGTCGTGGTCGGCGAGCAACCCCGGCATCCGCGCCTACTTCCTGCCCGACGACGAGTATCCGGAGTTCGGCCAGTGCGTGCACAAGGTGGCTCGCGGCGTCGACGGAGAGCTGTTCGCCCAGAATCACAAAGGGGTCTACCGCTCGGGTGACAGCGGGCAGAGTTGGCAGTCGATCGCCGACGGGCTGCCCACCGACTTCGGCTTCACGATCCTGGCCCACCCGCGCCGGCCCGGCGTCGTCTGGAACGTTCCGGTCGCCGACGACGGCGAACGCATCCCTCCCGATGCCCACCTTCAGGTGCAACGCTCCGACGACTCGGGCGACAACTGGCGCAGGCAGGCGCAGGGCCTCCCGACTGACAGCTTCACCTGCGTGCTGCGCGACGCCGCCTGCACCGACGGCGGTGACGCCGACGAACCGGTGGGGCTCTACCTCGGCACGCGCAACGGCGACGTGTTCGCCTCGGTCGACGAGGGCGAGTCGTTCGCGCGCATCGTCACCCAACTGCCCGACGTGCTCGTGGTGCGAGCGGCGCAGGTGCCTCGACGTGAAACCGCCTGACTAACAAAGGATTTCGGATGCCGACCTCAACCGTTCGACTGATCCTGCCGGGCATGCTGCGCGACCTTGCGGGTGGCGTGTCCGAGATCGAGGTCGACGGGGGTGGGCAGTCGCAGACCGTTCGTGAGCTGCTCGACCGCGCGTTCTTCGAGCACCGCATCCTCGACGGGAAGGTACGCGACGAACGGGGCGAGATCCGTCGCCACGTCAAGGTGTTCGTCAACGGTGAGGATGCCACCCGCAGCGGCGGGGTGGAGACCGTCGTGCCGAGCGGCGCGCGCGTGCACATCGTCAACGCCGTGTCGGGCGGCTGAGTCAGGCCCTGCCTCAGGGGGCGGGCCGCACAGCACGGTCAGCGCTGCTCTTCCTCGGATTCGACTCGCTCACTTTCGTCGCGATCTTGCGCGCTCTGGCAGCGCGGTTCGGCGCCACCGGCACGTTCCTCGGGCTCGTGTTCCTGGTCATCCAGCTTGTCGGTGCGGGTGGCATCTTCCCTTGCCAGACCCTGCCCGCACCGCTTCGGGCGATCCCCCAGGTCGTTCCCATGAGCTACGCCATCGACGGGCTGCGCCCGCTGATGTACGGCGCAGCCCTCGGGCCGGTGCTCGGCGACCTGGCCGTGCTGGCGGTCTTCGTCGTCTCCGCTCTCGCGCTCTCGACCTACGCGGCCCGCCGGTCCCGGGTCTGGACTCCCGCGTGCATCAAGCCCGAGCTAGCGCTCCGACGGCGATTTGGCGGCTGACAAGTATCGGTCGAGGGAGCATGCTCGGAGCATGAGCAACGTCGCCCGTGAGAAGACCCTCGTTCTGATGCGTCACGCCAAGGCCGAGGAGGGGCTCGACAAGCCCGACCACGACCGTGAGCTGGCCGCCCGGGGCCGGCGTGACGCGTCGGCCGCCGGCCGCTGGCTGCGTGACGAGGGGCTCGTGCCCGACCTCGTCATCTGCTCGACCTCGATGCGCACCCGTCAGACGTGGGACCAGGCGTGCCACGGGGGAGCCAACGCCGAGTTCGTCGAGTTCCGCCGCAGCGTGTACCTCGGGGGAGTCGAACAGACCCTCGAGACGATCCGTGAGGATGCCGGTGACATGGTCGGCGTGCTCGTGGTCGGGCACAACCCCACGATGGCCAACCTGACCAGTCTCCTCTCTGACGGCGACGGCTCCCGCGAGGCCCACGACGCCCTGGCCGCCGGGTTCGTCACGAGCGGGCTCGCCGTGCTGCAGTACGCAGGGGAGTGGGCAGATCTCGACCTCGGTGTGTGCTCGTTGCTCCGCTTCCACGTGAGCCGGGGCTGACCGGCATCCGGGCGCCTCGCCTGATCGTCGGCTGAGATGCCGTATGCGGTCGGCGGGGCCGGTTCTATGCTGACGAGCATGACTCAGACCCCCGACATCAAGCCCCGCAGCCGCGACGTCACCGACGGTCTGGAGAAGACCGCCGCGCGAGGGATGCTGCGCGCCGTGGGGATGGGCGACGACGACTTCGCCAAGCCGCAGATCGGCGTCGCCAGCTCGTGGAACGAGATCACGCCGTGCAACCTCTCGCTCGACCGGCTGGCGAAGGCGGTCAAGGACGGGGTGCACGCGGGCGGTGGCTATCCGCTGGAGTTCGGCACGATCTCGGTGTCCGACGGCATCTCGATGGGGCACGAGGGCATGCACTTCTCGCTCGTGTCGCGCGAGATCATCGCCGACTCCGTCGAGACGGTCATGAACGCCGAACGGCTCGACGGGTCAGTGCTGCTCGCGGGTTGCGACAAGTCCCTGCCGGGGATGCTCATGGCGGCCGCCCGGCTCAACCTGTCGTCGGTGTTCCTCTACGCCGGCTCGATCCTGCCGGGCATCGCCAAGCTCTCTGACGGCAGCGAGCGAACGGTCACGATCATCGACGCCTTCGAGGCCGTCGGCGCGTGCAATGCGGGAAAGATGTCGCGAGCCGACGTCGACGCCATCGAGCGCGCCATCTGCCCCGGCGAGGGCGCCTGCGGCGGCATGTACACCGCGAACACGATGGCCTCGGTGGCGGAGGCCATCGGCATGTCGCTGCCGGGTTCGGCCGCGCCGCCGGCCACCGACCGTCGCCGCGACGGCTACGCCCGCAAGTCGGGTGAGGCGGTGGTGAACCTGCTGCGCCAGGGGATCCGCGCCCGCGACATCATGACGAAGGAGGCGTTCGAGAACGCCATCTCCGTCGTGATGGCCTTCGGCGGGTCGACCAACGCCGTGCTGCACCTGCTCGCCATGGCCCACGAGGCAGACGTCGACCTCACTATCGACGACTTCGCCCGGGTGGGCGCGAAGGTGCCGCACCTGGCCGACGTCAAGCCCTTCGGCGAGTACGTCATGACCGACATCGACCGGGTCGGCGGGGTGCCGGTGGTCATGCGCGCCCTGCTTGACGCCGGCCTGCTGCACGGCGACTGCCTCACGGTGACCGGGCGGACGCTGGCCGAGAACCTTGCCGACATCGCGCCCCCCGACCTCGACGGCAAGGTGCTGCGAGCGATGAGCGCGCCGATCCACAGCAGTGGGGGCCTGACGATCCTCAAGGGCTCGCTCGCCCCCGACGGCGCCGTGGTGAAGTCGGCCGGGTTCGACGACTCGGTGTTCGAGGGCACGGCCCGGGTCTTCGACGGCGAGCGAGCGGCCATGGATGCCGTCGAGAACGGTGAGCTCAAGCCCAACGACGTCGTCGTCATCCGCTACGAGGGACCCAAGGGCGGCCCGGGGATGCGCGAGATGCTTGCCGTGACCGGTGCCATCAAGGGCGCGGGTCTCGGCAAGGACGTGCTGCTGCTCACCGACGGCCGGTTCTCCGGAGGCACCACGGGGCTCTGCGTCGGGCACGTGGCCCCCGAGGCCGTCGACGACGGCCCGATCGCGTTCGTGCACGATGGCGACACCATCCGCCTCGATGTCGCGGGCGGGCTGCTCGATCTGCTCGTCGACGACGAGGAGATGCAGCGCCGTCGGGCCGCGGGCGTCACCCACCCGGAGCCGAAGTACACCCGGGGCGTCCTGGCCAAATACCGCAAGCTGGTCGGCAGCGCCAGCCGTGGCGCCGTCTGCGACTGACGTCACCGCCGCGCCCGCCGGGAGACCGGCGCCTCCCACGTCGAGTGGCCAGTTTCGTACGGACCGTCGTGTACGGAAGTGGCCACTCGACTTTGGGTGCTGGGCACGTGCCGGGTCGCGACCACCGAATTCGGCGGGCGCGACAGTGGGTGAGACAGGCTGGTCACATCCTGAGACTCAACCGGTGGATGATTGACACCGGTGGGGCAGCGTAGGACGGTAGGGACGTGGCACATCTCCTCGTACTTCCCTAGCGCGCAGACCAGTTCGACCGGTCAGCGCGCTCCCTTCCGTCCCTTGCGGACAGAAGGGTTTTTTTGTGAGTGGGAAGGGCCGACCAGCGGCCGAGGGCACCATCGATGACGAAGGAAGAGATCGTGAGCGACACGACGAAGCAGGCACCATCGCCCGCAGACGTGGCCTCGCGGGGCCGGCCCCGAACGGGCTCGTCTGCGACGCCCGACCCGACCAACGGCAGGGCCGAGGCCGAGGTGGAGGTCACTCTCGAGGTCACTGGGGCCCAGGCGCTCGTGCTCGCGCTCGAGGCGGTGGGGGCCGAGAACATCTTCGGCATCCCCGGCGGCGCGATTCTGCCCGCCTACGACCCGCTGCTCGACTCGACGAAGCTGCGCCACATCCTCGTGCGGCACGAGCAGGGGGCCGGCCATGCGGCCGAGGGTTACGCCTCGGCCACCGGCAAGGTCGGTGTCTGCCTCGCGACCTCGGGCCCCGGGGCCACCAACCTCGTCACCCCGATCGCCAACGCCTACATGGACTCCGTGCCCATGGTGGCCATCACGGGCCAGGTGGCCAGTGCCGCCATCGGTACCGACGCCTTCCAGGAAGCCGACATCCGCGGCATCACGATGCCCATCACGAAGCACAACTACCTGGTGACGGATGCCGGCAAAATCGCTCAGGCGATCGCGGAGGCCTTCCATGTCGCGAGCACAGGTCGCCCCGGCCCGGTGCTCGTCGACATCAGCAAGGACGCCCTGCAGTCGAAGACGACCTTCAGCTGGCCGCCCGTGTTCGACCTGCCCGGTTACCGGCCGGTGACCAGGCCGCACGGCAAGCAGATCCGCGAGGCCGCCCATCTCATGGCCGCGGCAGCGCGACCCATCTTCTACGTGGGTGGAGGCGTGGTGCGCGGCCATGCCAGCGATGCGCTGCGCGAGCTCGTGGAGCTGACGCAGATCCCGGTCGTCACGACCCTCATGGCGCGCGGCACCGTGCCCGACAGCAACGCGCTCAACCTCGGTATGCCCGGCATGCACGGAACCGTCGCGGCGGTGACCGGGCTGCAGAAGTCTGACCTGATCATCGCCCTCGGAGCCCGATTCGACGACCGGGTCACAGGCCAGCTGTCGAGCTTCGCCCCCGACGCCAAGGTGATCCACGCCGACATCGACCCGGCCGAGATCTCGAAGAACCGCACGGCCCAGGTGCCGATCGTCGGCGATGTCGGCGAGGTCATCGTCGACCTCATCGCCCAGATCACGGCCGATCGTGCTGCCGCCCCGGCAGACTCGGGGGAGTGGGACTTCGCGGAGTGGCGTGAGCGGGTGGCCGGCTGGAAGCAGAGCTTCCCCCTCGGGTACACGACGAGCGACGACGGAACCCTGTCGCCCCAGTACGTCATCGAGCGGATCGGTGCGCTGAGCGGCCCCGAGGCCACCTACGTCGCCGGTGTCGGCCAGCACCAGATGTGGGCGGCTCAGTTCGTGCGTTACGAGCGGCCCAACTCGTGGATCAACTCCGGGGGCCTGGGCACGATGGGGTTCTCGGTTCCGGCCGCCATGGGGGCGAAGGTGGCCGAGCCGGAGCGCACCGTGTGGGCCATCGATGGCGACGGATGCTTCCAGATGACCAACCAGGAGCTCGCGACCTGCGTCATCAACCACATCCCGGTCAAGGTGGCGATCATCAACAACAGCAGCCTCGGCATGGTGCGGCAGTGGCAGACGCTGTTCTACGGCGAGCGCTACTCGAACACCGACCTCCAGCCGACCACCTCGCGGGTACCCGACTTCGTCAAGCTCGCCGACGCCTACGGTTGTGTGGGGCTGCGGGCCGAGACGGTCGAGGAGGTCGACGAGGTCATCAAGAAGGCACTGGAGATCAACGACCGGCCGGTCGTCATCGACTTCATCGTGCACCGCGACGCCATGGTGTGGCCGATGGTGCCCTCCGGCGTGAGCAACGACATGATTCTGGCAGCGCGGCACGAGGCGCCAGTCTGGGAACGCGAGGAATGAACCCATGAGCAAGCACACCCTTTCGGTGCTGGTCGAGAACAAGCCCGGCGTGCTGACGCGTGTCGCAGCACTCTTCTCCCGCCGCGGGTTCAACATCGACTCGCTGGCCGTCGGCCCGACCGAGATCCCCGAGATCTCGCGGATGACCGTCGTCGTCGAGGTCGAGGGCAGCGCTCTCGAGCAGGTGACCAAGCAGCTCAACAAGCTGATCGAGGTGCTCAAGGTCGTCGAGCTCGACAAGCACGCCTCGGTTCAGCGCGAGCTGCTGCTCGTCAAGGTGCGGGCCGACGCCGTGACCCGGAGCCAGGTCATCGACACCATCGCGCTGTTCAAGGCCAAGGTCGTCGACGTCTCGACCGACGCGATGACGATCGAGGCCACGGGCGACACCGAGAAGCTGCGGGCCCTGCTCGACGTGCTGGCCCCGTTCGGGGTCAGGGAGCTCGTGCAGTCGGGCATGGTTGCGGTGGGCCGTGGTTCGCGCTCGATCACCGACCGCAGCCTGCGCAGCGCCTGAGGCGTCGGCCCGCAGCAGTCCCGCAGCAGCCCCCTTAACCGCTCAAGCACTGCGGCACACCCGCCGCGACACCCAACCGAAGGAGAAGGCCACGATGGCCGAGATGTTCTACGACGACGACGCTGATCTGTCGATCATCCAGGGGCGCAAGGTCGCTGTCATCGGATACGGCAGCCAGGGCCACGCTCACGCGCTGAACCTGCGTGACTCGGGGGTGGATGTTCGCATCGGTCTCGCTGAAGGCAGCAAGAGCCGGGCCAAAGCAGAAGCCGAGGGGCTGACCGTGCTCTCGGTGGCCGACGCGGTCAAGCAGGCCGACCTCGTGGTCATCCTCACGCCCGACCAGGTGCAGCGTGGGGTCTACGCCGAGCACATCCAGCCCCACCTCAAGCAGGGCGCCGGGCTGCTCTTCGGGCACGGCTTCAACATCCGCTACGGCTACATCAAGCCCGACCCGGGTTCGGACGTCATCATGGTCGCCCCGAAGGGGCCGGGACACATCGTGCGGCGCGAGTTCGCCGACGGCCGTGGGGTTCCCGTGCTGCTGGCCGTCGAGCAGGACGCCAGCGGATCGGCGTGGGACGTGGCCAAGAGCTACGCCAAGGCGATCGGCGGCCTGCGGGCCGGCGGTATCAAGACGACCTTCACCGAAGAGACCGAGACCGACCTCTTCGGCGAGCAGGCGGTGCTCTGTGGCGGCGCCTCACAGCTGGTCATGTACGGCTTCGAGACCCTGGTCGAGGCGGGCTACCAGCCCGAGGTCGCCTACTTCGAGTGCCTGCACGAGCTCA
>JAKDLG010000207.1 GCA_030452985.1 Humibacillus sp.
CGCTGATGCGATTCTCGGGGAAGTTGTACGTGCGGATGCGCTCGCTGCGGTCGACCTGTGCTCGGGTTCGGGAGCCATCGCCCTCGCGATCAAGGCGGAGCGGCCGGATGCCGTGGTGCGCGGTGTCGAGGTCTCCGAGGCGGCCTGTGCGTGGGCGGTGTCCAACCGCGACCGGCTCGGTCTCGACGTCGAGATCGTGCACGCCGACGCGACGAAGCCGTGTCTTCTCGACTGGGCCGGGGCCGTCGATGTCGTGACCATCAACCCGCCGTACATTCCGGTCGGCGCGGTGCCCAACGATCCCGAGGTGCGCGACCACGACCCGCAGGTCGCTCTGTACGGCGGCAGCGACGACGGACTGGCCATCCCGTTGCAGACCATCGCGGTCGCGGCCGGGCTGTTGCGATCAGGCGGTCTGGTGCTCGTCGAGCACGCCGATGTGCAGGGTGAGAGCCTGCCCCGGCGAATGCGCCAAGCGGGCGCCTGGTCGCAGGTCGCCGACCACGACGACCTCACCGGTCGACCGCGGGTGGCCTCGGCCCGTCGGGTCGGCAGCCCCACGCCCTGACCTCGCACGGCGGGAGGCGAGAAACGGCCGTTGGACAGTGCGGCCGGGGTGCGGAAGTAGGCTCGCCCTCGTGACCGACCGCTACGACTGTTCCGACCCCGACGAGCGAGCAAAGGGCGTCGACGCTGCAGCGTCGGCCGTTCGCCGCGGAGACCTCGTCGTGGTGCCCACCGACACGGTCTACGGCATCGGATGCGACGCCTTCGACGCGGGCGCGGTCGCCTCGGTGCTGGCGGCCAAGGGGCGCGGTCGCGACATGCCGCCCCCGGTGCTCATCCCGACGGCGCGCACGGCTCAGGGGCTGGCCACGCAGGTGCCCGACTACGCGCAGACCCTGATGGAGCGGTTCTGGCCCGGCCCGCTGACCCTCGTGCTCAAGGCTCAGACCTCACTGCACTGGGACCTCGGCGACACCAACGGCACTGTGGCGCTGCGGGTGCCGGCCAACGAGGTGGCCCTCGAGCTGCTGGGCGAGATCGGCCCCATGGCCGTGACGAGCGCCAACACGACCGGTGACCCCGCCGCGCGTTCGGTCGACGACGCCGTCGCCATGCTGGGCGAGTCGGTCGCCGTCTACCTCGACACCGGGCCGTCCTCCGACGGCGAGGCGTCGACGATCATCGACTGCACGGGCGAGGCGCCGATCACCCTGCGCCTCGGCGCCATCGCGCAGGAGGTCATCGACGCGGCCCTCGTTCCCGACGAGGCCGAGCCGGATGACGCCGAGCCGGATGATGGCGAGCCGGATGATGCCGAGCCAGATGTTGCCGAGGCCGGTGGTGAGCCCGAGGCCGAGAACCCTGTTGAGACGGATGCCGCTGACGACGGCTTCGACGAGGCCGATTCGGTCGAGAGCGAGGCCCAGGACGCCGAGTCCGAGGCTGGTGAGGTCGGGCCCGACGCCGCGGGGGCCGCCGAGCCGAGCGGAGCGGCATCCGAGCCGGGTGGGGGCAGCGAGCCTGACCGATCACCAAGCCCGGCGGACTAGAGTTGGCCTGCTCCCGGCCCACCCCTCGAGGTTCCTGACCAACCCGCGACCACCCGGAGATCTCTCATGGCGCACGACCAGACCTTCTACGGCTCCGACTTCGACGCTCTGAACGCGTTCGACCCCGACATCGCCGACGTGCTGCTCTCCGAGCTGGGGCGCATCCGCAGCGGTCTGCAGCTGATCGCCAGCGAGAACCTCAGCAGCCCGGCTGTGCTCACGGCACTCGGGTCGACGCTGTCGAACAAGTACGCCGAGGGCTACCCCGGTCGGCGCTACTACGGGGGCTGCAGCGAGGTCGACAAGGCCGAGACCCTCGCGATCGACCGCGCCAAGGAGCTCTTCGGCGCCGAGCACGCCAACGTGCAGGCGCACTCCGGAGCGAGCGCCAACCAGGCCGTCTACGGCGCCTTCCTGAAGCCGGGCGAGAAGATCCTCGCGATGAGCCTGCCGATGGGCGGTCACCTGACGCACGGCACCAGGGTCTCCTTCTCGGGCAAGTGGTTCGACGCCGTGCACTACGGCGTGGTGAAAGAGACCGAGAACATCGACTACGACGAGGTCGAGGCCCTGGCGCGGGAGCACCGCCCCAAGGTGATCTGTGCGGGTGGCTCGGCCATCCCGCGGCTCATCGACTTCGAGCGCTTCCGGGCGATCGCCGACGAGGTGGGCGCCATCTTCTGGGTCGACGCGGCGCACTTCATCGGGTTGGTGGCCGGCAAGGCGATCCCCTCGCCCGTGCCCTATGCCGACGTCGTCACCTTCACCACCCACAAGGTGCTGCGCGGCCCGCGCTCCGGCGCTTTGGTCTGCACGCAGGAGCACGCGGCGGCGCTCGACAAGGCGATCTTCCCGATGATGCAGGGCGGCCCGCAGATGCACACCATCGCGGCCAAGGCGGTCAACTTCAAGGAGGCTATGACCCCCGAGTACGCCCAGTACGCCACGGACGTCATCGCCAACTGCCGTCAGCTCGCTGCGAGCCTGCTCGAGCTCGGCATCCGCCCGACCACGGGGGGCACCGACACGCACCTCGCGCTGCTCGACCTGCAGGGCATCGGCGTGACCGGCCGCGACGCCGAGGCTCGGGCCGACGCCGCCGGAATCGTGCTGAACAAGAACGCCATCCCGTTCGACCCGCAGAAGGCCAACATCGCCTCCGGCATCCGGGTCGGTACCCCGTCGGTGACGACGCAGGGGATGGGCCTGGAGGAGATGAAGACGATCGCCGCCCTCATCCACCGAGCCGTCACCGAGGGCGACGCCGACCCCGAGCACCCGGTCAGCAAGGACGTCCGGGCGGGTGTGACCGAGCTGGTCGGCCGTTTCCCGGCCTACCCGCGCTGATCGCCCGCGCCGTGCCCGTCACCGTATGGGGGCCGGATGCCGCTGGCCCGGCCCCGCGGCATCCGCCCAGCCGTGCTCGCGCCGACCCGCCCGACCGGTCGGCGATGCCTGCGGGTGTGCGGCTCTTCGGGGTCGGTGGCTGAGTGCACGAGTATGTCCTGGTTCTGCTCGTGGCCGCTGCGGTCACGTACATCATCACGCCGCTGGTGCGCAGCTTCGCCGTGGCGACCGGCGCCTTCACGGCCGTCCGCGAGCGCGACGTGCACACGACGCCCATCCCGCGCCTCGGGGGAGTGGGCATCTACATCGGCTTCGTCGCCGCGGCCCTGGTGGCCCGCTCCCTGCCCTACCTCGGCACGCTGTTCTCGGAGAAGCAGATCCTTGGGGTGGTGGCCGCCGGCGGCATCGTCTGCCTCGTCGGCGCGTTCGACGACATCCGCGAGCTCGACTGGCTGACCAAGCTCGCGGGGCAGATACTCGCCGCCGGCCTGATGGCCTACACGGGGGTGCAGCTGCTCTCGTTGCCGATCTTCGGCACGAAGACCTACCTGCCAACACCCCTGCTCGTGCTGTTCACCGTGATCGTGGTCATCGCCTCCACGAATGCGGTCAACTTCATCGACGGCCTCGACGGCCTCGCCGCGGGTGTCGTGGGCATCGCGGCTCTGGCCTTCTTCATCTACAGCTACATCGTGTCGCGCTCGTTCGAGCCGGCGAACGTGTTCTCGACCGCCACGTTCATCTCGGCGGCTCTGGTGGGCTGCTGTGCCGGTTTCCTGCCGCACAACTTCCATCCTGCGCGGCTCTTCATGGGTGACTCGGGTGCCCTGACGCTCGGGCTGCTGCTCTCGGCAGCGACGATCACTCTCACCGGCAACGTGAACCCCGGCGACGTGACGGCCAACCAGGTGACAGCCGCCTTCCTGCCGATCCTGGTGCCGCTGGCCGTGTTGCTGCTGCCGCTGGTCGACATGGTCCTGGCGGTGGTGCGGCGCACCCGCAAGGGCCAGCGGCCCTGGCAGCCCGATGCCCTGCACCTGCACCACCGGATGCTGAAGATCGGACACAGCCATCGTCGGGCCGTGCTGATCCTCTACCTGTGGACTGGCATCGTGGCCCTGGGATCGGTCTCCTTCGTGATCTGGGACGGCTGGCGACCGCTCGCTGTAGTGCTGGCCGCCGCGATCGTCGGAGCCGGCCTGACCGTCCTCCTACCGAGGTGGAGGGCGTCCGAACGCTTGTGATAGGATTCACAAGCACCTGAAGGCAGTCTGGGAACGGATGTCGAAGGAGCGCCAAACCGCTTCATCCTCAAGCATTTCCAGTCCGAGCAGAACGCCGACCGACGCAGTCAGACAGGTTTTTGTGAGCGACATCCCGGCCCCGAAGGCATCATCTTCTGATGCGTTCGCGCAGCTGCTGCGCGGCTCGTTGGTGCCGACGGCCGTCGCCGCGCTCGCCTGTGTCGTGATCGGCTTCTTCTCGAGCCCTAAGGCGGCCTACTCGGCCGCGTTCGGCGCCGCGCTGGTCATCTTCTTCTTCAGCGCCACCCTGCTCGTCATGAAGCGCACCGCCGACCTGGCTCCCACGACGGTAATGATGATCGTGATGGCCACGTACACCTTCAAGGTGCTCGTGCTGGGCGTCGCCATGTTCGCCCTCCGCGACGCGAGCTGGGTGTCGGGGTATGCCGTCGGGGTGTCGATCACCGTGTGCGCGCTGGTCTGGCTCTTCTTCGAGATGCGTGCCTACAAGCGGTTGCGCATCTTTGTCTATGACACTGTTGACACGCTCGAGACCGGCGCCGACGAGGCTGCCCACACGCCCGACCCCCCGAAGGAGCCGCGCCGTGATTCCTGAGACTGGAGACCACCATGGCCGAGCCCACCGACCCCAGCGAACCTCTGCCGCCCGACGACGCGTCGCCGCCCGACGCGGCGACGGAGGCCGAGCGGCTGCGCCGCTTCAACACCAGCGAGCAGGACTCCGCGTGGCGAGCGATCGCCTACCTGTTGAGCGGCCCGCTGATCTACGGAGGGCTCGGAGCTCTGGCCGACCACTGGCTCGGAACGTCGTGGCTCGTGGGGGTGGGGATCGTCGGCGGCATGGCGTTGTCGCTCTACCTGATCTGGTTCCGGTACGGTACGCACTGAGCCCGGTGGTCTTCGGAACGGCCCTTCGCCGTCCCCGTTTCACCAGGCCCGTCGCGTGCGTCGAGCTGGCGCCGCCGACGGTCTCCTCCACCGACAGCATCGACAGCATCGACAGCAGCCCCAGTGACACCAGTACTGCCCAGCGTCTTCAAAGGAGTTACCTGTGAGCATCGTGGCCACTGCGGTCAGCGCCGTCAGCGCCGACTTCACTCCACCGGGCGTGGAGGAGTTCTGGCAGCCACTGTTTGGCACCGACGGACCCTGGGCCATCACCCGGCCGATCCTGCTCAGCGTGCTCTCGGTCATCCTGATCACCTGGTGGCTGCTCGCCACCACGAAGAAGAAGGCCGTGGTGCCCAGCAGAGGCCAGATGGGTACCGAGGCCGTCTACGGCCTGGTTCGCAACGGGGTGGCCAAAGACCTCATCGGCAGCAAGGAGTTCATGCGGTTCGTGCCGCTGCTCTTCACGATGTTCGTGCTGATCCTCACGAACAACCTCTTCGGTGTCATCCCCCCGATGAGCTTCTCCACCAACGGCCGAATCGCTTTTCCGATCGCGCTGTCCCTGATCGTCTGGATCGTCTTCCACTTCGTCGGTATGAAGAAGCACGGCTTCTTCGGCTACTGGGCCTCGCTCGTGCCGAGCGGTCTGCCGAAGGCGATGGTGCCGTTCATCTTCGTGCTCGAGCTGATCACCGACCTGTTCACCCGGCCGGTCACCCTCGCCCTGCGACTCTTCGGCAACATGTTCGCCGGCCACATCCTGCTCGTGCTGTTCATCACCGGTGGCTGGTACATGCTGACCAACGGCGGCATCCTCGTGATCGCCGGCGGCGTCACGTGGGTCTTCGCCCTCATCATGTTCCTCTTCGAGATCCTCGTGGAGTTCCTGCAGGCCTACGTCTTCACCCTCCTGGCTGCCCTCTACATCGCCGGCGCGGTCGCCGACGAGCACTGACCCGCACCTCCTGCGCCCCAGCAGCATCCGGCGCCCCAGACGTTTCACCAGCAGCACTCACGCACCACCCACAGCTCGAACCCCAGCCCCGCTGACAACCCGTCTGCGGGACCGACCAGAAGGAAATGGACACATCATGACTGGCAACATCGCCATCCTCGGTTACGGCCTGTCCGCCATCGGCCCCGGCATCGGTGTCGGCCTCATCTTCGCCGCCTACATCAACGGCGTCGCGCGTCAGCCCGAGGCCCGCGGCATGCTCCAGCCGATCGCCTTCCTCGGCATGGCCATCACCGAGGCGCTCGCCATCTTCGGTATTGCCCTCGCCTTCGTCTTCAAGGGCTGACGCCCGCACGGGCAGTCGACCTCCATCCGTATCTCTTTCAGGAGACCCGCATGCACGCAGCGCTCGCGACCGCCGAGGGCGACACCGGCTTCTGGGCCACCGTGGCCCCGATCGTCCCGCACCCGCTTGAGTTCTTCTTCGGCATTGTCACCTTCGCGATTCTCTACTTCGTCGTGAAAGCGAAGGTCGTGCCCCGCCTGGAGCAGATCTACGCCGACCGCACCGCGGCCATCGAGGGCGGCATGAACAAGGCCGAGGAGGCCCAGGCCCAGGCCACGGCCGCCCTCGAGCAGTACCAGGCTCAGCTCAGCGAGGCCCGGGGAGAGGCGTCGCGAATCCGTGAGGACGCCAAGGCCCAGGGCAGCGCGATCATCGCCGAGATGCGTGAGCAGGCTGCCTCCGAGGCCAGCCGGATCACCGAGACCGCCAAGAAGCAGATCGATGCCGAGCGTCAGCAGGCGGTCGTGTCGCTGCGGGGCGACGTCGGGCGCATCTCGACCGAGCTGGCCAGCCGCATCGTCGGTGAGTCGCTCGAGAGCGAGACCCGTCAGAAGGGCATCGTCGAGCGGTTCCTTTCTGAGCTCGAGGCGGGCGAGGTCGTGCGCGAGAAGGTGGGCACCGCGCCCACCACGGGTGAGGGCGGCGACGCCTGATGCAGGGTTCCTCACGGGCCGCGGCGACCCAGAGCCGCGAGGCCTTCACGGCCGCTCTGACCGCTGGCGTCGACCTGCCACGGCTGGCCGGCGAGCTGTTCTCGGTCGTGGGGCTGCTCGACTCGAACTCCCACCTGCGTCGTGCCGTGGCCGACTCGGCCCGCGACGGCGGCGACAAGGTGTCGCTCACCGAGCGCCTCTTCGGGGGCAAGGTCAGCGACGCCGCGCTCACCGTGCTCAAGGGGGTCATCGGTCAACGCTGGAGCAGCGACCGCGACCTCACCGACAGCCTCGAGTCGTACGCCGTCGAGACCGTCGTCGCGGCTGCCGAGAGCAACGAGCGGGTCGACCGGGTCGAGGACGAGCTCTTCCGGTTCGAGCGCATCGTCGCGGCCGACCCCGACCTGGCCGCCGCTCTCGGAGACACTTCGGTGCCTGCCGACAAGCGCCTGGCCCTCGTCGACAACCTGCTGAGAGACAAGGTGGCCGAGGAGACCTCGCTGCTCGCTCGTCAGGCAGTGTCGGCCCCCCGCGGTCGGCGGTTCGGCCGCACCGTCGAGGGCTTCCTCGAGGCGGCCTCCCGTCGCCGTGACCAGCAGACCGCCACCGTGACCTCCGCCGTCACCCTCACCGAGGGCGACAAGGAGCGGCTCGTCGCGGGCCTCTCCGCCCTCTACGGCGGCAAGGTCCACCTCAACACGCTGATCGACCCCCGCGTGCTCGGCGGCGTGAAGGTCGAGATCGGCGACGAGGTCATCGACGGCACCGTGATCCGCAAGCTCGACGGCGCCCGCCGTGCTATGGGCGTCTGAGCACCACCCCACCAGCTGTGAACAACCACCGACCCGCCAAGCCGGGTCATACCGAGGAGAAGACCTGACATGACGGAGCAGCTTTCGATCCGTCCGGAGGAGATCCGCGACGCCCTGGACTCTTACGTCCAGTCCTACGAGCCCGGTGCCGCCTCCCGCGAGGAGGTCGGCCACGTCATCGACGCCGGTGACGGCATCGCTCACATCGAGGGCCTTCCTTCGGCCATGACCAACGAGCTGCTGCAGTTCGAGGACGGCACGCTGGGCCTCGCGCTCAACCTCGACGTGCACGACATCGGTGTCGTCGTGCTCGGCGACTTCTCCGGTATCGAGGAGGGCCAGCCGGTCAAGCGCACCGGCGAGGTGCTGTCGGTACCCGTCGGCGACGCGTTCCTCGGCCGGGTCGTCGACCCGCTCGGCAACCCGATCGACGGGCTCGGCGAGATCAAGACCACCGAGCGACGGGCCCTCGAGCTGCAGGCCCCGAACGTCATGCAGCGCAAGTCGGTGCACGAGCCGCTCCAGACCGGCATCAAGGCCGTCGACGCCATGACCCCGATCGGCCGCGGGCAGCGCCAGCTCATCATCGGCGACCGCCAGACCGGCAAGACGACCGTCGCGATCGACACGATCATCAACCAGAAGCGCAACTGGGAGTC
>JAKDLG010000353.1 GCA_030452985.1 Humibacillus sp.
ACCTCGACCCCCGATCCACCCACTCCTGCGCTGTCGTCCCTGCCCGGCACCGGCCAGATCGTCGCCGTGCTCACCCAAATGGCGCTCGCGCACGCCTGAACCGCGCCCCGACCACAGCTCCACGTCCTGAAGGGAGTACCCCTGAGTGAACACCCGACCAAGGTGACCGCTGAGCAGCTCCGCCGTCACGCCTACCTCTACGTGCGGCAGTCATCGCTGCACCAGGTCGTCAACAACACCGAGTCCTCCCGCCGCCAGTACGACCTGCGCGGCCGGGCGGTCGCGCTCGGCTGGCCGGCCGAGAAGGTGACCGTGATCGACGTCGACCAGGGCCAGTCCGGCGCCTCGGCCACCGACCGGGCCGGCTTCCAGCGGCTGGTCGCCGAGGTGTCCATGGGCCGGGTCGGGATCGTCCTCGGCCTGGAATGCTCGCGACTGGCCCGCAACAACGCCGACTGGCACCGGCTGCTGGAGATCTGCGCACTGACCCGGACCCTGATCTGCGACGAGGACGGGCTGTACGACCGCGCCGCGATCAACGACCGGCTGCTGCTCGGGCTCAAGGGCACCATGTCCGAGGAGGGCACCATGTCCGAGGCCGAGCTGCACTTCATCCGCGCCCGACTCCAAGGCGGGATCCTGGCCAAGGCCGCCCGCGGGGAACTGGCCGTGCGGCTGCCGGTCGGGCTGGTCTACGACGCCGCCGGTGCCGTCGTGCTAGACCCCGACACCGGGGTCCGGCAGGCCATCAACCACCTGTTCACCAGCTTCGAGGTCACCGGCTCGGCCAGCGCGGTGGTGAAGGCCTTCGCCGCCGAGCACCTGAGGTTCCCCGGCCGGCACCTGACCGGGCCGCACGCCGGGGAGTTGTACTGGACGCCGCTGCGCCACGACCACGCCCTGTCCGTGCTGCACAACCCCCGCTACGCCGGCGCCTACTGCTACGGCCGGCGCCGACAGATCAAGGACATCGAGGGCCGCACCCACACCCGCCTCAAGCCCCGCGAGGAGTGGACCACCCTGATCCCCGCCGCCCACCCCGGATACATCAGCTGGGCGCAGTTCGAGGCCAACCAGGACCGGCTCGCCGCCAACGCCGCCTCCCACGGACAGGACCGCCGGGCCGGACCGCCCCGCGAAGGCCCCGCCCTGCTCCAAGGCATGGTCGTGTGCGGCCGGTGCGGCAAACGGATGACCGTCGGCTACCACACCCGCTGCGACGGCACCCCGGTGCCCGACTACGCCTGCCAACGTGAGCATCGCCACCGGCACCCCGCCGTGCCAGTCGATGTGCGGATCCGGGATCGACGCCGCGGTCGCCGCGCTGGTGCTCGACACGCTCACCCCGCTGGCCATGCAGACCGCCCTCGCGGTCAGCGCCGAACTCACCGACCGGGCCGCCGACGCCGACCGGATCCGCGCCGCCAGCGTCGAACGCGCCGGCTACACCGCCGACGCCGCCCGCCGCCGCCACCTCGCCGTCGACCCCGCCAACCGGCTCGTCGCCGACACCCTGGAAGCCGACTGGAACCACAATCTGCGCGAGCTCGCCGACGCCCAAGACGACTACGACCGGGCCCGCCAGGCCGGCGCCGGCACCCTCACCGCCGAGCAACAG
>JAKDLG010000208.1 GCA_030452985.1 Humibacillus sp.
ACACCCCATTTTCAGCCCGGAACGGGCCGCCCGCCAGGGCGAGTGAAGACTAGTCTGAGTATTGCATCAGATGAATCACTGCGCAGCCCAGGACCACCACCCCCGGCCCTCATGTACGAACGGGCCTGACCTGCACAAACACAAGCAACAAGGCTGCATGCGGTTCCGGCCCGTGGCGGTCGGAGTCCGTTGCCGTACTTGTGAGCAGCAACGCTCGATGGCGCTGACCTGGCAACTCTTCGTGGCGCGGTTGCCCGACCTGGGCGCGGCGGTGTGGTCACCTTGTTGGGATGACGACGACGCGTTTGCCGACGCGGTGGTTCGAGCCGAAGTCCTGATGGGCTGCGGCGACTTGGTCGAGTCCGGTGTAGGTGTCGGAGATGACGATGTGCATGGTGCCGGATTCGATGGCGTCGAGGTACCGACCGAAGGCGTCAGCGGAGAGGTCGGCTGCTTCGCCGGCGTAGCTAGTGAGGTGGACGCCGTTCGGGATCGCGAACGGTGAGAAGTTCGGGATGGTCCACTCGTCGCTGAGCGCGCCGACGAAGCAGACGGTGCCGCCGGAGCGAGTCAGCGCGAGCACGTCCGGGAGTACTGCGGCGCTGACGAATTCGAGGGCTGCGTCGAGACCGTGCGGCGCGATCGCGCTAACGGCGACCGGGAGGGTGTCGTCGTCGATGACGACATGGTCGGCGCCGACGTGCCGCATCAGGTCCGCTCGAGCTGGGTTGCGCGTGCTGGCGGTGACGGTGGCGCCGAGGTGGTGGGCGATCGCGATGGCGGTGAGTCCGACTGTGGAGGTGCCGCCGTGGATGAGAACCTGTTGTCCGGTTTGCAGGTGGAGTCCGGTCGTCAGCGACCCGTGGGCGGTTTGCAGCATCTCCGGAAGTGCGCCGACGACACCCCAGTCGAGGTGAGTGTCGAAGGGGATCGTGTTCGCGGCGTCGACGACGGTGTGCTCGGCGTAGCTACCGTCGATGGTGCGGCCGAGACCGCCCATCATCGTCGCGACCTTCTGCCCGATCGGTAGGTCGACGCCGTCCCCGATGGCGTCGACGACGCCGACAGCCTCGATGCCCAGCACCCGAGGGAACGAGAAGTCAGGCCCGGATTCCCCTTTTCGGCTGGTGACTTCGGACTCGTTAATACCGAAGGCACGGACGCGGATCCGGACCTGCCCGGCCGCAACTGCTGGGAGCGGCACCTCTGTCACGGTGAGGCCCTCAGGGGGAACGGGGCCGGTCAGCCGGATGGCTTGCATCGTCTCAGGCACGGTGTTGTTCCTTCTTGTGGCTTGGGTGATCGGCTGCTGCGAGTCCGACGATGGCTTCGTAGGGTCCGCGCACTGTTGCTTCGTCGAGCGACGTGTCGGGGTGGGCCAGGCGGTGACTCCACCAGCCCCACAGCAGGGCGTTGATGGCGAGCGCGATACGGGTGGGGGCGACGGGCTGCAGCATGAGGAGGGAATCGTCCTCGACTGCCTGGAGCACTGCCGCCACATCGGGATCCCGCGCGCCGCGGTGGCGGATCTCCTCGTAGAGACGGATGTCGGCCAGGCTCGGGCTTGTGGAGCCGATCGTCGCGTCGACGAGCGCGTCGACGACGTCCGCAGCGGTGCGGGCATCACGGAGCGGGGCCGCGTAGCGGGGCTCGAGCTCGCTGCGGGTGGAGTCCAACGCGGTCAAGATGAGGCCCTTGAGGGTGGGGAAGTAGTAGGTCATCGACCCCAGCGGCACCTCGGCGTGCGCGGCAACACCCCGGTACGACACCGCACTGATCCCGTCGGTCTTGATGACATCGAGGGTCGCCTCCAGGATCCTCGAACGGCGTCCTGGATCGTTCGGTTTCCCGCGGCGCATGCTCTCTCCAATTTCAGACCAAGTGCGTACGAGTGTACACATTTGATGTAAAGTGCGTACAGTGGTACGTACTTTCAGCGTAGTCCACGAGAACGGAGATCGCATGAATGAGAACACACTGCAGGAGCAGGCTCGAGAGCGAGCGCAGGAACTTCCCGGCGCGGGGCTTGAGCATCCGTTCGGTCCGGAGTGGGAGGTCTTCAAGGTCCGCGACAAAGTGTTCATGCTGCTGACAGCGATCACGGGCGAACCCATCGTCATCGTCAAGGCGGCACCTGAGGACGGGAAAGCGCTGCGCGAGCAGTACGAGAACGTCACCCCCGGGTACCACATGAACAAGCAGCACTGGATCACGCTGCATCCCGGCGGTGAACTGCGAAAGCAGCTCGTCGACGACCTAGTAACCGAGTCGTACCTCCTCGTCGTGGAGGGCCTGCCGCACGCTCAGCGCCCTGTGGACCCGGGAACGTTCGGCAGGCACGACCAGTGACCCTCTCCGGTGAGCAAGTGCAGCAGACCGCCCGCAACGCGGCCAAACGGCTTGAGCACGTCAACACTGGTCGGCCGTTCACGCCGCACCTCGAGGTGTGGAAGGTGCGGGACAAGGTGTTCCTCATCGTCACCGAGGACGACCCGGACCTGCAGATCATCACGGTGAAGGCGGACCCGCATTACGCCGAAGCGCTCCGACGAGACCACGAGTCGATCACCGTCGGGCACTACCTCGACAAGCACCACTGGATCTCAATCGGCTCCGGCCCGGGGGTGACGAAGCGACTGATCGAGGATCTGGTGCACGGCTCCTATGACCTCGCTCTCGGACACCACGGGGCTGAGGACTCGTGAACAGGCCGCCGTCCCTGTTCGACGTGGATGATGCGTCCCGGCCCCTGGCGGACCGGCTGCGGCCCCGCACACTGGCGGATGTGGTCGGGCAAGCCCACCTGCTCGCAAAAGACGCCCCAATCGGGCGGATGGTGACCGTGCAACGGCTGGTGTCGATGATCCTCTGGGGACCTCCGGGCTGCGGGAAGACCACGATCGCCAGGCTCCTCGCCGAGCGGACCGACCTCGCCTTCGAGCCGCTCTCCGCGACCTTTTCCGGTGTCGTCGACCTCCGAAAGGTGTTCCAGGCTGCACAGCGGCGCCGCGAGGTCGGGCAGGGCACACTGCTCTTCGTCGACGAGATCCACCGCTTCAACCGTGCGCAGCAGGACTCGTTCCTTCCCTACGTCGAGGACGGCACCATCGTCCTCGTCGGCGCGACGACCGAAAACCCCAGCTTCGAAGTCAACGGCGCCCTGCTCTCCCGCAGCCAGGTGTTCGTCCTGAAGCGCCTCGACGACACTGCCCTCGACACGCTCATCAGCCGAGCAGAAGACCTGCTCGGAGCACCACTGCCGCTCGACGCCGACGCCCGCCAGGCGCTGATCGCGATGGCGGACGGGGACGGCCGGTACCTGCTGAACATGATCGAGCAGATCCAGGCCCTTCCCTCGCCCGTCGATGCGGCCACGCTCGCCGCAGCCGTGCAGAAGCGAGCCCCCCTCTACGACAAAGCCCAAGAGGGCCACTACAACCTCATCTCCGCGCTCCACAAGTCGATGCGTGGATCTGACCCCGACGCGGCCCTGTACTGGTTGGCGCGGATGCTCGACGGCGGCGAAGACCCCCTGTTCATCGCACGACGCATCACCCGCTTCGCCACCGAAGACATCGGCATGGCCGACCCCGGCGCCGTCCAGCAGGCCCTTGCCGCATGGAACGTGTACGAACGACTCGGCTCACCTGAAGGGGAACTCGCCATCGCGCATGCGGTGCTGTACCTCGCGACCGCGCCGAAGTCGATCGGGGTGTACCGCGGCTTCAACAAGGCCCATGCGGCCGCGAAACGCACCGGATCGCTCATGCCGCCAGCCCACATCCTCAACGCGCCAACCCGGCTAATGAAGAACCTCGGCTACGGCAACGGTTACCAGTACGACCCGGACACCGACACCGGGTTCTCCGGCGCCAACTACTTCCCCGACGACATGCCCCGGGAGACGTTCTACGAACCCACCACCGGAGGCTACGAACGCGCCATCACCGAACGGCTCCGCCACTGGACGCAACTGCGTGCCGATCGCGAGGCCAGCACTGACACCACCACCGGCGACCACGGCGGCGACGACGACTCGACAACCTCAGACGACACCAGATCCTCGAAAGGACCTTCCGCATGACCCACACCGACACCGCTGACCAGTCCGCCGTGCGCTCCTGGCTCGGCATCCCCTACGCAACCGCCGACCGCTTCCGCAGCCCGAGAGTCGTGCCCTTCGACCCCGGCCTGCCCTACGACCAGAAAGGCCCCGCACCGCTCCAAGCCGGGGATACCAGCTGGCTCGAGGCCGACAACGGGTTCAGTGAGGACTGCCTGAACCTCAACATCTGGGCCCCCACAGACACCGGTGATGATCCCCTCCCGGTCATCGTGTACATCTTCGGCGGCGGATGGATGCTCGGCGCGAACACGCAGACCACCTCCAACGCGTCCGGCCTGGCTGCGACCGGACGCGCCGTCGGCGTCTCCATCAACTACCGGCTCAACGCTTTCGGATGGTTGTCCCTCTCCCAGTACGGCGGCGCACTCGCAGAAGCCACGAACCTCGGCCTGCAGGACATCATCGCCGCGCTGCAGTGGGTCCGCGCGAACATCGCCCGCTTCGGCGGCGACCCCGACAACGTCACCGTCACCGGCCACAGCGCTGGCGCGTACTCCGCCCTCAGCCTCCTGGCCGCACCCTCCGCTGACGGCCTCTACCACCACCTCGCCGCGTTCTCCGGCATGCCAGCACGCCAGGTGCCCGCCCGGGGAGCAGAAGAACGCGCCCACGCCGTCCTCACCGCACTCGGACTCCAGGACGACCCCGAGCAGCTCCTGGACGTCGACGCGAAGCTGCTCGCCGAGACGATGGCTGCGACGCAGTCCTCAGACCCCGGGGCCGCGCACGGCGTGGACAACGATCTCATCGCGATCGTCGACGACCGGACTCGGCCCAACGGCGTCCTCGCCGACGTTCCCATGCGAGTTCTCGAGTCCGGTCAGCACCGCGACATCAACATCCTCTTCAGCAGCACCACCCATGAGCTCGACTGGTGGGTACTCCACAAGACCGACGAGTTCGACCCAGGCAGCATCGACGCCCTGGTTGCGGAGTTCGCCACCCGGAACCGCATGCCCCGCAGCCGCGCCCGCACGATCGTCGCCGCCTACGACACGGACGGGCGCACACCGGTCCAGGTCCGCGGGGCTCTGCTCACCGACTTCTCCTTCACCCTGCCGCAGACCCGCGGCGCGCTCGCACACGCGGCGGCCGGAGGGAACGCGCACCTCCTCTCCATCGGCCCCGTCGAAGGAGCGCACGCCGTGCACGGCACGGAGATGTACGGCATCGTCGGCCAGCCCCGGCCCGGCGCCAGCGACGCGCAGATCGTCCGCGACACGTTCGTACGAGATGCGCTCCTCGCACTTGCCTCCGGGAACACGGAAGCACTGTGGGAACCAGTCACCACGGTGCCAGCCGCCAAGGGACTCGGTGACATGCCCTACGACGCCACCGTCCACGCCAAAGACGTACTCGAGACGTTCTCCGGCATCAACCGCCCGTAGCTGGTCTGCCGGGGTGAGGACGTCGTCCTCGCCCCCGCCAGCTGCTTCCGCGTGTTCGTCGACACCATGTCCGGGTCCCTCGAGCGCCGACCCGAGCTCGACAAGCTCCTCGACCAGATCCGGCCCGGAGACACCCTTGTCGTGTGGCGACTCGACCGGCTCGGCCGATCGATCCGAGACCTCATCGACCAGCTCCACGCTCTCGCCGACCGCGGGGTCGGGTTCCGGTCATTGCAGGAGACCATCGACACCACCTCCCCCGGCGGGCGCCTCGTCTTCCACGTGTTCGCCGCGCTGGCGGAGTTCGAACGCGACCTCATCAAGGAGCGCACCAACGCGGGCCTTGCCGCGGCACGCGCGCGAGGCCGGACCGGAGGGCGGCCGTCCCGGCTTTCGGCCGACCAGGTGCGGACAGCACGGCGGCTGTATGAGCAGCAGGACATGACGGTCGCGCAGATCGGTGACGTCCTCGGTGTTAGCCGGACGACGATCTACCGGACCCTCGCGAAGCACACCGAGCCCGTCACCGCACGCCGCACCAAGCCATCCCCGACGATGTAGCCCTCGTGGACGCGGACGAACGGTGGCGAATCCTTCGACTGCATGTCGAAGACGCGATCCCGCTCGCCGACCTCGTCCGCACGACCGGTGTGCCGCGTCGGACCCTGACGCGGTGGCTCGCCCACTACCGAACTGGCGGCTACGACGCGCTCAACGACAGTGTCCGCCCAGACCGTGGCATCAGGCACACACCTCCGGACCTCGTGCACCTCGTCGAGGGGCTGGCCTTGACCCGGCCGCGTCCATCAATGGCCACCATCCACCGACGCCTCACCGAGCACTGCGCCGACCGCGGTGTAGAGGCACCGTCGTACTCAACGGTGCAGAACATCGTGCACGCACTCGACCCGGGCATGGTGACCCTTGCACTCGACGGGCCGGCGTCCTACCGAGACAAGCACGAACTGCTCCTGCGACGCCGGGCCGATCGACCCAATGCGGTGTGGCAGGCCGACCACACGATGCTCGACATCCTGATCGTCGGCCCGGACGGCAAGCCGGCTCGCCCCTGGCTAACCGTCATCCTCGATGACCATTCGCGAGCCGTGTGCGGGTACCTGGTGTTCCTCGGCGCACCGTCGGCGGCGAACACAGCGCTCGCGCTCCGGCAGGCGATCTGGCACAAGATCCAACCCGATTGGCCCGTTTGCGGCATCCCCGAGGTGCTCTACGTCGACCACGGGTCCGACTTCACCAGCCACCGCCTCAGCGCCACCGCCGCTTCCCTGCACCTTCGGATCGTGCACTCAGCGGTCGGTCGACCGCAGGGCCGCGGGAAGATCGAGCGGTTCTTCGGCACCATCAACACGGAGCTCCTCACCGGTCTCCCCGGCCACCTGACGACGAGGATGCCCGCACCGTCACCGGTCCTCGACCTCTCCGGCCTCGACGCTGCAGTCATCGCGTTCATCGGCAACTACAACACTCGAGCGCATCGGGAAACGGGACAGAAGCCGTTGAATGCGTGGGTCGGGGACGGTTGGCTGCCCCGCATGCCCGACTCCCTTGAACAGCTCGACGGGTTCCTGATGACCGTGCCCGCGTCCCGCATCGTGCAACGCGACGGCATCCGCTTCCAGGGCCTCCGCTACACATCCCCGACCTTGGCGCCGTTCGTTGGCGCGGCAGTGACGATCCGCTACGACCCTCGGGACATCACCGAGATCCGCGTGTTCCACCGCGACGCCTACCTCTGCACCGCTGTCAACCCGGAGCACCAGAGCGAAACCGTCTCCCTCAAGCAAATCCAGGCCGCCAGGAACGCCCACCGTCGAGCGCTGCGCGGGCAGATCCAAGAACGCATCGCCGTCGTCGCACACTCCGCAGCGCAAACACCCGCACCACCCGAGCCGACGTTGCGGGAGCATCGGCCGCGGCTTCGCATCTACGAGGAGGACCAGCGATGACCAACCAATTCATCGTCACGAAGGAGCACCGCCGGTTCACCGAGTTCGCCGACGCCGTCCGCAAGGAACAGACCATCGGGATCTGCTTCGGGGCCGCCGGCGTCGGCAAGACGCTCTCGGCCCGCCGCTACGCCCACTGGGACCTCATCGGCCCCTTCATCAAGCAATGGGGCCCCCGAGCCGAGAGCGACACCAAGGTCTACGCGGCCGCGCACCGAGCCCGCACCGTCTTCTACACACCGCAGGTCGCTGCATCCCTGCGGTCCCTTCGGGACGAACTCGACTACGACCTGCGCCACACGAACATCTGTGTCGAGGAGCACCTTCGACTCACCGGCCACACCGTCAGCTACCTCCATGGGCAACCGCCGTCCCAGCTCGAGTTAGTCATCGTCGACGAAGCGGAACGGCTCACTGCCACAGCGATCGAATGGCTCCGCGACCAGTACGACCGCACCGGGGCTGCATTGATCCTGATCGGCATGCCCGGCATCGAAAAGCAGTTCGCGCACTACCCACAGCTCTACAGCCGACTCGGCTTCGCCCACCAGTACCGAACCCTCGGCCACGACGAGCTGCTGTTCGTCCTCGAACGGCAATGGCGTAAACTCGGCCACACCCTTGACCTCGATGACTTCACCGACGCACAAGCCATCGCCGCCATCGAGCGCATCACCCGCGGCAACTTCCGCCTGCTCGAACGTCTCCTCCCGCAGATACAGCGCGTGCTCCGCATCAACGAACTCGACGTCATCACCAACGACGTCATCGAAGCCGCCCGCAGCACGCTCGTGATTGGCGTCAGCTAATGAGCCACTGAACGGTGCCAGGACCAGGCCATTTAGAGCCCGTGATTAATTAACGTGGTCTGGTGCGGGCGTGTCGTGGTGGGTGGGGTTCAGGCTGTAGTTCCATTCACCGTGGAAGTCGTGGC
>JAKDLG010000044.1 GCA_030452985.1 Humibacillus sp.
GGCAGCCCACCCCCTCCCCAGGACTGGCAGAAGTTCACCGCCGGACGACTCCCGGGTCTGCTCGATTTCGAGGTGGTCGAGCTCGGCGCGGGTCTGGTGCGGGCGAAGATGCCGGTGGCCCCGGCGCACCTGGCCCCCAACGGGCGGCTCCATGCCGCCAGCGTGGTGGCCCTGGCCGACACGGCCTGCGGGATCGGAGCCCGGCTGGCGTTACCCGACGGGGCAGCAGGCTTCGCGACCGTCGACCTCACGACGTCGTATCTCGGCACCGCCCGAGAGGGCTGGGTGCACGCCGTCGCCACCCTGGCGCACGGCGGCCGCCGAACCCAGGTCTGGGACGCGGTGGTCTCGGACGACAACGAGCGGACGATCGCCCTCTTCCGCTGCACGCAGCTCATCGTCTGAATCCCCACGACCGTCTCACGTCGGTCCTGGCCGCCCAGTGGACTTGCGACCATTCGCGCGTCGCAGCGGGGCCGTGCGCAGCCCCGTCAGGAGAGTCGCTCGACCAGCATCGCCGAGGCGACGCCCAGGGCGGCAGGGATGGCGAGGACTGCATAGCGGCCGCCCCGCTCACCCAGGGCTTCGAGGGCCTCGGCCAGCAGCAGCCCTCCGCTCGCACCAAGGGGGTGGCCCAACGCCACGGCACCGCCGTAGGGGTTGACCCGGTCCAGGTCGAGGCCCAGCTCGCGGACGGCCAGCAAGGGGGTCACGGAGAACGACTCGTTGATCTCGAAGAGGTCCACGTCGTGGGTCGTCAGCCCGGCTCGGTCGAGCACCTGGCTCACCGCGCCCACCGTCGCGTCGAGCATCGGAGAGCGAACGGCCGTGTGGGCATAACCGACGACCCGGCCGATGGGCGCAGCCCCCAGGTGGTCCTCGGCCGTGCGCGAACCGAGTAGGGCCACGGAGGCCCCATCGCACATCTGCGGGGCGCTGGCCACGGTGTGCAGACCCACCTCCGGGCGGCGCACCTCCGGGAAGCGCGCCTCGACCAGGTCCCAGCCGCTGTCGTTGCCGAAGAGCGGGCTCAGCGCGGCCAGGGACTCCAGCGTCGTGCCGGGCCGGGCCCCCTCGTCGGTGGCCAACAGCACCTCGTCGTCGACGACCACCGGCACCACGTGCTGCCACGCCGGCGCCGCGAGGGCCCGCTCGTGGGAGCGGACGACGTACTCGTCGAGCTCAGCGCGCCGGAACCCGTACTTCAGCGCGGTCAGGTCAGCGGAGACCCCGATGGTGACGAAGCCGCTGAGCGCAGCCACCTCAGGGTCGAGCGCCATGCTCGCGCGGTCGCTGAACATCGGCACCCTCGACATCGACTCCACGCCGCCGGCCACCAGCAGGTCGGCATCGCCGGCCCGGATCCGGGACGCCACCGAGCCGATCGCGTCCAGCCCTGAGCAGCACATCCGCGAGACGACCCCGGCCGGGATGCCGTCATCCCATCCGGCCGCCTGGACGGCCACCCGGGCCACGTCGCCGGCGTGTTCACCGTGCACGGTGCTGACCCCGATGACGACGTCCTCGGCCGTGGATGCGGCGGGGCTGCGCCTCTCGAGCTCGCGCAGCAGCTGGGCCAGCAGCTCGTGGGCCGCCACTCCCGCGAGAGTGCCGCCGGCCTTCTTGACCCGAGCCCGTGGCAACCTGATCGCTTCGTAGACGTAGGCCTCGGACGGTGGCGTGATCATGGGTCTCCCGACGTGGTCGCGGCGCGCAAGCTGACTTTGTTTATCGTAGTCATACTGCGATGGCCCGGCAACGGCGCGATGCGGCGCACGCCCAGCGAACGGCCCAGAGCCCCGCCCTGCGGCATCCGACGCAGTCAGCACGGAGTCAGCAGGGAGTCAGCTCGGCCCGACCGTAGACTCCGTGGCCATGAGCAAGCCGAGCGCACCGCGGGAGGGTGTGGACGACGTCAGCGCGCTGGCTGCCACCCTGCTGACCCTGGGCGATCAGTGGAACCTGATGATCTTGCACAGCGCCTTCCTGCACCACTCCCGCCGGTTCGCCCAGTGGGTCGAGCGGCTCGGCATCTCTGAGAGCGTGCTCGCCGACCGAATTCGTGAGCTGGTCGCTGCCGGCATCCTCGAGAGCGTTCCCTACCGCACCCGTACCCGGGCCCGCGAGGAGTACTGGCTGACCGAGTCCGGGCTCGCGCTGTGGAGCGTGCTGGTCTCGATCTGGGCCTGGGACGAGACGTGGGCCCCCGGCCGGGCGACGGACCCGGTGCGACTGGTCCACCGTGACTGCGACGGCGCGGCGCTGCCGTTGCTGGCCTGCGCGGCCTGTGGCGTGCGCGACGTGACCGCTCGGGACACGTGGACCGAGACGCTCTCGGCCGAGGCGGTCGTGGCGGGCAGTCGGCGACGCCACCACCGCAAGACCAGCCGGCGACCGCTGGACGTCGCAGCCTCGTTCGACCCGCAGACGTTGGACATCCTCGGCGACCGGTGGAGCACGTTGCTGCTGGCCACCGCCCTGCTGGGGGCCAGGCGGTTCTCCGATTTCCGGGAGCGCCTCGGCATAGCGCAGTCCGTGCTCTCGGGGCGGCTGCGGCTCTTCGTCGACCATGGCGTCTTCGAGGCCCAGCCGACCCCCGGTCAACGCGGCCACGAGTACCGGCTCACCCAGAAGGGCCTGGACTTCTTCGGCGTCTTCACGCAGCTCGTGGCCTGGTCGCGCGCCGGCCACTCACCCGGTCGCGGCGACGACCTGATCATCTACCACCGCGCCTGCGGGTACGAGTTCGTCCCTCTGCTCCTGTGCGGCGCCTGCCAGCAGCCGCTGACCCGCCCCTCGATCCGGTTCGAACCGGAGGCGGCGACCCGTTGACCGAGGTGACTGCCCTCAGGACCCCAGCTGGTCCCCGCGCACCCAGCAGGCGTGGAAGCCGGACGGCACCCGCTCGGGCAGCAGGATCCGGGCCACCGGGCCGGCGGCGATGTCGTCGGCAGCGAGCACCTGCACCTCGGCGCGGCCGGCCGCCTCGTCGTTGACGAAGGTCACGAGGTAGCCGTCGGTCTCGCCGGTGGAACCGTCGCGTGGCGCGAACGGGGCTTCGGACCCCCAACAGCCCGGCCCGAAGCTGTACTCCTCCTTGGTGCCGGTTGCGGAGTCGAAGCGGATGATGCCGTCGAACAGCAGGGTCGGCTCGTCGGCGATGCTCATGTTGTACGAGTAGCGGTGGTCGGTGCCCATCAGCCTCGAGTCGATGCTCGGGAACTCGATGTTCGCCTCGTCGAGCGGGCGCTCGTGGGTCTGGCCGGTGCGCAGGTCGAACTCGTAACGGTAGAGCTGCGCGTCGAGGCGCAGGTAGGCGAGCATGCTGGCGAGCGGGTGGTTGATCGCGCGTTGGTGCTGCGGGCTCTTGACCCGGCAGACGTCCATGATGATGCGATCACCGGACTCCCACGAGTTGATGACGTGGTAGATGTAGCAGGGCTTGGCCTCGAACCACCGCACGGTCGAACCATCGCCGTAACGGGGGATCACCGCGAAGCGCGAAGCCAGCGACTTGTCGTAGAGGATGCGGTACTTCCCGTTCTTGCGCGCCTCCTGGTCCTGCACCAACGGCAGGTCCATCAGCACCGTGTAGTTCTTGGTGATCGCCATGTCGTGCGGCAGTCGCGGGCCGGGCAGGTCGACGTGGGTCAGGTGCGTCTGGGTACCGTCGGCGCCGATGATGCCGTACGTCAGGTAGTTCACATCGGGCCCGTAGTCGAACCACATGAGCTCGCCGGTGGACTCGTCGACCTTGGGGTGGGCCATCATGTCGCCGGCGAGAGTACCGAGGAAGTCCTGGGCGCCCAGGCCCTCCAACGTGAGCGGGTCGAGACCGTAAGGCTTTCCGCACAGGTACCACGTGGCGAGCACCTGGCCGCGGTGGAAGATCACATCGGTGTTCGCCGAGTCCTTGATGCCCAGGCCGTGGGTGTTGCCGAACGGGTTGTCGGACGGATCCTCCATGAGGCCCTTCCACAGCGCCTTGCCGGCCTTGCCCTCGGCGTCGAAGGCCTCGGTGCGCACCCACCGGTTCCGGTAGCGCACCCGGCCGTTCTCGAAGTGGACCGCGTGCACCATGCCGTCGCCGTCGAACATGTGGTAGCGACCCGCGGCCGGGAACTGGCGGTTCGGCCCGTTGCGCAGGTACACCCCGTTGAGGTCCTTGGGCACCTCACCGATCACCTCGAGGTTCTCGAGCGTGAGCTCCTTGTCGACCGGGGCGAACACGCCCAGCAGGTAAGGGTTCTTGAGGCTCTGGTCCACCGGCGCGGCCACTGCGATGGGGTCACCTAGCGCCGTGGTCGATGAGCGGGTGGTGAGGGGCTGGCTCATGCGTGGGTCTCCTGTGCTTCGAGGGCGGGTTCGGTAGAGGTGGGTCTGGACGTCGGCGTGGTGTCGGGGCGCCGTGACTGCACGACGGCGTAGCGACCCGTGATGAAGGAGTCGTCGCTCAGGGTCGCGGTGCCGGCCGGGTTGAGGCCGGTGACGTGGTAGTCGCTGAAGGCAGCCGAGAAGCTGGCCGGCATCGGGCCGGTGACGTTGATCGAAAGCGCCGCTCCTGCCTCGGCGAAGGCGTCTTCCGCACGAGCGATGAACGGCTCGTCGGTGGCGTACACGAACGACGTGATGGCCCCGAGGCTCGCGGCGTCACCGGCTGCCCGCGCGAGGGCGGTCTCGGCGTCGGGGCTGACGATCACGAACACGATCGGCCCGAAGCGCTCCACCTCATAGAGGTCGCGGTCGTCGAGGTTCACCAGCGCGACGAGCGGACCTGCGGTGCGGGCCTGCTCGAACTCGGGATGCGCGTAGGGCGCCGACTCGAGCAGCACCGTGCCACGGCCGCGCACGGCATCGGCCAGGGTCGCCAGCTCGGTCAGGGTGCGATCGCACTGCACCGCACCCAGCACGGCCGCGGCCCGGCGCGGGACCGTGGAGACCTGCTGGAGCGCGGAGACGAGCCGCTCGCAGAACTCGGCCACGGGTAGCACGCCGTCGTCGGTGCGGATGCCGCCGGCCGGGACGTAGATGTTCTGCGGGGCCGCGCACATCTGGGCCGAGAAGAGGCTGACGGCTCCGGCGATGGCCTTGATGGGAGCATCGGCGTCGGTCACCGAGTGCAGCACCACCGGGTTGGCGCCGGAGGTCTCGGTGAAGACGATCGCCTGGCGGACGTTCTGCTCGATCCAGGAACCGAAGACCGCGGAGCCGGTGAAGTCGACGATGCGCACACCCGGGTGGGTGACCAGATCCTGGGTCACCGGTGCCGCGAGGTCGTCGGTGCACAGGGTGACCAGGTTGGCGTCCAGGCCCACCTCGGTGAGCACGCTGCGGAACAGCTTCACGGCGAAGGCCATCTGCAGCACCGAGGAAGGGTGCGGCTTGATGATCACCGGGTTGCCGGTCATCACGTTGGCGAAGACCGCGGGGTAGACGTTCCACGCGGGGAAGCTGGCGCAGGCCACCACGGCCGCGGGCCCTCGCGACACCGTTCGGTAGCTCTTGGTCAGGCGCACCTCGACCGTGCCGTAATGCCGCGCCCACCGGGCCTCGTTCGGCACCCGGGCGAGCTGGTCGTAGGCCAGCGCCAGGGCTTCGAGGCCCCGGTCGAGAGCGTTGGTTCCGCTCCCCGCGACACTCATGCCCAGCCCCTGGCCGGTGGTGTGCATGGCGTAGAGGGCCGACTCGCGAATCCGACGGAAGACGCGCTCGAGCATCTCGAGGCAGAGCCCCGCACGGGCCTCGAGCCCGACCTGGCTCCACCGTGCCTGTGCGCTGCGGGCGGCGGCGACCAGCTCGTCCACGGTGGCCCGCGGGTAGGAGATGCCCAGGGCTTCTCGGGTGTACGGCGAGACCTCATCGGTCTGCAACGTCATGACCCCCGGGTGATCGACCAGTTCGAAGGGTGAGCCGAGCTGGGCCGCGAACCGGGCGCTGGCGCCGTGGTCGTCCTGGCTGGGGACGCGCCCCTCGTAGCCGCTCCAGCTCTGACGGCTGCGGATCGCCGCGCGCGCAGCCTCGAGCAGCTCCTGGTGGGACCTGAAGAACGCCGAGCCGGACTCGTCGTCGTACATGGGCAATCTCCGTCACCTCGGCGTGATTAACAGTACGATAAGCCTAGCCAGCCGAAATCACAACGATCTTCCTCTCGCCGGGCAGCGCGGACTCGCACCGCCCGGGAGACGAAGGAAGCTTCAGAGGAAGGTGTGCGACATGGACACGACGGTGCGCAAGAAGGCCCTCGGCCGCGGACTGCATCCGCAATGGCGAGTGGACAAGTATCGAGATCTGGGCTGGTGGACCGACGAGACCCTCGATGGCGTCTTCTCCAGCCGGGTCGCAGAGCGTGGTGATGCCCTCGCGATCGTTGACCCCGCCAACCTCGTTGCGCTGCAAGGGATAGAGCCGCGTCGACTGTCGTGGAACGAGCTCGACGCCGAGGTGAGCGCACTCGCGGCCAGGCTCCTCGACCACGGTATCGGCCGCGGAGACGTGGTCGGGGTCCAGCTGCCGAACACCATCGAGCTGGTCGAGGTCTACCTCGCTGCTTGGCGCATCGGCGCGATCGTCTCGCCGCTTGCCATGCAGTACCGGGAGCACGAGCTCGTCACGATGGGCAACCGTGCGTCCTTCGCCACGTTGCTGACCTGCCGCACCCTCAGCGGACGTCACCACGCGGCCGAGGCCGCCGCGGTCGCCGACCGGATCGACTCTCTGCGCTCAGTGGTCATCTACGACCGCAGCCCGGATGAGGCGGGTCAGCCGGCCGTCGCCGAGCACTGGGCTCCCGGCCCCGCGTCTGCTGAGCAGCTCGATCGAGTCGCCCGGCACCTCTCGGACAGCTGCGACGACCCGAACGACTGCGTCACGATCTGCTGGACGTCCGGAACCGAGAGCGAGCCCAAGGGCGTACAACGCACCCACTACGACTGGCTGGCGTTCTCCTGGGCCTGCGTGGACGCCCCGAACGTGGTCACCGAAGACGTGCTGCTCAATCCGTTCCCGATGATCAACATGGCCGGAATCTGCGGGATGCTGCTCCCCTGGCTGCGCACCGGATCGCTGCTCGTGCAGCACCACCCCTTCGACCCGCCGACGTTCTTCGGGCAGATCGCCCGGGAGCGAGTCACCTACACGTTGGTCCCGCCCGCCCTCCTGTGGGCCCTGATCAACAACGAGGAGATGCTCGCTCGCGTCGATCTGTCCAGCCTGACCCGGGTGGGCTCGGGGTCGGCGCCGCTGCAACCGCCGATGGTGCGCGGTTGGCAGCAGCGGTTCGGGATCAGTGTCATCAACTTCTTCGGCTCCAACGAGGGCGTCGGCCTGCTGAGCAACGGTGAGGACTTCCCCGACCCCGACGAGCGCGCCAGCTTCTTCCCTCGCTACGGGGCGCCCGGGACGAGCTGGGCATCACGGGTCTCGGAATGGATCGAGCTCAAGCTGATCGACCAGGAGTCGGGCGAAGAGATCACAGAACCCGGCCGCCCCGGCGAGCTGCACATCTCGGGGCCGATGATCTTCCCCGGCTACGTGGGTTCCGATGCGGCCCGCAGCCCCTTCGACGACGACGGGTTCCTCTGCACCGGTGACGTCTTCGAGATCAGTGGCGACCAAGGGCAGTACCTGCACTTCCTCGATCGGGCCAAGGACGTCGTGATCCGCGGTGGGATGAACATCGCTCCGGCCGAGCTCGAGGGGATGATCGCTGCGCACCCGGCCGTCGCCGAGGTGGCGGTGATCGGGGATCCCGACGAGGTCATGGGGGAACGAGTAGCCGCCGTCGTCGTGCTCGCCGATGGTCAGCAGCTGGAGCTGGACCACCTCGTCGGCTTCCTGCAGGAACGCAAGATCGCGTCGTACAAGCTGCCGGAGCGCCTCGAGGTGATCGACGTTCTGCCGAGGAACCCCGTGGGCAAGCTGCTCAAGCGGGAACTGCGCCGCGCTCCGGCATTCTCGCCCGGGCCCGTCTGACCTGTCGTCCTGCCCGCCCTCCCTGTCCTCCCCCCGCCGCTACTGACCGGCGTGGGGGGAGGGCGGGTAGACGTGCCGGACCATCGGCCCCAGTCGGTGGGGAAAGTACCGGAAGGGATCGAACCGCTGCCAGCTCTCGGCATCCGCCAGGAGCCGGTCGGCAACCGCGAGCAGCACGAAGGGGTTCGACGTCATCCCGATGTGCGACGACCGAACGGTGACGTTCTCTCGGATGGGGCCGACGACGGGGTCCAGAGACTCCACCGGAATCGCCGCCATATCCCGATCGACCACCTGGTCGATGGGGCTGATGATCGACACACAGGGCCGGGTGGGGCTCTGGCTGTCCCAGTGGCCGTAAGCGTGCCCGCTCATCATCTCGAGGTACGAGGTGCGCCCACGAATCTGCTGGCCGATGCGGGAGATGATCGGGTTGTCGCGCTCCCCGACGCCGAAAACGGGGGCCCCCAAGGTGATGAGTCGGTCGACCTCGGGGGCCAGTCGTCGACCGATCTCCCGCGCCAGGACCCCACCGAGACTGTGCCCGACCAGAGACACCGGCTGCGACGTCGTGTCGGCGAGGCTTCTCAGCATCGGCCCGATCACCATCATCACGGAGTCGAGGTGCGTCTCGAAGGTCTCCCCGCCACGAGGGCCGAGGTTGCGACCCAACGGCCACGCCGTAGCGACGAAGCCCCGACTGCACAAGTACTCGACGAGGCGCCGGACCGACTTCTCGTTCCCGGTCAGACCGGGAATGACCAGCACTGGTCGCCCGAGGTCGTCCGAGGGGCTCACGCGTTGAAGCTCGGCGTCACCCACCGTCGCCGTCGCCACCTCCAGGGTTGCCTGGGCGAAGTCGAAACCCAGCCTGGCCCCTGCGGTGAACAGGGACTCAGGCCGGTGATGGGGTGGCGCTGGTGACGCGGGTGACGCGGTGGCGTCGCTCACTGCTCGTTCGTTCATTCCTGCTGCGCCACCCAGTCCGACAGGTCCTTTCGCACCAGCTTGCCCAGCGGGTTGCGAGGCAGCTCGTCGGTGGTGAGCAGGCGCTCGGGCAGCTTGTACGTCGCCAGACCCCGGGCCTTCAGGTAGGTCGTCAGCTCCGGCAGGGTCAGCGTCATGCCGGGCCTCGGCACCACGACGGCGCAGACCCGCTCGCCCATGTCGTCGTCGGGATAACCGACGACGGCCCCCTCTGCCACGGCGTCGCAGCCGGCGATCAGCACGTCGAGCTCTTCCGGCGACAGCTTCATGCCACCGCGGACGATGATGTCCTTGGTGCGGCCGATGATGCGGTAGAACCGGGGGTCCTCGGGCACGATCTCGAGCAGGTCCCCGGAGTGGAAGAAGCCGTCGTCCTCGAAGACCTGCTGGTTGGCCTCGGGTGAGTTCCAGTACCCGTCGAACATGGACGGGCCCCAGTAGAGCAGCTCTCCGGGTACGCCGGGCTCTGTGACCTCGCGATGGGTCTCGACGTCGACGATCTTGGTGCGCATCCCGGCAGGGTTCTCCCAGGTCATGCCCTGCGCCCCGAACCGGGGGAAGTAGTTGGCGCGCTTCTCGGGATCGGGCACGGTAGCGGCCGATCCGACCATGGAGACGCCCTCGTTCGAGCCGTACATGTTCGCGATCTCGACCTGGTAGCGCTCCGCGTAACCGCGCAGCATCGACGGCGCCATGGTCGCGCTTCCGGACGCGATCAGCTTCAGGTGGGACAGGTCGAGGCCGTCGAGCGCGTCGCCGTGCAGCAGCCGGTTCAGCACGGTCGGGGCGGCCACGGTGTAGTTGATCTGCTCATCGACGAGCTGGCCCAGAAAGGTGGGCAGGTCGAAGGGGTGGTGCAGCACGAGCTTGCCCCGGTACATCAGCCACAGGTAGAAGAACCCGCCGAAGCTGGCCATGTTGACGAAGGGGAACGGGTTGAGCATGGCCACCCCGTCCGCGATCGAGCCGCCGCGGGCCGTGTTCGCCGACTGGGCGATCCAGTGGTTGTGGTGCCTCGGAACACCCTTGGGCGTGCCGGTCGTACCCGACGTCCAGCACAGGGTGTTGATGTCGTTCGCGTCGGGCGTCCAGCGCTCGCACTGGGCCTGGTGCTCGGCCAGCTCGGCTTCGCTGGGGGCGGGGTTCGACAGAGCCAGCACGTCCTGGTCGGGGTGGTCACCCACCGCCCCGACCACGGTGTCGGTGGGGAAGGCGGACCTCCTGGCCTCGAGCAACGGCGATCCCTTCAGCTGGGCCACGCTCAGGAACGCGCGGGGGCTCGTCTCGGCCACGATGTGGCGCAGCTCGTGCGTGCCGTACTGCGTCGGAACGGGGCACACAATGGCCCCGAGCTCCATCAGCGCCAGGTAGATGATGATCTGGTCCACCACGTTGGGCAGCTGCGCCACCACGATGTCGTCGCGACGGATGCCGTTCGCGCGCAGACAGGCCCCCATCTGGGTCACCTCTTCGCCGAGCTGCGCAAAGGTGAGGCGCCGGGGCGCCTGACCGTCGAGGCCCTGCCGGTCTGGGGGGTCGACCAGGGCGGTTCGATCGGGAACGTCCCTCACCGCGTCTCTGAACAGGGACACGGCGGTCGCGGTTCCCCACAACCCCCGCTCGGTCAGCTCTCGCACTCGGGCGTCAGGCGTGGTTCGCAACTGCTCTTCCTTCCCAGCGGTGGGTGATGCCGTGGCCGGCGACGTCCGGCCGTCGGGCACCCGGCCAGGAAGCGCACCGAGCGCCAAGCATTTCCGTCACCGTACCTCTAAACCGGGCCGGTCGTTACAGTAGAAAGAGAGACTTGCCCACCGCGTTACTCCCATCTCAAGAGGTGGTCACAACGAGTTGCTCGAGTGTCCCCCGTCCACCACCAGCATCGACCCGGTCATGTAGCTCGACGCCTCGGAGGCGAGCAGCAGCAGCGGTCCGTCGAGATCGACGAGCCGGCCGATCCGGCGTTGCGGGATGCCTCGTTCCAAGGCCGCCAGCCACGTCGGGTCCTGGGTCTGCTCCATCAGCTCCGTCGCGAAGAAGCCGGGGACGATGGCATTGACCCGGATGCGGTACCGGGCCAGCTCCAGCGCCATGCCGCGCGTCAGATGGATGACCGCAGCCTTGCTCGAGCCGTAGGCCGAGGCGGCCGGGCCGGTGCGCAGACCCATGATCGAGGCGATGTTGATGATGGATCCCGGCCGGTCGGCCGCCATCATCGAGGTGACCACCGCCCTCGCCACGTTGGCGACGCCCAGCAGGTTGGTGCCGATGACCTCGTTCCACTGGTCGACCGTGGTGTCGACGAAGCGGCTCGACAACCCGACCCCGGCGTTGTTGACCAACACGTCGATCGGGCCGAAGGAGGCACCGACCTGATCGACTGCGGTTGCGATGCTCTCGGGATCGGTGACATCGAGACGTACCGGCGCCACCTCGCCCCCAGCGCTCTCGAGCTCCTCGCACAGTGCGCTGAGCCGGTCGACCCGTCGGGCGGCCACGACTACCGAGGCCCCGGCGCCGGACAGCGTGCGGGCGAAGTGGGCGCCGAGGCCGCTGGAAGCACCGGTCACGAGCACCACTTTGCCCGTGACGTCCCAGGGCGGTCTGCTGGGGGAAGCTGAGGTCATCGACTCTCCATGGTCAGGTCTGTGCGGGTCGGGCCGGTCGGTCAGGTCGGGCGGGTCCGGCGGGCCGGGCTGTCCCGGTCACAGCCCGACGGCGTCACCCGGTCGGTCGAGGGTGTCCCAGCCCCGCAGGTCAGAGCCCGCCGCCCAGGTCGAGTGGGTACCACTGGAGATTCGTTCGGGAAGCCTGAGCTTGCACACCGGCCCCGACGTGATGTCGGCGGCGTCGAACAGCAGGCAGAAGGAAGCATCCGCGTTCATGTCGGTCGTGAGCGTGACGATATAGGCGTCGTCCTCGGCGCTACCTCCGAGCCGCGGTGCCACGGCCGTCTCGCTGCCGTACACCCCGTCTTCGAACAGGTAACGCTGCTCCACCCCGGTCCACGTGTCGTGCCGGACCATCCCGTTGAAGAGGAACCACCCGGGCCGGTTGAGCGCCGAGTAGACGTAGCGGTGCGTCTGACCACCGCGGGAGCCGTCGATCATGCCGAACTCGCTGACGGTGTCGGTCAGCGACTCCTCGGTGGCCTGCCCGGTGACGAGGTTGAGCCGCCAACGGTGCAGGCGCGGCTTCATCCGGTCGTTGGCCAGAAAGCGGAACATCCGTTGCCACCGGTCGCCGGAGCCGTCATCGGCGGGGGCGGGGTCCTCCTGGAAGAAGCCGTCGAGAACGATCTCGTCACCGTCCTCGTAGGCGTTCGCCCAGTGCAGCACGTAGGTCGGCGCCGCCTCGAACCAGCGGATGTCGTCGGGTCCACCACGACGGGGGATCACGCCCAGCCGCAGCGGCAGCTCCGGGTGGTAGCGCACCGCGTACTTGCCGTTCCGCAGGGCTTCGGGGTCCCAGAACATGGGGCAGTCGTTGAGGATGGCGTAGTTCTCGGTGAAGGCCATGTCGTGCGGCAGGCGAGGGCCCGGCAACGGCACCGGCGTGTGGTGCACCAGCCGGCTGTTGGCGTCGACGACGCCATAGCTCAGGTACGGGGCCTGGGTGCTGTAGCTGAAGAACAGCATCTCGCCGGTGCGGTCGTCGACCTTCGGGTGGGCAGAGACACCCCAGTCGACGGGGAAGCCCCCGCCCCATTCGGCCTTGCCCATGTCTTTGAGGGTGACCGGGTCGAGCTGGTACAGGTCGCCGCACTGGTAGAAGCTGGTCAACGCCACCCCGTTGTGCACGGTCACATCGGTGCTCGAGCTGTCTTTGAGCATGGTGCGAGCCCCCCAGCCGTGGCTCGCAACCGTCGCGGTCGGGGGCTCGGCCAACCCCGCCCAGAGCGGCTTCCCCGCGGTCTGCTCCTCGATGAACCCGTCGGTGCGGATGAAACGGTTGCGGTAGAAGGCCGTTCCGTCTCGAAACCCGACGGCGTGGATCATCCCGTCGCCGTCGAACGGGTGGTAGGTCTCGATGGCGGGATGAACCGGGTTCTCGGTGTTGCGCAGGTAGACCCCGTCGATGTCGCTCGGTATCGAGCCCTCGACGACCTCCACGCGGTCCACGTCCCATTCGGTGCTCTGCGGGCGCCACGGGCCGGTCCGGTACGGGTGGTCGTCACCCTCCGGCAGGGTGGTCAGCACGCGGCCGACGATGTCGATGTCCATGGTCACGATTCCTTCCGGGTGGCGGATGCCGGCATCCGCCGGGTCACGAGGTGGGGTGCGCAGGGTCGGTTCACGATCTGCCGCTCTCGACCACGAACGCCACGGTCGTAGTGAAGGATCCCCCGACGTTGACGGTCAGCGCCCGGCGGGCGCCGTCGATCTGTTGGGCCCCGGCCTGGCCGCTGACCTGGCGGTGGGCGTCGAGAACCATCCGCACCCCGGTGGCGCCGACCGGGTGCCCAGCCGCCAGCAGCCCGCCCCCGGGGTTGACCGGCAGCCGCCCCGTGCGTTCGATGGTGCCGTCGTGGATGGCCTCGCCCCCCTTTCCCCCGGCGACCAGCCCGAGGTGCTCCAGGGTCACCAGCCCGGTGATGGTGAAGCAGTCGTGCATCTCCACGACGTCGATGTCGTCGACTCCCGCCAGGCCGGCCCGAGCGTAGGCGTCGTGGATCGCCCCATGCAGCTGCGGAAACAGGTGCTCGCTGCGGGCCGAGGCGGCCACCTTGTCGGCCAGCAGAAGTGTGTCGGTGCGGTGTCCGAACCCACTGATCCGCGTCAGGTCCCGGAGCGCCAGCCCCCGCTGGGCCGCCCATCGCGCGGCGTACTCCTCGCCGGCGATCACGACGGCCGCTGCGCCGTCAGTGATCCGTCCACAGTCGGTCTTGCGCAGGCAGCCCTCGACGATCGGGTTCTGCACGTCGTCGTCGCCGAAGGAGCCCGAGGGGAACTCCCAGTCGCGGGTCTGGGCCAGCGGGTTGTCGGCGCCGTTGGCGAACGCGATGGCGGCGAACCGGCCCAGGGCGTCGTGGTCGAGCCCGTAGCGCCGGTCGTACTCTGCGGCGACGTCGGCGAACAGGGCCGGCCACGCGAACTCGGCCTCGACCGCCTCACGACCCGCCCAGGCCGCCGTCGCCAGGTGGGCGGCCGCCTGGTTCGCCGACACGTTGCGCATCAGCTCGAGACCTACGACGAGCGCCACGTCGTAGCGGCCGGAGGCGAGGTCGGCGGTGGCGGCCACGACGGCGGTGCTGCCCGACGCGCAGGCGGCCTCGTGCCTGGTCGACGGCACGCCGAGCAGGCCGGGCTCGGCCGCGACCACCAGCCCGCCGAGCTGCGCCTGGTCGCTGAACCGTTCTGCGGCGAGGTTGCCCACGTGCACCACCTGCACCTCAGTGGCGTCGACGCCCGCGTCGGCCAGCCCGGCGGGGATGACCTCGGCCAGCATGTCGAAGAGCCCGAGGCCCTCCTTGGTCCAGTTGCGCGCAAAGTCGGTCTGTGACCCACCGAGAACGTAGCTCTCACCCATGGGACCGTCCTTTCCTCGTAGGTAACGCTTCTGCGGAGACGTCCGACCGCAACGCCACGCCCAGCACCCCAGGCCGCACTCGTCGCAGAGCCGGAGGGGCGTGGCCCCTCCAGCCGGCCATCAATAACTACATCTATAGTAGTGACCTGTCAACGGGTGGCCGCGGGCCCTCCAGCCCAGCACCCACCGCATAGCTGTGCGATGATTTCACCGACCAGAGCCCCCCAGAGACCCGAGGCCCCCTGCACCATGAGCGCGATCAGCAGGCTCGAACAGCCCGGTTCGCAGGCTCCTCTGGGGGAGGCGCTGCTGCTCGTGGGCGACTTCTGGAACGTGCTCGTCCTCCAGTCGGTCTTCCTCGGGGCGCGCCGCTTCCAGAACATCCGTGACCAGCTCAGCATCTCCGACTCCGTGCTCTCGCGGCGCCTCAGCAGCCTCACCGAAGCCGGGGTCATCGACACCTCGCCGTACCAGGACCGCCCGGTGCGCCTCGAGTACCGTCTCACCGACGCCGGCACGGCCCTGTGGGACGTCCTCGTCGCCATGTGGGCGTGGGACCGCCACTGGATCACCGGGCGCCACCGCCTGTCCGAGGTCGACCTGCAACACCTCGACTGCGCCAACCTGACTCGGCCGGTGTTCGGCTGCGGCAGCTGCGGGGCGATCGGGGTCACCGCCCGTGACGTGAGCAGCACCGCCGACGACCAGCTCTGGGCCAGCCTCGTTCGACGCCGGGGTCGACGATCGGTCATCGCGACCGAGGCGGCCAGCTCGACCGGCATCCTCGGCGACCAGTGGTCGATCCTGGTGCTCGCCGAGGCGCTCCAGGGCTCGCGTCACTTCGGCGAGTTCCAGTCCCGGCTGGGGGTCTCGCCGGTGACCTTGAACAACCGGCTGTCCGCCTTCGTCAGCCGTGGGGTGATGACCCGCAGCTCGGTCACGGACGGGGCCCGACGTCAGGTCTACCGGCTGACCCCGAGGGGCCTCGACTTCTTCTCGATCACCTCGATGATCAACCGATGGGCGCAGCACTGGCTCGCCGACGACGGCCGCACCGGGCTCACCATCACGCATCTGGCCTGCGGCGAGCAGATCCAACCTCAGCTCACCTGCAACGCCTGCAACGGTCGGTTGACGCGCGAGGCCATCCGGTTCGAGAGCGAGGGTACCCCTCTGGCCACGTCGTGGACCCGAGACAGACTCACCTCGGCTCCGGCCTGACGCTCAGAGCCGGCACCACCTTGCGGAAGGACACCATGACCCACCCCCTCATCGACGAGCTGCGACTGCCGGTCGTGGCGGCGCCGATGTTCCTCGTCTCCGGCCCCGAGCTCGTGGTCGCGGCCAGCACCGCCGGTGTGCTCGGCGCCTTCCCGACCCCCAACTGCCGCACGGTGGAGCAGCTCGACGGCTGGCTCGACACCATCACCCGTCAGCTGAGGGACGCGGGGCGCCGCGCTGAGACCGGGGCCGTCGCTCCCTGGGCGGTCAACCTGGTCACCCACCGAACGAACACCCGTCTGGCGCAAGACCTGAAGCTGGTCGCGGAGTACCAGCCACCGGTCGTGATCACGGCGCTCGGGTCGCCCAAGCCGGTGATGGAGGTGGTCCACGGGTACGGGGGGCTCGTCATCGCCGACGTCGTCAACCTCGCGCTGGCGCGCAAGGCTGCTGCGGCCGGCGTCGACGGAATGGCCTGCGTGTCCGCCGGTGCAGGAGGACACACCGGGCACCTCTCCCCGTTCGCGTTCATCTCCTCCATCCGTTCCTTCTTCGACGGCATCATCACGGTCGGTGGCGGCATCAGCGACGGTCGCGGCATCGCCGGCGCCATCGCTGCCGGCGCAGACCTGGTCTACATGGGAACCCGGTTCCTGACCACCGACGAGAGCATGGCCGTCGAGGCGTACAAGCAGATGGTCGTCGACAGCGGTACTGACGACGTGATGGTCAGCGACCGGATCACCGGGACCGACGCGTCGTGGCTTCGTCCGAGCCTGGTGGCCAACGGGATGGACCCCGACAACCTGGTCGCTCCGGCCGCGCGCAACTACGACACCGAGGACGCGGGGGCCCACAAGAAGTGGAAGGACATCTGGGCGGCCGGGCAGGGGCTGGGCAGCATCCGGGCGGTGGAGCCGGTCTCTGTCGTCGTCGACCAGCTCGAGGCCGAGTACCGGGCGGCCGTTGAGCGCTTCAGCGCGCTGACGTCTGTCGCCACCGTCACCCAGGCCGGCTGAACCTACTCCGTTCGAGGTATTGCGCGACCGCCAGCAGTCGCGGAACACCTCGAACCGGTGAACCCTGCTCGCGTCGAGGTCAGGGGTTTCCGTCGCCCGGACGCAGGGTGGGTAGACCACCGTCGGCCGCGCGGGCCTTGGCCAATCCGTAGAGGGAGAGCCACGCTGCCCGTGGGGTCTCGCCGCTCCACGACATCCGGGCTGCGACCAGCCCGGCGACGAGCGGCGTGGCGAACGAGGTTCCGCTCCACCGGGCCAGACCCGAGTCGAACGTCACGTCCGGCCGGCTCGACTCCTCGTAGTGGTAGACCCCGTCGGGGTAGGCGTTCACCACGTCGGAACCGCGCGCGTAGACGTCGACCCACGGCCCCCGGTTGCTGTAGCCGGCGAGGACGCCGGACGCGTCGAGGGCGCCGACCGCGACGGGCCACCCCTGGCTGGCCGGCTCGAAGGGCCCGGGGCCACCGTCGTTGCCGGCGGCGCAGACGAACAGCGTGCGGGTCGGCTGCAGGTGGACCTCGTTGAAGACCCGTAGACCGATCGAGGTCCATTGGTGGCCCTCGCGGGTCGTGTCCTTGAGGTTGACCCCGGCCGACATGCTGATGATGTCGGGACCGGTTCGCAAGGCAGCGACCATGCGCGGGATAAGGTCACTCTCGAACTCGGCGCCTCCGGTGGTCAGCAGCCGGTGCACGTGCACCTGCGACTTCGGTGCCATGGCTCGCACGACCCCCGCCACGAAGGTCCCGTGACCTCGATAGTGGCCCACGAGCGTCGGGTCCTCCTCCTCCCCCGTGACGCCCTGGAGCCACGACGGCGTGTGCTCCTTCAGTACCGACTCACGAAAGCCGGTGTCGATGACGGCGACCTTGACGCCAGCGCCTGCCGACGCACGGCCGTTGACCTTCGGTACGGATTGACCCGAGCCACCCATGCCGACCGTCTTGCCACCGGGGAGCTCGGGCTCGGTGGCCGGGCACGCGCTCGAGGTCGTGACGTGGTGAACGAGGTCGGGAGCCGCGATCCAGGGGCCCAGCGCCGCCTCGACGAGGCGGGCAGCCGCCACCCCGTCCTGTCCCTTCCGAAGGCGGACGACCGTCAAACCGTCGGGCTGGTCGGCCACGTCCCGCTGGTTCTTCCCACGAGCGGCTGGCAGTCCGAGGGCTTCGCGCACCCGCCCGGCGTTGGCGTCGGTGGTCACCAGTGTGTCCATCCGGTAGAGGAACTCGCCGTCGGCCAGGTCTCCGGTGTTGGGGTGCACGCCAACCTGCGCCCTCCTCGACCGGTTGAGCTCGGATCCTTCCAAGCCGTCCTTGATCTTCGCGAACTGGCTGCGGAGCCGGCCGCGATGGGTGTCGTTCGGGAGCCCAGCTGACCACCAGTCCTGCGATGGGACGCCGGGGTCGGTGGGCGGTCCACCCTCAGGTGCGTCGGGTGGTTGAGACATAGGGTCCTCCTGGGGGACGATGGTGGGTCGTGGAGCCAGACGCGCAACCGGAGCCCCCTGATACCACCCGTCGACATCGTTCTTCGGGCGAACCCGCTCAGGCGTCGGCGATCGAGCAGCTGCTGCCGCTGGCCATCTCTGCGCCCCGCCTCGCGCTCGAAGCGGCCGAGAAGGTGCTGGCCGGCTCGACCGACCCACGAGAGTGCTCGTTGGCGCACCAGGCGATCAGCATCGTGCTGCGCGACCGGGGCGAGGTGAAGGAGGCGGTGCGGCACGGTCGCCTTGCACTCCGGCTTGCGCAACGGGTCGGAGCCGACCGACAGGGGGAGGTGCTTGCGACCCTGGGCGTGACCCTCTTCTACGCCGGCCGCACCCGCGAGGCCCTGTGCCGCTTCGACGAGGCGATACCGCTGACGGATGCCGCTGGGCTGCCGCGCCTGTGGCAGCGACGAGGTCACGTGCTCGGGTTGCTGGCCCGCCACGAGGAGGCCCTTCACGACCTGACGCTGGCGATCACCGGAAGCCACGAGGCGGGCGACGTGCTGTGGGAGGCTCGCTCGCTCAACAACCGGAGCGATGTGTACCTCTCCCGGGGGGAAGCGGGGCCGGCCGACCGCGATGCGGTCGCGGCCGAGCGGCTCTTCTCCGGCATCGGCCAGCAGTTCGAGGCCGCCCAGGCCCAGCACAACCGGGCGCTGGCGGCCCTGCAGAACGGCGACCTGCCCGAAGCACTCACCCTCATCGACGATGTCAACGACCGGTACCTGGCGCTCGGCAACGTGCGGCACGACCTCGTCATCGACCACGCCCGCACCCTGCTGGCGGCCGGGCTCAACGCCGAGGCAGGCGAGCTGGTCGTCGAGGCCCTGCGCACCCCTGGCCTGTCGCCGGTGCGACGAGCCGAGCTGCTGCTGGTCGGCGCGCGGGCGTCGCTGGGGCAGGGGCACGCTTCCGCGGCCGCCACCAGCGCCGACGCCGCGAGCCGGTTGTTCGCCTCGCAGCGCCGCGCGGGCTGGGCCGCCCGGGCGCTGCTGCTACGGCTGCGCGCACGCCACCTGGCCGACCACCCCGACCTGCAGCCGTTGAACATCGCACCGGTCGGCGAGCCACCGCCTGCCACGCCGGTCGACGCCCGCCGCACCGCCCGGATGCTGCGTGACTCGACCGCACTCATCGGTTCGCTGCGCCGAAGCGATAGCCCCGACCTGCCGATGGCGCTGCTCCTGCATGGCCGGATCGCTCACGAGGCGGGACGCCACGCCGAGGCGCAGGCCAGCCTCGTCGCGGCCAGCGCGTCCCGGTCGCAGGGGCCGCCCCTGGGTCGGGCAGCGGGGTGGCTGGCCGCCGCCCTGCTCGCGCGTCACCGGGACGACCGGCGCGCGCTGTACGCAGCCTGTCGTCGTGGCCTCGACGCCATCGACGAGCACCGCAGCAGCCTGGGCGACGTCGAGCTGCGAGCTCTCGCGAGCGCGCACGGGCTTGAGCTCGCGCAGCTCGCGGTGACCGAGGCGGTGCGTTCGGGACGGCCCCGGCAGGTGCTCTGGTGGACCGAACGGTGGCGGGCGGCGGCCCTGGCCGGCCCGGCCCGCCAGCCTGACGACCCCGGCCTGCGACGCGACCTCGCCGCGCTGCGTGACGTCGCACGCCGGCTCGCCAGCACCGACGACCTCGACCTGGCACGCCCAGCGCTGGGCCGTGAGCGAAGTCGCCTCGAGAGCGCCGTGAGCCGCCGCTACCGTCATCTGCGCGCCGAGCCGGCGCCCCGTATCCGCCGCTCAACGGCATCCGGCAGCACTGGCCTGGAAGACGTGGGCGCCGCCTGGAGCGCCGCCGGGCCCGACCTGCAGGCGGTCATCGACGCGCTCGGCGACGACGGGATGCTGCTCGCCCCCGTCAACGACCGCGGCACCCTGCACCTGGTCAGCGTCTCTCGCGGTCGGGTGAGTCGACGCGTCGTCGGACCGGCCGAGCAGGCCCGACGAGAGGCGGAGTTCGCCCGGTTCACCTTGCGTCGAGCCGCGCACGCGCGCACGGTCGCGCTGGCCGCCACGGCGGCCCGGCTGCAGTCGGCCCTGCTCGGCGTCACAGCGCCGCCGCTGCTCAGGGCTGAGTCTGATCGCCCCGGCATCGACCCCGAACGGCCGGCCCCGCTCGTCGTCGTCGTTCCGCCCGCCGACCTGCTGACCGCCCCGTGGGGCCTGCTGCCCGCCTTCCGTGACGTGAGCCTCACGGTGAGCCCATCGGCCTCACAGTGGCTCCGGGCCAAGCAGACCTCCGGAGCCCGTGACGGGCCGGTGGCGCTGGTGACGGGGCCGGGGCTGACCACCCGAGAGGAGGAGGTCGGGAGCCTGCGGCATCTGCATACTGACACGCGGGTGCTCGGCTCGGCACAGGCCACGGTGGCCGCGACCCTGCTCGCGCTCGACGGGGCAGGGCTGGCTCACATCGCCGCTCACGGTTCGTTCCGGGCCGACGCCCCGTTGTTCTCGTCGCTCGCCCTGGCCGACGGGCCGCTCAACGTGCATGACCTGCAGGGGTTGCGGCATCCACCTCGCTCCGTCGTGCTGTCGGCCTGCGACTCCGGCGGGGCAGCCCCCATCGGGCCCTTCGAGGCTCTCGGCCTGGTCAACAGCCTGCTCGCGATGGGCGTCAGCGACGTGCTGGCCAGCGTGGTGCCGGTCAACGACGTCGCCACGCTCGAGGTGATGACGCACGTGCATCGCGTGGCCGCGGCCGGCGGCAGCCTGGCCGAGGGGTGGCTGCAGGCCCGCCGGGCGCTGGCCGACGACCCTCTCGGGGCGGCGACAGCAGCCTCCTTCACCGCGTGGGGAGGTTGACGGCCCCGGCGGGCCCGCAGTACGTGGCACTGCAGCGGGTGGCGCCGCAGTGGGTGGCGCTGCAGCGGGTGGCACTGCAGCGGGTGGCACTGCAGCGGGTGGCGCCGCAGTCGGAGGGCTCCGCGGTGGCTGGGCTCAGCCGATCTCGAACCAGGCGGTCGACATCTCCCGGTGCCCGCCACGTTCGAGCACCAGGCGCGCCAGGCCCAACGGCACGCGGCCGAAGCTGAACCGCCCCTGCTCGAGGTCGACGGTGGTGGAGGAGTCGGCCGTCTCGACCGCCACCCGGCATCCGGACAGGTCATCGTCGACAGTGTCGACCACGGCTCCGAGCACGCGCGCGAACGGCTCCTGCACCGTGACCTCGACGTCGATCGAGACGCTGCCGTGCTCGAAGAAATGCAGGCGACTCGACCCGGTCGACGACCGCACGGCGCTCAGCTCGGCGGGGAGCGAGACCACCTCGAGCCGCGTCAAGTGGGGGTCACGCAGCGCGAACACCGCGCGGCCGACCTCGACGACGTCGGCCGGAACCGGGTCGACAACCTCGACGATCCGCTGCAGACGGTGCAGCAGTTCGGCATCGTCGGGCGGCAGGTGCAGCTCGCTCATGACGACCGCCCCCGACGCTCGAAGACGTACTCGCAGTCGTCCACCAGGGTCCGCAGGGTGGTCAGGCACCGCATCCGGGTCGGCCCGATCGAGCCGACCGGCAGGCCGAGGGCCTCGGACACCGAGGCGTAGTTCGGGCGGTCGACCGCCATGAGCACCCGCAGCAGCCGTTGGCAGCGGGCCGGCAGCTGGGCGAAGCACTGCCACAGCCGCCCGTCACGTTCATCGTCGAGCATGGCCGCGTCCAGGGCCAAGGCGGCCGGGTCGGCAACGTTGGGCGCCAGGTCGTCGTCGCGAACGGGCACGTCGCGGCCCCGACGGCGCAGCATCGACAGCGACTCGTAGCGTGCCGTGGTGGCGAGCCATCCCGCCAGCGCCTCCGGCTGGCGGATCGAGTCGAGGTGGTCGACGAGGCGCAACCAGGTGTTCTGCACCACGTCGGCGGCGTCGTCCTGCCCGAGCCGGTGCGCGCGGGCCACGCTCCAGAGCAGCGACGAGAACCGTTCGACGATCTCGTTCCAGGCCGCGCGCTCCCCCTCGGCAGCGGCGGTGACGAGATCGGTCAACGTTCTCGGCTCGGGCATGGTCACGCTCCCTGTATGGGAGCACAGTGTAGAACTCACCTCAGCCAGAGTCACCGGATTATCGGCAGATACACTGAGCTGCGACCTCCCGCCGCGTCTCCCCCCGGCTCCCTCCGACGGTTCGAGGTGTTCCGCAGCGCTGTGCTGCGGCCTATTACCTCCAACCATGAGGGTGACTGAGCCCGATGGGGCGGCGATGGGTATGCCGAGAGCAGCGGTGGGCATTCCTGATGCTCGACGCGATGGCGGCCCCCTCTCGGTGGGAGCCGCCCGACCCCAACCAACACCGGAGGCTGAAACCTTATGAAGAAGCTGCTCATCCTGACGGCCGGCGCAGTCGGCTTCGTTCTCGGCTCACGGGCCGGACGCGAGCCCTACGAGCAGGTCATGCAGGTCTTCGGGAAGGTCAAGAACGACCCCCGGGTGCAGGAGAAGGCCCATCAGGGCGCCGACTTCGCCAAGGCCCAGGCGCCGGTCGTGGCCGACAAGATCTCGGATGCCGCTCGGGCGGCGACCGACAAGGTGACCTCGTCGGACTGGTCCGACTCCGCCGACGACGACAACGACCGGATCGACGGTGTGCAGCACCAGAAGGACACCGGCCCTCAGGGTCCCCTCCCCTGAGCGCGTCCTGACCGCCTGCTCGGTCGGGTGCGCACGATCCGCACCCGACCGACATCCGGCCCTACCGCTCGCGGTGAGCCAGGTAGTAGCGCACGAGGGACTGGGTCGAGGCGTCCTGCTCGGCGAGGGCGTCCTCGTCTCCGCCGACGGCCGGGGTGACCTGCCTGGCCAGCTGCTTGCCGAGCTCGACCCCCCACTGGTCGAAGCTGTCGATGCCCCAGACGACGCCCTGGGTGAAGGTGATGTGCTCGTAGAGGGCGATGAGCTGGCCGAGCACCGACGGGGTCAGGGCCGGCGCCATGATCGAGGTGGTGGGGCGGTTGCCGCTGAACACCCTCGCCGGCACGACGGACTCGTCGGTACCCTCCGCCCGTACCTCGTCGGCCGTCTTGCCGAACGCGAGCGCAGCGGTCTGGGCGAAGAAGTTCGCCAGGAAGAGCTCGTGCACGTCGCTGTCGCCGTCCACCAGGGGGTGGTGCGGCGTGGCGAGGGTGATGAAGTCGGCCGGGATGAGCCGGGTGCCCTGGTGGATCAGCTGGTAGAACGCGTGCTGCCCATTGGTGCCCGGCTCGCCCCAGAACACCTCACCGGTGTCGGTCGTGACCGGGGAGCCGTCGTAGCGCACGCTCTTGCCGTTGCTCTCCATGGTCAGCTGCTGGAGGTAGGCCGGGAACCGGTGCAGGTACTGCGCGTAGGGCAGCACGGCGTGGCTCGCGGCGCCGTGGAAGTTGTCGTACCAGACGTTGAGCAGGCCCATCAGTGCCGGCACGTTCTCAGCGAGGTCAGCCTCGACGAAGTGACGGTCGATGGCGTGCATGCCGGCGAGGAAGTCGGCGAAGTTCTCGGGGCCCACCGTCACCGCGACGGCCGTGCCGATGGCCGAGCCCACGGAGTAGCGACCGCCGACCCAGTCCCAGAACCCGAAGGCGTTCTCGGGGTCGATGCCGAAGTCGGCGACCTTGTCGAGGGCGGTCGAGACGGCCACGAAGTGCTTGGCGATCGCCTCGGCTGCCGCTACGTCGCCGCCGTCGATCGCGCCGTTCTGCTGGAGGTTCTCGAGCAGCCAGGCCCGGCAGAGCCGCGCGTTGGTCAGGGTCTCGAGGGTGGTGAAGGTCTTGGAGGCGACGATGAACAGGGTCGTCTCGGGGTTAAGGCCGGCGGTCTTCTGCGCCGCGTCGGTGGGGTCGATGTTGGAGATGAACCGGGCGCTGAGGCCCGCCTTGACGTAGGGCTTGAGGGCTTCGTAGACCATGACCGGGCCGAGATCGGAGCCGCCGATGCCGATGTTGACGACGGTCTCGATGGGCTTGCCGGTCACGCCGCGCCATTCGCCACTGCGGACCTTCTCGGCGAAGGCGTAGACCTTGGCCAGCTCGGCGTGCACGAGCGGCACGACATCCTCGCCGTCGACCTCGACGTGGGAGCCCTCCGGCGCCCGCAGCGCGGTGTGCAGCACCGCGCGGTTCTCGGTGACGTTGATCCGTTCGCCGGCGAACATGGCGTCACGGCGCTCGATCAGGCCGACCTCACCGGCCAGGTCGACGAGAGCAGCCAGCACCTCGTCGTCGACGAGGTTCTTCGAGAGGTCGACGTACAGGTCGGCCGCAGGGTGCGTCATCCGTTCGACCCGCCCAGGGTCGTCGGCGAAGGCCTGACGCAGGTCGACCGTGCGGTTCTTCAGCTCGGTCAGGCGCGCCCAAGCCGTGGTGCTCGTCGGGTCGGTCGGTGTGCTCATCAGTTCCTCCGTCGTGTCCGGCTTCCGCGCGACCGCAGCCGCGCCGAAGGGCCATACCCACCTCCGGTGCAGCCTAACGACGGCGGTGGCGCCACGCAGGTCGGCCTCTCCCGCGGCTTGGGGAACGGGGCTCCTGGAGGCTCAGCGCAGGCCGGCGGCGAGCTGCTCGAAAGCGAGCTCGATGTTGCGCTCCAGTCGGCCGGAGCCGCCGTTCTGCTGGTGCTCGATGCAGGCCCGCACGGCGCCGATGGCCGCGGCCACTGTGACCCTTGCCTCGATCGACGACCCGGGGCGCACGCCGAGCCGTCGCTCCAGCGCAGCGGTCACGGCGTTCTCGAAGAGGATGTTGTTGCCGACCAGGGCAGGGGCCAGCGCCGGTTCTGCCAGCAGGATGCGGCGCCGCTTGGCCCGCAGGTCGCGGTCGGCGGAGGCCGGGGCCAGCAGCTCACCGAGCACGAGGCGCAACGACACCAGAGGCGGCTCCCCCTCGGGTCGGCCTGCGATGGCGGCGGTCGTCTCGGCGAGCTGGTCACCGGTGACGCCCAGCACCGCTGACTCCTTGGAGCTGAAGTAGTTGAAGAACGTGCGGGCACTGACGCCCGCCCGCTCGGCGATCGCCTCGGTGGTGACGGCGGCGTACCCCTTGTCGTCAACGAGGTCGAGCGCCGCGTGGTGCAGGGCACGGCGGGTCTCGCGCTTCTTGCGTTCGCGCAGACCGCAGGTTTCGTCAGGGGCTGACTGCTTCGGCATCTCTCCATGGTGGCACGTTGATGCAGACTCTGCAATTTTGCAGTGACTGCATAAATACTCTATGGTGGATCCCATGCCAGAAACCATGAAGGGGAGCGCCGACGCCATCACGACCGCCGCGCCGACCCCCACCGCGCCTCTCGAGGCGGCACCGAACGACAGCAGTGAGCCGAAGGCAGGGTTGAGCCGCGCCAGCCGAAACATCTTCATCGCCCTGATGCTCGGCATGCTGGTCGCCTCGATCAGCCAGACCATCGTCGGGCCGGCCATGCCGCGCATCGTCGCCGAGCTCGGCGGTATCGACCACTACTCGTGGCTCGCCACCGCCGCCATGCTCGTCAGCGCGATCACCGTGCCGATCGTCGGCAAGATGAGCGACCTCTACGGCCGGCGCAGCTTCTACCTCGGTGGCCTCGTGGTGTTCATGATCGGCTCGATCCTCTCGGGTACCGCCCAGAACTTCTGGTGGCTCATCGCCGCCCGCGCCGTCCAAGGCATCGGCATGGGCACCCTGATGCCGCTGTCGCAGACCATCATCGGCGACATCATCTCCCCGCGTCAGCGCGGCAAGTACCAGGGCCTGATGGGTGGCGTGTTCGGCATCTCGGCCATCCTCGGCCCGCTGGCCGGCGGCTTCATCACCGACAACTGGGGCTGGCGCTACCTGTTCTTCATCACCCTGCCCATCGGCATCGTCGCCTTCTTCGGCATCAGCCGCTTCCTCCACCTCGAGCACACCCCCCGCGAGGCCGTCATCGACAAGGCCGGCATCGCCCTGCTGTCGATGACCCTGATCCTGCTGCTCGTGCCCACCTCGCTCGGTGGCACGACCCTGGCCTGGAGCTCCCCCGCGATCCTCGGCATGTTCGCCGCCGGCATCGTCGGCCTCATCGCCTTCATCGCCGTCGAGCGCCGCGCCGTCGAGCCGGTGCTGCCGCTGCGCCTCTTCAGCAGCCGCCTGTTCACCCTGAGCAACATCGCCGCCTTCATGGTGTCGGTGATGATGTTCGGCGTCATGATCTACCTCCCGGTCTACGCCCAGGGCGTGCTGGGCGTGTCGGCCACCAACTCCGGCCTCATCCTGATGCCGATGTCGGTCGCCATGATCGGGCTGTCGATCGTCGCGGGCCTGGTCATCACCAAGACCGGCCGCTACAAGCTGCAGACCGTGGCCGGCATCCTCATCATGGGCATCGGGTTCTGGCTGCTCACCCAGCTGCACTACGGCTCGACCCAGCTCGATCTCACCCTCTCGATGATCGTGTTCGGCGTCGGGCTCGGCATCTCGATGCAGGTGTTCACCCTCATCATCCAGAACGGCGCCCAGCGCAAGGACCTCGGCGTGGCCACCGCGTCGACCCAGTTCTTCCGCAACGTCGGCTCGACCGTCGGCACCGCCGTGTTCGGCACCATCATGACGAGCGGCCTGTCGGGCAACATCGCCTCGCACCTGCCCCCTGCCGTGGTCGATCAGATGGCTGCCTCGGGGCAGACGATCGGCGCCGGCTCGGTGCTCGACCCGGCGTCGCTGGCCCAGCTGCCCCCGCAGGTCGCGACCGGCGTGCAGCAGGGTCTCGCCGACTCGTTGCACACCGTGTTCGTCTGGGGTCTGGTGCCGTTCGCGCTCGCGCTGATCGCCACCCTGCTCATCAAGGAGATCCCGCTGCGCGACACCGTGCACAACCCCGAGGAGGCCGGCCGCGAGCTGCTCGACACCATGTCGCAGGGCTCGCAGGAGGAGCTGATGGTTCCGCTCGGCCGCGAAGGCGGGCACACCCGCACCGGTGAGCGCCTGCTCGGCCTGCGTCTCGGACTGCTCGCCGATGCCGCTCTGCGCGGCGACCGCCCCCTGCTGATCCGGGCGGTCACCCAGCTCGGCAACGGTGACCTCGACGAGGGCGCAGCGCTGCTGCGTCGCACCTCCCGGATGCTCACGACCGAAGACTTCGCCATCGCCGCCGACACCGAACGGTTCGCCGTCGAGGTCGCGGCCCGGGCGAAGCGGCCCAACGGCATCCTCGACGACGAGCTGCGGCGCGAGCTGGCCACCGCCGTCGCCGACCGCGACGCCCACACCGTCATGACCGTGCACGAGCCCACCATCGCCGAACGGCACGAGGCGGTCGACATCGCGCTGCTCGGGCTGGTCAGCGACGACCTCAGTGCGGCCCACCTCGTCGACCGGCAGAACGTGCGCGCCGCCGAGCAGCTGGTCGCTGCCGGCCACTGAGTGCACTCGCGGTCTGGATGCCGCTGGGCCCGGTCCATCGCGAACCGGGCCCAGCGGCATCCCGTGCAGCGTGGTGAGGGGACGACCGGCTGGCAGTAGCCCGCGACCGCCCCTCTCAACCCGTTCGTAGCCTCCGCTGCAGCCAGCCGGTCGTCCCCGATCAGGGCCGGCCCTGCGGCATCGGCCGGTTCAGCTCGGCGAGCTGCGGGCGATGGTGACCAGCTCGCCCGCCGGCCCGTCGAGCCGGCGCGGCGGGCGCCACACGGCCCGCAGCCGGCGCTCGAGCGACAGCCCGTCGACGGGCACGATGCGCAGGGTGCCTGCAGCCACCTGGTCAGCGACGGCGAGGGTGCTGATCACCGCGGGGCCCACCCCGGCCAGCACGCTGGCCCGGATGGCGGCCCCGCTCGAGAGCTCGAGCAGGGGCTGGGCCCGGGCGTGACCCGAGAGCGCGTCGTCGAGGGTGGTTCGGGTGCCCGAGCCGGGCTCACGCACGACGAGTGAGGTCTCGGCCAGCTCGGCCGGGGTCAACGGCCTACGGCGGCGGGCCCACGGGTGGTCGGGGGTGACCACCACCACGAGACGGTCGTGGGCCACGGTCGTGCTGAAGAGCCCGCGCGGCACCGACGGCGACTCGACGAAGCCGACCTCGCACGACCCGTCGGCCACCCGTTCGAAGGTCTGCGTCGAGTTGTGCACGTGCAGGTGGATGCGGATGCCGTCGTGCCGGGCCCGCAGCTCACCGAGCCACGCGGGCACGAGATGCTCGGCCACGGTCATGCTCGCGACGACCGTGAGCTCGACCTGACGAGCCTCTCGAAACGAGGCTGCGGCGTCGAGCAGCCGGTCAGCGTCGGCGATCACCCGACGCGCCCAGTGCACGACCACGGTGCCCTGCGGCGTGAGGGTCGAACCTCGCGCTCCCCTTCGCAGCAGCGGCACGCCGAGGTCACGCTCGAGACCCTTGAGCGTGCGACTCGCGTTGGGCTGCGCCACGCCCTGCTGTCGGGCCGCCGCACCCAGGCTGCCCAGCTCGTCGACCGCCACGAGCAGAGCCAGCGCGCCGAGATCAGGTAGTGGGCTGGGCATGCTCAGATCATATGGCCGATGATGCTCAGGCATATCAAAGCTATATGGATCCATGCTGATTCACCGTCTACTGCCTACGCGCCCGAGGCGTCAGGCTTGAACCATGACCACCGACCTGAACCAGCACGAGGTAGCCCGCACGCCGATCCCTTCCGCCGACGAGGCGGCAGCCGTGGTGGCGACGCCGCACGGGGTCGTCGACGGCGGGCAGGTCGAGCACCTGGGTGGGCGTGAAGGTGGGCGCCAGAGTGGGCGCCTGGGTGGGCACCTGGCGGCTCTGCCCGGGCTGGGCCTCGCCCTCGTGGCCGGAGGCATCGCCTTCGGGGTGTCCAAGCTCGTCCCGTCGATGAGCCCGCTGCTTGTGGCCATCGTGCTGGGCGCGGTGCTCGCGAACACCGTCGGGGTGCCGGCTCGCTTCGAGACGGGGCTGGCCATCGCGGCCAAGCGGCTGCTGCGTATCGGGGTCGCCCTGCTCGGCCTGCAGCTCGCCTTGCCGGCCGTGCTGGCGCTGGGCTGGCCGATCATCGGCGTGGTCGTCGCAGTCGTCGGGCTCGGCATCGCCGGCTCGCTGTTCATCGGCGCACTGCTCGGACTCAGCCGCACCCAGCGGCTGCTCATCGCCTGCGGCTTCTCGATCTGCGGAGCGGCTGCCGCCGCCGCGGTCGACGGCGTGATCGACGCCGAGGAGGAGGAGCTGGTCACCACCATCGCCCTCGTCGTCATCTTCGGAACGCTGATGATTCCCCTGGTGCCGCTGCTCTCGGGGCTGTTCGGGCTCGACTCGACCACCGCCGGGCTCTGGGCCGGCGCCTCGATCCACGAGGTGGCCCAGGTGGTCGCCTCGGCCGGCATCATCGGCGGCGGCGCCCTGGCCGTGGCCGTCGTGGTCAAGCTCGCCCGGGTGCTCATGCTGGCCCCCGTGCTCGCCATCATCGGGCTGCGTCAGCGCCGTGTCGATGCGGCGGCTCGGGCCGACGGCGCCTCGGTCGACGTCAGCGACCGTCGCCGGCCCCCGCTGGTGCCACTGTTCGTCATCGGCTTCATCGCCTTCCTTGCGCTGCGGTCAACCGGCGTCGTTCCCGACGCCGTGCTGTCGGTCGGGGCCTCGCTCGAGACCCTGCTGCTGGCGATGGCGATGTTCGCCCTGGGGGCGGCGGTGCGGGTGGCCGGTCTGCGCAAGGTCGGCCTGCGCCCCTTCGCGATGGCCGCGGTCTCGACGGTCTGGGTCGCGGGGCTCGCGCTCACCGGCATCCTGCTCGTCGCCTGAGAGTTCGGCGCTGAACAGTGCCCACCCGCCTGACCGTGCGTCTGGCACCCGGTAGTCGCCCCGGGTGCCAGACGCCCAGCGGGTTGTGCGAGTGGCACCCGCGCCAAGTGACGGGTGCCAGATGCGCACCACCAGCCCGGGCAGCAAAGACCTAGAGTCGGCGGATGACCAAGGTAGCCCTCGTCACCGGAGCGTCATCGGGTATCGGCGAGTCGATCGCGATCCATCTCGCTGCCGACGGCTGGACCGTCTATGCCGTGGCGCGCCGGGTCGAGCGCATGGCCGGGCTCGCCGCGCGGGGGATCACGGCGTTCGCGATGGATGTCACCGACGACGCCTCGATGGTGGCGGGGGTCGACCGGGTCATCGAGGAGCAGGGCCGCCTCGATGTGCTCGTCAACAACGCCGGCTACGGCAGCTACGGCCCGGTCGAGCACGTACCCATCGCCGAGGCGCGGCGCCAGTTCGAGGTGAACCTCTTCGGGCTGGCCCGGCTCGTGCAGCTCGTGACGCCGCACATGCGAGATCGGCGCGCAGGCCGGATCGTGAACATCTCCAGCATCGGCGGCAAGGTCTACGAGCCGTTCGGAGCGTGGTACCACGCCAGCAAGTTCGCTCTCGAGGGCTTCAGCGACAGCCTTCGCGTCGAGCTCGCCCCGTTCGGCATCGACGTCGTCATCATCGAACCCGGCCCGATTCGTTCGGAGTGGAACTCGATCGCGCGCGAGAGCATGATCGAGACCGCGCAGGGCACCGTCTACGAGACGCGGGCCACCGCGATGGCCCTCGCCTACGCCCGCGTCGACAGCCCGCGTCTCAGCTCGGGCCCTGAGGCGGTCTCCGAGCAGGTGCTCAAGGCCCTCGGGTCCGCCCAGCCCGCCGCCCGGTATCCGGCTGGGCGAGGGGCCCGGTTGGCGGTCACCGCCCGCCGGCTGCTGCCCGACCGCGTCATGGACGCGGCGGTGCGGCGCCTCTTCACCCCCTGACCACCCTCCCCCAGTGGAGGGGGCCGACTTGCGGGTCCGTTGACCGTATGAAAGTGGCCACTCGACTTGGAGGGGCCGATCTTCGGGTCCGTTGACGGTACGAAAGTGGCCACTCGACTGGGGGTGCGCGGGGGGTCAGGCCCAGACGAGGGCGCGCGCTGGGTCCTCGAGGATCGCTGCGAGATCGGCGAGGAACCGGCTGCCCAACTCGCCG
>JAKDLG010000209.1 GCA_030452985.1 Humibacillus sp.
CCGACCACTCCGCCGCCGACCACTCCGCCACCGACGATTCCGCCCACCCCGCCGCCGACCGGGCCGCCGACTGGTCCGCCGTCCGGACCCTCGCTTCCGATCACGGGCACGCCGGTCGGCATCCTGGTCGGCTCGGCAGCAGCGCTCATGCTGCTCGGCGGGGGACTGCTGGTAGCCGGTCGTCAGCGTCGGAGGCAGCAGCCCCCGCAGTGACCACAGCCGGAGTCGAGGCGAGGTGGTCGGCCTGGATCCGGGAGCGATCTCTTAGGGCCTGCACTCCGGGGTGCCGCGTTGGCTTGGATCGTGCTTGGCGCCACCGCCGACGTTTTCGGCGCGCCGTCGGGGCCGCAAGGCCCGCGGCGCCCGTCGAGATGCCCTTCCCGCGTGGCGTCGCCGGCGCTGTCGGCGTCGCCGGGCCCGGCGCTGGCGCCTTCACGGTCGGAACTGGCGTCCGGGCCGAAGACGCTCAGGACGGTGACGAGGCTGGCCGCCACCGAGCCGCGTACGCGTGGCGCCAGACCGTGCGGTCGAGTCCGGTGCCCTGTCGAGTGGTGCGTCATGCTGGTTCCCCTTCGCCGATACCGGTCCGGCACACCGCGGAGGCGGCCCGAACACGGGCACTCCCTCTCTGGCAGTAAATCGGCGTGTTGTGTTGACAAGGACACCACTGTTTTCGTTTGCCCATCATGCGGGTATGGAAGTGGTCGGGCGCGGACGACGTGCCCCAGCAATCGGTGGAAATCGTGGTATCGATCCACCGCACAGCGAAGAGAGAACCCATGCCACGCAAGACCCCAGGCTCGTCGGTCAAAGACCCGGAGATGTATGAGGCGCTGCGTGACGACGGTGCGAGCAAGGAGAAGGCTGCCCGCATCTCGAACGCGGCGTCGAACACGTCGCGCTCCATGGTCGACCACAAGGGTAGTTCGGCCGGCAGCTATGACAACATGACCAAGCAGGAGCTACTCGGGCGAGCCCGCGAGATCGGCATCCGTGGGCGTTCGACGATGAACAAGGAACAGCTGATCGAGGCACTGCGCGACCGCTGAAACCGCACTGTCGCCAAGATGACGAGTCTGCTCGAGGTTCACGGTGACGAGGGTGACTTCGTCGGGTGCGAGAGCCTCGAGGACTTCGTGGCCGCCATCGAGATGCCCCGGGCTGTGAGCGTCATGGTCAGGGCGGGAGACCCGACGGATGCCGTCATCGACGCGCTGACGCATCTCTCGGCGAGGGCGTCATCGACGCGGCCAACGCCCAGTTCACCGACACGCTGCGCCGCGAGAAGGCACTGTCCGACCAGGGGATCCACTTCGTTAGGCGTGGGTGTCTCGGGCGGTGAGAAAGGGGCCTCAACGGCCCGTCGTTCATGGTCTTCGGCTCCGACCATGCCTACGACCGCATCGGCCAGGTCGTAGAGTCCGAGCTCATGTCGTTGCTGACCGCCGAGTGCTTTGCGGATGCCATCTCGTCGGGTGTCGAGGCCTGGCGCCGGGTGGTCGACGGCGTCGATCCCGGTGAACGGTTGGTCAGGAGGCCGGCTCCGTGACGGCTACCACCACGAGCACGGCGAGCGCCACCCAGGCGCATCGCGAGTCTCCTGCCCGCCGCGAGATACGCCTCGAGGTGCTCCGGTTCCACCCACGCATCCTGGACCCAGGTGATACCGAGGGAGGCGTAGTGCCGGCCAGCGCGTTCGATGGCGCTGACCCTGGCTTCGAGAGTGCGCGGTGGCATCACGACCTCGATGAGGTCGATGGCGCCCCACTCTCGCAGTGTGCCCAATACCGAGCCGTCGTCGCGGTGCGGGATCTCGCCCAGCACGGGGTCGGGGGTGCTCGCGGTGATGCCGGCCAGCTCAAGGGCACGGGTGTTGACCCAGACTGTGTGGTCGTCCCATGCGCGTAGCATGACCGGCCGGTCGGGCACCGCCTCGTCGAGCCAACGGGCGTCGAACCGGCCGCCCGGGCTCAGGGTGCTCGATGGCATACCGCTGCACCGACTCCACGATCCCGGCGATGTCATCGTGACCGCGAACGTGCGGCCCGTCGCTCTCGAGCCCGCCGACGAGGGGGTGCGCGTGACCGTCACCGAACGCGGGCATGACGAAGCGACCTTCGAGGTCATGAAACGTGGCTTTGTGGTGGTGAGACCCCAGGCCAACGCCTCGTCGTCGAGCGCCACGACGACGCCACCTTCAACGGCGATGGCGTGATGCGTGGTCCCGTCGGGTGACCAGGCGGTCGCCCCATGAGGCACTCGTTTCTCGGCCGGGCTGGTACGGGTCACGACGAGCTCCCGGCGTAGACGTCCGGTCGCGCAGGTGCGGGTTGGCCGTCTGAGAGGCCCGAACCACGTCGATGTCGAGCTCAGCCACGATCAGCTCCTCCGTCTCGACGCCGGCTTTGGCGATGGGGCTTCTGGGCCGACGATGACAGAGCGACCGATCTGGGCCGTATCGCCCTCGCGCCCGCTGCGGTTCGCGTAGCCGATGTAGACCGGTTCTCATACGCGCATTGGCACCACTGACTCGCACCTGATCTCGAACGGGTGCATTTTCGCGGTGGGAACGACCACGGGATGGGCGCCGGCGAGAGCGGCAGCGCGTACCGCCTCCGCGAACTTGACGTCGTAGCAGATCATCGTCGCGACCCGGATGCAGCCGAGGTCACGGGGCGAGGGAGCGCACTGCCACAGACCTACCCGGAGCCGACTGCTCGCAGACTCTGCCCTCATGGGCCGATCCTGCCGCAACGCCCCTTGCCCACGGGGCTCTGGGGCCGCATGGATTCTCGCCAGCCTTGCCGACGCTACCGGAATGCGGGAGGTCCGGGGGAGGTTCCCACCGTATGCAGCCAACCGCAACGATCGGCGTCACCGGCCTCTCGACCATGGGACGCAACCTTGCTCGCAACATCGCCCGGCACGGGCACACGGTGGCGGTGCACAACCGCACCACGGCCAAGATGACGAGCCTGATCGACGACCACGGTGACGAAGGTGACTTCGTCGGGTGCGAGAACCTCGAAGACTTCGTGGCCGCCATCGAGACGCCCCGCGCCATCATCGTCATGGTGAAGGCGGGTCAGCCGACCGATGCCGTCATCGACGCGCTGACGCCGTTGCTCGAGGAGGGTGACATCGTCATCGACGCCGGCAACGCCCAGTTCACCGACACGTTGCGGCGAGAGAAGGCACTGTCCGCCCAGAGAGTCCACTTCGTCGGCATGGGCGTCTCGGGCGGTGAGGAAGGGGCTCTCAACGGCCCGTCGATCATGGTGGGCGGCTCCGAGCACGCCTACGAGCGCATCGGCCCGGTCGTAGAGTCGATCGCCGCCCAGGTCGACGGCACTCCCTGCGCCGCCCACCTCGGGCCCGACGCGGCCGGCCACTTCGTCAAGATGGTGCACAACGGCATCGAGTACGCAGACATGCAGCTCATCGCCGAGTCGTTCGACCTGCTGCGGTCAGTGGCTGGGCTCGACCCGTCTGCCATCGCCGACGTCTTCCGCGACTGGAACGAGGGCGAGCTCGAGTCGTTCCTCATCGAGATGACTGCCGACGTGCTGAAGCACACCGACGCCTCGACCGGTGAGCCCTTCGTCGACGTCGTGGCCGACGCGGCCGAGCAGAAGGGCACCGGTCGCTGGACCGTCCAGAACGCCCTCGATCTCGGCATTCCCGTCACTGGCATCGCGGAGGCCACCTTCGCCCGCGCGTTGTCGGGGCACACCGAACAGCGCGCCGCCGCCCGCAAGCTCTTCGGTGACGACCCGACATCCGACTCCGCGTCGACGGCCGACCGGGACCAGTTCGTCGACGACGTGCGTGCCGCTCTCTACGCCTCGAAGGTGGTCGCCTACGCCCAAGGCTTCGACCAGCTCGCCGCAGGGTCACGAGAGTACGACTGGGATCTCGACCTCGGCACCGTGGCCACGATCTGGCGCGGCGGCTGCATCATCCGGGCCCGCTTTCTCGACCGCATCAAGGACGCGTACGCCACCGAGCCCGATCTCACGTCGCTGCTCACCGCTGAGTACTTCGCGGATGCCGTCTCGTCGGGGGTCGAGGCCTGGCGCCGGGTCGTCGGCGTCGCGGTGGGTACCGGCGTTCCCACTCCAGCATTCGCCTCGTCGCTGGCCTACTTCGACGGCCTTCGTCGCGAGCGTCTGCCCGCAGCGCTCATCCAGGTGCTGCGCGACAACTTCGGCGCCCACACCTACCAGCGGGTCGACCGCGAGGGCACCTTCCACACCTCCTGGGCCGGTGACCGCGTCGAGACGACAGTCGACTGACCCGGCGCCGCTTCGGCCCGGGCTTGCTCACGACAGCGCCGCTCGGACGGCCAGCGCGATGTCGTCCCGTTCGCTCTCGGGCAGCCACTGAGCCGGGTCGTCTTCCAGGTAGATGAACACCCTCGGCCCCCGCGCCTCGGCGGGGTGGTCCGGCATCCGGGGAACGACATGCACGTGCAGGTGCGAGAAGCCTTCGGCCTCGGAGAACTGCATGAGGTAGGTCTTCACGCAGCCGGTGACCTGTTCCAGGGCGTGGCTGAGCCGGCGAACGAGCCCGCCGAGCTCGTCGGCTGCAGCGGGAGACACCTCGGTGAACGCGGTGAGGTGGCGGGTCGGGTTGATGACGAGCCAGCCGGGCAGCGTGCTGTTGAAGGCCACGGCAACGCGCCAGTGATCGGTGTGCATGACGTCCTCGCGCGCCGGCAGTGAGCCCGACGCCTGGTGGTCGCAGGCGAAGCACCCGGGCAACAGGGCGGGAGAACTCGTCACGAGGAGCCTTTCGGGCAGGGGAAGCCGGGCCGCGCCGACCTCACGGTCAGGCGACGAAGATACAGAACGGATGTCCGGCGGGGTCGGCGAACACGTAGAGCGGTTCGTCTGCCTCGTCGGTGCGGTCGAGCAGCACCTCCGCCCCGAGTGCCACGGCCCGCTCGCGCTGCGCATTGAGCTGCTCGACATTCGGCACGGTGAGGTCGAGGTGCATCTGCATCGGCACGTCGTGGGCCGGCCACGTCGTGCGCTGCAGGCGTTCGACCTGCTGGAAGGCCAGCTTGCGGGTTCCGTCGGGACCGACGAGCACGAGCCAGTCGGCATCGTCGGCGTCCTCACCCGTCGGCGGTTCGTCGCCCGGACGGTAGGCGAGCCCGAGCAGCCGCCGGTAGAACTCGGCCAGCCTGCGGGGGTCGGTGGTGTCGATCGCGGTGTGCAGCAGGTGTGGGAACTCAGACATGGTGGCCTCCGGTCGTGGGCATCCTCCCATGCCCTTCGGAGGCCCGGGGTGGTCCGGTTCGTGCGGTCGGTTCTCGCCCCGAAGTCGCGCGTGGCAGCGGCTACGCTGAGCCGATGAGGATCCCGCGCGGACAATGGTCGGTCGCCAGCCGCGACTCGTTCCTGTCGATCGGGTCGTCGGGATCCGTGCTCTCGATCGGCAGCATCGGTTCGGTGCTCTCGATCGGCAGCGTGGGCTCGTTCGCCTCGCTCGGGTCGGTCGGGTCGTCGATGAGCGTGTTCTCGCTGTTGTCGAACCAGTCGTGGGTCAGCGTCATGTCGCACCGATCACGACGATCGACGCTCTCGGCGCACGGCACCAGGTCGAACGGGCACCCAGCCGCGCGTGCGTGACGACCCTGACGATCGGGTGGTGCGCGACGACACGGCTGCCGACGCCGCTGATGGTGCGGCTTTTACGCCCCGTACGTGACCGATACGACGGTCACGTTCGAGGCGCAGCCGCCGGATGCCGTTGAGCTGGCTCACCGCATCGAGGTGGCCCAGGAGCGTCACGCGTTTCTCGTGCTCGCGGAGCCGGTCGGCTCTGTGGTCGGCTACGCCCATTCCCGGGAGGGACGACCCGCCGCCGGTCAGCCCAACACACTCACTCTGCGACAGATAGGGAAGACCGCTGCCGTTCCTTACTCGTGGTAGATGTCGCCACAGTGGCCGATCGCGAGGACGGTCACCGTTCCGGTGTGGGTTCTCGAGCAAGGGGCCGGTGATGAACTCGAAAGCGGCGGTGGCGACGGCTTCTGGGAGATCTTCGGTGAGGTGTCGGCGAGCTGAGGAGACGACCCGCAACTGGTAGCGCTCGTCGGTCACACCGAGGTCCGGCGTGACCGCATCGCCGCCTCGAGGTCGCCTAGGGTCTCGACCCGGCCAGTAGCCAGGTCGGCTTCGGCGGCGGCAAGCTGCGTCACGAGGTCTCGGTCGGCCAGTACGGCGACGGTCTCCTCGAGCATCGTTTGCCGGGCTGTACCAGCAGGTACGAGGCGGGCGCGATGATGCTGATCTTCTTGACAATTCCTTCGCAGTCGAGCTGTTGGTGGTCGCGCCATCGGAGGCCGGGAACGGCCTGGGGAGGCGGCTGCTGTCGACCCTCCTCACGCAGGACGACCACGCGCTCTCGTGGCTTCAAACGACCGATCTCGACACCGGCATGTCGCCTGTCCCAACACGGGCTGGATTCCCGCACACCCATCGGCGAGCCATGCGACCCCCAGCTCGTGGCCGCGGATGCCTCCGGTTCCCAAGCACAGACCGAAGAAGGGTGAATGGCTCAGGGCCGGGCTGTCAGCTGCCGCGGGTGCCCGCGACGCTCACGCCGAGGCGGAGCGCTCCGCCTCGCTGCGCAGGATGCAGAACTCGTTCCCCTCAGGATCGGCGAGCACGACCCACCCCGACCCGTCCGGCTCCCGCAGATCGCTCACCGTGCTGGCCCCGAGCTCGAGGAGGCGGGCGAGCTCCTCATCCCGGTCGTTTGCACCGGACACCAGATCAAGGTGCAGCCGGTTCTTGACCTGCTTGGGCTCGGGGACCTCGATGAACAGCAGCCGCTGCGCTCCATCGGGCGAAACGATCAGGCACTCCTCATCCCCTGGGGCGTCAGGCTGGTCCGGGTCTCCGGCGAAACCCAGGACGCGGCCCCAGAACACCGACTGCGAATAGGCATCGATTGCGTCGAAGGAGGTGTGTGAAATCAGAGCAACCATGGCGGCCATCCTGGCGGTGCTCCCGCCCGGGCGTCCACCTACTTCCCGGCCGGTGCCGCCTGCCTCCGAGCGGCAATGGCCACCTGGGCGCCACCCCGTCAAGCGTCGACACCTCTCATCAAAAAAAGGATCCGCTACCGGCCTGTTCCCAGCGGGTGCAGGTCTGCTCCGAAGATCAGCGCGGGTCCACCATGCTGGTGGACCTCACGTTCGAGTTCCAGCCCGATCTTCCTCGCGACAGCCTGGGACGCCAGGTTGTCCGGGCGAATGATCGCGATCAGGTGCGCGACGCCGAGACCCTTGGCGGTGCCTCGCACTGCCTCTGCCGCCTCGGCGGCATACCCCTGGCGGCGCAGAGCCGCGCGCACGTGCCAGCCCGCTTCCACCAGCCACTCGCCCTGGACCTGCTGCATGGTCAACCCGCAGTCGCCGACGAATTCACCGGCAGGGGTCTCGATCACCCAGAGGCCGAACCCGTGGCGGGCGTAGCTCTCCCGGTTCCACGCAACCCATCCCTCAGGGCCTCGCGAACCGCCGATATCCAGGCTGGCGACATGGGGCAGGTCCGCCTCGACCATCTCGCGGAAGCGGAGCCGAGCAGTTCGGGCCGGCAGCACCAGAAGAATCTAGCGCGCCATCGTCTCGCCTAGACCCGCCAACCCGCTCCACGTGCTGATCATCACGGGAGACCAGTACGGGATCCGCTTGCGGACACCGCCCCTGCGCAGGTGAGGTGGTGCGACACGGGGCCGGGACTGTCCGTTCATCGGACGGACCCGCTCTCGACGGACGGCCGAGCGGCATCCTCAGGCGGCAGCTCGAGCGTTCGTCAGGTGCCCGAAGACCACCACGTTGTCGCGGTACTCGTTCGCGTTGTCGACCGGGCCACCGCAGGTGACGAGCCGGATCTCGGCCCGTTTGTAGTCGCCCCGGTAGACCTGGTCGGTGGGGAAGGCGGTCTTGCGGTAGGCCTGCACCTTGTCGACCGTGAAGGTCACGGTCGTCTGGTCGGCGCGAGTGATGCGCACCTGGTCACCGGGCTTGACGGCGCCCAGCTTGTAGAAGATGCCTTTGGCGCCCGTGGGGGAGTCGACGTGGGCCGCCAGCACCGACGGGCCCAGCTGGCCGGGGGTGGGGCCGTCGCGGTAGAGGCCGACCTCATTGACGGTACCGGGCACCGAGATCGTGCCGTTCGACTGCACCGACAGCGGCACGAAGGTGGTCGAGCGCAGGCCGATCGACGGGATCTCGATGCTCGTCGGAGCCGACGCCTCGAGGAACTGACCGAGGTCTGATTTCGGCATGGGCGCCGCAGTGGCCTTGGGCGGGGTAGCGCCCACCGGGGTCTTCGTGGCGTCGGGGGAGG
>JAKDLG010000354.1 GCA_030452985.1 Humibacillus sp.
TGGCGGGCATGACCCAGTCGTAGCCGTCGACGAACCGGGTCTGGAACCACTCGGTCAGGGCGTCGGGGTCATAACCGCGCTGCGCTGCCCAGTTGCCGAGCACCATCAGCCGGGGGATGTGGTGTACCCAGCCCCGGTCTCGAACGCCGCCGAGCACATCGGTGAGGCATGCGGCATCCACCCGGTCGGCCTCGAGCCCGTCGAACCAGTCGGGCAGGGGGGTGTGGGCGTCGAGCGCGTTCCGTCGCCGGTACTGCGGCCCGAAGTGCCAGTACAGCTGCCAGACGTATTCTCGCCACCCCACCACCTGGCGTACGAAACCCTCGACCGAGGCCAGCGGGATGCCGTTCTCGTGGTGAGCGCGCACGGCCCGCTCAGCCACCTCGACCGGGCTGAGCAGACCGAGGTTGAGCGGCACCGACAACAGGCTGTGGGCCATCGACCAGTCGCCACGAAGCATCGCGTCCTCGTGCGGGCCGAACGCCCCGAGGCGCTCAGTGACGAAACGCTCGAGAGCAGCGAGAGCCTCGCGACGGGTCACCGCGAAGAGCCGCGGACCGTCGCGGCCCACAGTCTCGAGCCCCTCGTCGCGAGCGAGGCGGTCGAGGTCGTCACGCACCTCGGCGTCGATGTCAGACTCCCGAGCCCGGTAGGCCGACGGTACGTCGAGTGTCTCGACGTGCTTCGGTGGCGGGTCCCGGTTCTGCTCGTCGAACGACCAGCGGCCCCCCACGGGGTCGGCGCGGTCGGCACCCTCGACGAGCAGGTCGAGGCGTCGACGCTGGAAGCGATAGAACTCCTCCATCCGCAGCCGACCACGATCGCCGGCCCACTGGGCGAACTCCGTTCTGGACAGGCTGAACCCAGGAGTGGGATCGACCGCCTCGACCTCCCCGGTGACGATGCGACGACGCACCAGGTCATCAGCGGCGTATGAGCTAGGTTCGTAGACACGCACTGGCTCGCCCAGCTGGTGAAGGGCATCCGTGTACGTGGCGGCCCGGATCAAGACGGCGCTCTCGCCGAGCTCGTCGGCGCGGTGTCGCAGCGCCGACAGCACGAGGTGAAGCTTCTGGCGGTGGTAGCGCCGGTGGGTGATGGCGGTGCGGCTCTCGACGAGCAGCACCCCGGCCCGGCCGACGTCGAAGTGTGGACCGAGCTGGTCGCCGAAGAGCCAGCGGCGGGTCATCGAGTCATCACCTGGCCATGATGCGTCACCGCACCCGAGAAATCAGTACCGATTTCGTCGTTTTGCGCACGCAGCGGTCACGGATGTCGTCAAATGGTGCATGCCACGTCGCGTGGACTCCGGTCACGGGCCAGGCTCCTGCTAAGTCAGGGGAGGGATCCCCTCAGGCCGGACGCGTCGGTGACAAAGGTTCCGCTCTCCCGACTGGTCTCGTGGAGGGGATCACTCGGGAGAGCGGGCCGCAGTTGGGCTCTCGGTGCCGCAGCCGGGCTCTCGGTGCCGCAGCCAGGCTCTCGGTGCCGCAGCCAGGCTCTCGGTGCCGCCGGAAACTTATCGACAATCCACCTGTCATGAAACGCCCCGGCCCCCGTCTTACTTGTGACGGACGGTGGAACTCTCTTGAATCGGGGGAGAGTGTGCCG
>JAKDLG010000210.1 GCA_030452985.1 Humibacillus sp.
GGATCAGCTCGAGAGCGAGCAGGGCCCGCGCGGTCGGGCTCGCGTCAGGGTTCACGGGATCGCCTGTCCGATAGGGGAACGTCCGCGAACGAGGCTAGCGGGACCGCCTCGAGGTCATGTCGCGAATCAGGTCGCAGGAGGTGTCGTGATGGCAGCACGCATCGCGATATGACCGACGACGTGCGTGCACTGTCTGGCCTTCTCGCGTGGGGGATCGCCACGTCGCAGTAGAGGTCGTCACCGGCGTACCGGTCGGGCAGGGCCACGTCTCACCTCGCTGAGTCGTCGATCTGAACGGCGTACCCCGCGTGCAGCGCACCCAGGCTGGCGGGCGGGGTGATGACGGATGCCGTGCCGCTGCGGGGGCGAGCCACCGGCGAACCGTAGGTGTTGTCTGACCGCCACGGGGTCAGCTGATTCTGCACCACGACAGCCGGCCCCTGCTCGATGAGCACGAACGCCCCGTCGGGCAGATCCGACCAGCTCGATCGGACCAGCCGGCGCTCCCGGCCACCAAGCGGCAGCCGCTGACCGTGCAGCACGGCATCCAGCTGCGGGGCGCGCAGTGGCACGGCGTCGCCGGTGAACTGGGCCCAGGCGGAACGGAACTCGTTGAAGTCGGCTCGTCGACACTCAGCGCACGGCCGGTGCCCCGCGGCGAGCGACACCGCCTCGTCGAGAAAGAACAGCGGCGTGTACCGGCCGGGTTGCCACTGCGGAACGCGGCGACCTCGAAAGTCGAGCACACAGGTGATCCAGGCGCGACCCCGGTGGCTGCGCACCGTCTCTCGGGCACCGGTGCCCGCGTGCAGCACCCCGCGGTTGCCCATCCAGCCGCCCCGTCCGGGCGCGGCGATGATGCGACCGAGCGGCGAGACCCGGTTGCCGGCAGGTGGGCGCGATGCGTCCGCGACCAGCTCGGACATGGTTTTGTCGGGAGTCGTCGTCGGGGTGTCGGGGGTCGTCATGGTCGAGAGGCTCCTCGGTCGGCTGTGCCGTCACACCACTCTGACACCCAGTAGCGTCGGGGGATGGCCGAAGCGTCGTCGTGGGTCAACCCGTTGCCGGTGCGGCGGGTGCAGCGTGGCGTCGAGAGCACTCTCGGCGACGACGAGTGGCCCGCCACCCTGGCCCCGGTGGCGCAGCTGCTGCGCGACGGCATCGACCTCGGCCCGGCCACCGTGCTCGTCGGCGAGAACGGCACCGGCAAGTCGACGATCGTCGAGGCCATCGCGATGGCCTTCGGGTTGGGCGCCGAGGGCGGGTCGACCGGGGCGAGGAACCGCACGTGGAGCAGTGAGTCGTCGCTGCACCGGTCGCTGGCGTTGGTGCGGGGCGCCGGGGCCAGCCGGTGGGGGTACTTTCTGCGCGCCGAGACGATGCACGGCCTGTTCACCTACCTCGGTGGGGAGGCCGCGAGCGACCGCACCCAGGACCCCGACTTCCACACCATGAGCCACGGCGAGTCGTTCCTCGCGATGCTGTCGAGCGACCGGTTCAACGGTGACGGGTTCTTCGTCATGGACGAACCCGAGGCGGGGCTCTCGTTCCAGGCTCTGCTTGCCCTCGTCGGGTCGCTGGCCCGGCTTGCCTCCCAGCGAGGCACGCAGGTGGTCGTCGCCACCCACTCGCCGATCATCGCGAGCCTCCCCGGCGCCACCATCCTCGAGCTTGACGGCGACGGCTTCCACGAGAGCACGTGGGCCGACCTCGCGGTGGTCGAGCACTACCTCCGTTATCTCGAGGCGCCCGAACGCTACCTACGACACCTGGTTGACTGACCGTGCCCTCCCTGACGACAGTTTCTCGGATGTCGCTGGGCCGGCACCGCGTCGCGGTGGTCGGAGCGTTCTGCTGGTTGGTGCAGCCGCTCTACATCGTTGCCGAGCTGCTAGTCGCGGCCGGTGCCTCGGCGACCTACAGCCTGCGTGACAGCACCATCAGCGACCTCGGTTCGATCGGTTGCAGCCCGTCACTCTGTTCCCCGTGGCATCCCGCCATGAACACGGCGTTCGTCGTCTTCAGCCTGCTTCGGGTGGCGGGGGCGCTGTTGTTGTTCCGGTCCTGGCCACCCGGCCGCTGGGCGGTCACAGCCACCGTTCTCTGGGTGGTCTCGGGGGTGTTCTCCGCCGCCATCGGGTTCGTCCCGGTCGACCAGCACCCGAGCCTGCACGTGCTCGTGGCCGTGCCGGTCTTCGTCACCCAGCCTCTTGCCGTGATCGCGACCGCCCTGGCGTTCACGGGCACTCACCCTGCCCTCACGGCATCCGGCGTGATGGTCGGGCTGGGGGGGCTTGTCGGCGCGGCGGGCTTTCTCGCCGTCAGCAGCGGGCCGCACTGGGTCGGCTTCTGGGAGCGGGTTGCCCTCTGGCCGGCCTACCCCTGGCTCGCGGTCGTCGGCGCCGTCGTTCTCACCTCTGGGCGTTCTTCGCGTTCGCGGCTCGAGCCTGCGGCCGGGCGCTGAGGCCGGGGTCGGGTCAGCAGCAGGACCGTCGTGACGACGGCTATGACGGGATAGAGCCAGCCGACCACGGTCACCGCGGTCGGGCTGGGGAGATACTCCGCGATGTCGAGCGGTGTCAGCCAGGTTGCGGCCACCAGCAGCACGGCCGCCAGGGTCAGACGGCGCGAGATCAACCACAGCCCGATGGGCACCACCCACACCCAGTGGTGTGACCACGTCACCGGCGAGGCGAGCAGACCGGCCATCGCAACGACGACCAGGGCAGCGGCATCGTCATCGCGTCGGTGCAGCACTCGCGCCGTGACCGCCCCGGCCGCGACGACGACGATCGCCAGCGGCCACGTCGCTAACGAGGCACTGTCGCCGAAGGTCCGAAGGAGGCTGCCGGTCAACGAGACATTGTCGGGGTAGGCGAGCCCGCCGACCCGGCTCGAGTCCCGCAGCAGCACGAACCAGAACGTGGGCGAGTCACGGGGCAGCACGACCCAGCCGAGCCCGACGGTGACCAGAAAGCCGAACCCCGACAGGGCGCAGGCGCCCCACTGCCGGGTCGCCAGGTAGTACACGGCGAAGATGCCGGGCACGACCTTGATGCCGGCCGCCACCCCGGTGAGCAGGCCACGCCACCGCTTCGGAACGACGAAGGCGTCGACTACGACCAGGGCCATCAGCACGAGGTTGACCTGCCCGAAGCCGAAGGTTCGCCAGACCGGCGACATGACCAGCAGGCCGGGGACGACCCACCAGAGGCTCGACCGGGGCAGCCCGAGGCGGCCGCTCAGCACCAGCACGGTAGTCAGGAGCGCGACGCCACTGGCCAGGGACACCACGGCCCCGGCCACCCCGGGCGGCACCAGGCTCAGCGGCGCGGCCAGCAGTGCGGCGAAGGGTGGGTAGGTGAACGGTAGGGTCTCGCGCACGACGTAGGGGGACACGCCGCGGGTGAGGTCGGAGCCCGCCTGCAGGTACACGGCGAGATCGAGCAGGGGGTGGTTGAGCGCGATGACGAGTCGGCGGACCGCGACCACCGTCAGGACGCACCACAGCACCCAGCCCCAGCCGCGCGGTTGCGCCCACGCGGCTGGGGCCGGTGTTCGGCGTGCTGCCGCGTCGGTACCCACCGGCACAGGGTGCCAGATCAGCCGAGCCTCCGCGTGACCTGGGGCGAGCGGCGCACGGCGAGCCAGGCGAACGCGGCCGCGACGAGCGGAACGAGCACGACCGGTGCGACGATCTGCAGCCACGGGACCTCGACGAAGGGCCCGCTGGTTCGGCCGTCGGGAAAGTGGCCGATGGCGGTGGCCCGGGCGATGGCGATGCCCGGCACCAGGCCGACCGCGGCCCCGATAAGGGCGCCGAGCCCCGCGAGGAGCAGGGCTTGCGAGGCCGCCATCCGGCGTCGGGTGCCGCGAGTGGCCCCGACCGCCGCAAGAGTTCCCATCATCGGCTGCTGCTCGGCGAGCGACAGGGCCGTCGAGACGAAGGTGGCCACCAGTACGAGCAGGGTCGCCACCCCGATCAGCACCAGCACGACGGGCAGGTCTTCGCGTTGGAACCCGCGCTCCACGTAGACGTCGCCGTCAGGGAAGCGCGCCTGCACCGCAGTCTGAAGCCGCTGTTGGGTCTCGCCGTCGACGGCGCCGTCGGGCGAGTAGAACGTCACCTCATCGGGCGTGCTGGTCCAGCCCAGCCGGGCAACCGTCGCGGCCGAGAGGGCACCACCGATGCCGTTCCTGGTCTGCAGGCGCAGGAACTGCGAGGCGGGGACGAGCAGTGCGGGAACCCGGGTCTCGGTCGGCGAGCCCTTGGCGGTGAACTCCATCGTCTGCGGGTCGTAGGTGCCCGACTGGGCCGCGAAGGCGACCGTTCCGTCGGTCACGTCGACGGTCGTGGTCGGCGACATCTCGAGGGTGCCGTGGCGAGGCTCCTGGGGGAGGGTCGCCGGGTCGGGCAGCACGATCGCACCGCCTGCGAGAGCCGCCGACTGAGCGGGGTCAAGCTGCAGCACGGCATCGAGCTCGCTGGCGGGCAGCACCCGCACCTGACCTCCACCGAAGTTGTCGGTGGTCAGCGACGAGCAGTCGACGTCGGGGCCCGACACGTACGGATCGGCGAGAGCCTGCTGGGCGGAACAGCCGTGCCGCAGCGCCACCACCCGTTGGGAGGTGGAATCAAAGCCCGGGGCGGGTGTGATCCAGGGATAGGGGTTGCCGAGAGCTGCCGAATGCAGCGCCCGCAGCGAAGGCGTGGCCTTTGCGATGATGGCGATGACCGCTGCCTGCGCGGCGCTGTCTCCGGTGTCTCCGGCGCGGACGACACCTGTGCCCACTGCGACCTGCGGGAGGTAGTTGTCGGCGCGTTTGGCCGTGTCGGAGGCCAACCCGATGCACGCCGCCGAGAACAGGGCCGTGGTGGCGAGAACGGCAGCGACGGTCGGTGCGGTGCGGGCCCGCTGACGGGCTGAGTCACGGGCGGCCATCCGCATGGTCAGGGGAAAACGCCCGGCAAGCCGCGCCGTCACCACGAGCAGGGCGGGCACGAGGCACAGGGCACCGATGGTGAACAGGATGCTGCCGACGAGAAAGGCAGCGACCGACGTCCCGCTGTCGGTCACCGTACGGGTCAGCGCGGTGACTGCACCGATACCGCACAGCACGACGCCCACCACCGTCAGACGGTGACGCAGTGGCCGGCTCACCTCCTGACCGCGAATCACCCCGACGATGTCGAGCCGGCCGAGCGAGCGGGCGGGGATCAGGGCAGCGACCACGGCACTCACCAGGGCGGCCACGACGACCAGAGCCAACAGCGACCACGGCACGTCTACGGGGGAGTACGAGAGGCTGAGGAAGGGGCGCAGGTGCAGCGCCCGCAGGCCGAAGAAGACGGCCAGCCCCAGCGCTGCCCCCACGACGGCGGCCAACGAACCCAGCACGACCGCCTGCCCGAGCACGAACCGGCGCACCTGGGCGACGGTCCCGCCGTTGGCCGAGGCCAGGGCCAGGGTGCGTCGCTGCCGGCTGGCACTGACGGCAAAAGCCGGCCCCGCGAGCAGGGTCGTGGTGAAGAGCAACCCACCCGAGGCGGCCGCGATCGCCACGGCCAGGCCCTGGCTCTGGTCGCCGACCCAGGTGTCGGGGTTGAGCCGAGCCAGCTCTTCGGTAGGGAGGCTCGTCACCGCCTTGCTCATGACGACCATGGCGTAGCGGTTGAGCCGCTGCACGCCGGCCCAGTCGATGGGTCGGGCGTCGGTCACCAGCCACGACGACGGGGTGCCGTCGAACGGCACGACGACGGCAGCGGGTGAGACCGATCCGCCGGAAGAGCCGCCGGTGAAGGCCTCCGCTACCCCCACCACCGCGCGACCGGTCGCGCTCTGGCCGTTGGGAGATGCACCAGCCGCTGCGATCCCGCCATAACCGGGCTCTTCGAGGTCGAGATGGCCCGAGGTCGGCAGCCCGAGGTCGGCGCCGTAGCGCGTGACCACCACCTCGTCGTCGCCGACCGGCCACCGGCCACTGAGCAGGTGAGCGCGCCCGCCCAGGTCGGCGCCGGGCGGCAGAGTCATGGCCAGGGCGGGAACGGAAAGGCCGATGCCGTCGATCCTCGCGCGCAGGTCGGTGGTCTCGAACGGGATGGCGGTGCCGCCGACGAGGGCTCCGATCGCCGCCGTCGGGTCCGTGTCAAGACCGGAGATCGTCAGGGCGTCGGGCGAGTCGTCACCGCTTCCCCAGCCGCGCCCATCAGCGCCCTGCTCGATGGCCACGGATCCCACCGGACCGGACACGACGGCCTCGCCGGTGCCGTAGACGTAGGGCCCCTGCTCCTGGCTGGTCAGGTCGGCGGTCATGGCCAGGGTGGCGCCGAAGGCGAGCAGCATCACCGGTAGCCCGATCATCAACAGCACCAAAGCGCTTCGGCCACGGTGCCGGCGCACGTCACGACGCGCCAGCCGCAGCGCGACCCGCCAACCGGCCCACCACTGCGCTCGCCGCCCGGGCTCGGAGCGGATGCCGCTTGCCGGCCCGTCGACCGCTGGGTGGATGGTGGTCGTCATCGCCGGGTTTCCATCAGGTGCTCGGCTCGAGCAGGGTGTCGGGCGTGTCGGGCACACCGGTGGTGTCCACGACGACCCCGTCGCGCAGGAACACGACCCGGTCGGCCCAGGCGGCGTGCCGCGCCTCGTGGGTGACGAGCAGGCCGGCGGCGCCGTCGTCGACCCGTTGACGCAGCACCCGCAGCACCCCCTCACCGGTTGTCGAGTCGAGGGCGCCGGTGGGTTCGTCGGCCAGCACGAGCTGGCGTGACCCGACCAGGGCCCGGGCGATCGCGACCCGCTGCTGCTGGCCGCCCGACATCTGGTCGGGGTAGCGGTCGGCCAGCTCACGCAGGCCCAGCTGGTCGAGGGCATCGAGGGCGTTGCGCCGCGAGCGGCCCAGCGAGTCACCGTCGAGCTCGAGCGGGAGCCCGATGTTCTCGGCTGCGGTGAGGCTCGGGATGAGGTTGAGGTCCTGGAAGACCACTCCGACCTGGCGGCGGCGCAGCCGGGCCAGGTCTCGGGGGCGGAGCGCGCCGAGGTCGGTGCCGGCGATGCGCACCGCGCCGCTCGTGGCCCGGTCGAGGCCGCCGGCCAGGTTGAGCAGGGTCGACTTGCCCGACCCGCTCGGGCCCATCACGGCGACCAGCTCACCGCTGCGCACCCGCAGAGTCACTCCGTCGAGAGCCGTGACGGCCGTCTGGCCCTCGCCGTGCACCCGCGTGACGTTCTCGAGCTCGAGCAGCGGCGGCTGTGGCGCTACCTCTTCCGACTGCCCACCCTGCTGACTCGGTTTCCCGGGCATGACCGGCGCGGCCCCTGACCGCTGCCCGCCGGTCATGCCCGGTCTCTCATCCGCCGCGTACTGGCTGGTTCGGGCTCGGCCGACAGGGCTACCGGGACCAACGGCATCCCGGCTGCACGGGCGAGACGAGCCTCGACGTGGTCGAGCCACCGCGCCTCGGCCTCGGCGGCGAAGAGGTGGTTCTCGAGCACGAGCGACCAGGCCAGGTCGCGCCCGTCGGTGGGCTCATCGGCGCGCGACTTCAGCCGGGTCAGGTCGCGCAGGTGCTTGAGGGTGGCGGTGCGTTGGGTCTGCACGACGGTGGCCACGTCGATGCCGGGCAGGGTCACGGCCAGGGCGAGCTTGATGACGAGCTCGTCTCGCGGCGTCGACTCGCGGGTGACCGGGGTGAGCCACCACCGTGAGATCTCGGCCCGGCCCTGGTCGGTCAGGGCGTAGGCGACACGGCCCTCGTCGTCGGCGCCCCCGAGCGCCTCGACGAGCCCGTCGCGTTCGAGCCGGGCAAGCGTGGTGTAGACCTGACCGACGTTGAGCGGCCAGGTTCCTCCGGTGCGGGCCTCGAACTCCGCCCGCAGGCGGGCCCCGTACATCGGCTCGTGGGCGAGCAGCGCCATCAACCCCTGTCTGACCGACATCCGCGCTCCTCCATACCGAGTATCAGCTACCTAAGGGAGCAAGGTATACCCAGTATTAGGTCAGGTCAACGCGCCCCTCGGTCCGACCTCCACCGAGCACGCTGCTTCGCACGAGGTCGGTCAGTAGCCCCGTCGGTCGCGGTCTCGAGCATCGTGCTCGTGCTCCTCCTCCTCGCCTATCGACACCGGGCCGATCAAGCTGCCGTCTGCTGCTTCGTCTGGGTATTCGGCGTCGTGGCTCACGTTCACCGACACCGCCGTCACCTGGTGCGAGCTGATCTCGCCCGAGTCGATCTGCTCGGCAAAGTGGCAGGCGACCCGGTGGCTGTCGGGCACCCCGTTGAGCACGACCGTGCGCAGCTGGGGCCGCTCGGTGTCGCAGCGGGTCTCCTGCTTCCACGGGCAGCGGGTGTGGAAGCGG
>JAKDLG010000211.1 GCA_030452985.1 Humibacillus sp.
GTGTCCATCCCCCTGTGCGTACAGCGTCGACGGCCCACTCGCCCGCCCCGACGGGGGCGGGGGCGCCACCGTCTGACTGCCCATCGTGGCACAGCGCGCCCGGCCTGACGTCGGGAGAGACGCACGCAATGCCGGATCATGTCGTTGTCATCCCCGACGAAACCGGATGCCGGCCGGACCCGAACAGGTTCTCCGTGGTTCCGCGACACGACCGGCCCTCTGCCGCGTCTAGCAAGGTGATGCCTCGGATCGGGGGCGAACCGTCGGGGAGGGCGGTTCTGCCGGGGCTTGTAGGGATCCGATGCGCGGTCTCGGGGGAGGCCGCCGGATCCACCTCGGGTGGGTGCTCCGGTGTCAGGGGACGGGGGCACCCACCATTGAGGGGACCGTGGCCATCGGGCTACGCGACCGGATGCCGTGGGGGTCTCTTGGGTCGTGGGGGTCGTGCGCAAATGGCCCGCGCCACTGGCCATTCGGAGCCGGCCGTTCAGCTCGGGCGCACGGTGCCGGCGACCATCAGCCCGGCCGAAGCCAGCGCCAGCGCGGCCCGAACGGAGTTGAGCGCCGTCCACCCGGGTTGGTAGGCGGCCCAAGCCGCGACGGCGGCTTCGGAGGTCGCATCCACGCCGCCCAAGGCCGTGTTGCGCGGCACGTGGTAGCCGGCCGTCACCGCGAAGGCAGCGACACCGGCCAGGGCGCCGGCCGTCAGGAGCCACCGGCCATCGCCCCGATCGGCGAACATGGCCCATCCGCCGACCACGGCCGAACCGATCGCTGAGCCAAGCAGGGGCAGCATGAGCCAGCCCCGAGGGGCGGCCACATTGATCGCCTGCATCGCTTCGAGCCCGTCTCGGGGGGTCAGACTCGCGAGGGCCGGCATCACGACGGTGCTGAAGGCGACCAGCGCCCCGCCGAGAACGGCTGAGCCCGCAGCGGTGGCCAGGGTGAAGGCGTTCATGAGCGTGTTCTCCATGGGGCCATTCAAGGTCGAGTGACTGAGTAGATGAATAAGTTCTCGGCGCAGATACCTTTGTGATCGTCTAGATTGCGACGATGGACGTCTTGAGCGCCGTGATGGATGCCCACCGAGCTCGCGGGGCCGACCTGCTGCGCTGCGAGATGCGGGGCGCGTGGGCGCTGCGCGTCGAGGACGACCCACCCGTGGCCGTGGTGGTGGTGCTGAGCGGCTCGGCAGCGCTGTGTGCTTCCCCGCCACCTCGGCCACCTCAGCTGGTCTCGGCCGGCGACATCGTCATCGTCAAGGGTCGGTCGCCCTACACGCTCGGCGACACCGCCAGCACCGCGCCGACCGTCGTCATCGAGCCGGGCAACACCTGCCGGTCGTTGACCGGAGAACACCTCGACGTGTCGATGGGGCTCGGCACCCGCACGTGGGGCAACGCCGGCAGCGGCCCGCCCGACACGGTCTTTCTCACGGCGTCGTGGCGCCTCGCCGGCCAGGTCTCGGGTCGCCTGCTCGACCGCCTGCCCGAGATCGCCGTCGTTCACGGTGGCACCGGCCTGATCTCGCTCATCGAGCTGCTGGCCCACGAGGTGCAGCGCAACCTTCCCGGGCAGGACGTCGTGCTCGACCGGCTCGTCGACCTCGTGCTCATAGCCGCGCTTCGGTCGTGGTTCGACGACTCAGACACTGCGACGCCGGGCTGGTGGGCGGCGCGGTCGGATCCGGTGGTGGGTCAAGCACTCTCGCTGTTGCACGACCAGCCCGGCGCGCCCTGGACCCTCGAGACGCTGGCGAGGCGGCTGTCGGTCTCGCGGGCCACCCTCTCTCGGAGGTTCCGTCTTGGCGTGGGCCAACCGCCCATGACCTACCTGACCCAGTGGCGGTTGGCCCGGGCCGCCGACCTGCTCAGCGGCAGCGAGCTCACGGTCGAACAGGTGGCCCATGAGGTCGGGTACGCGAATGCGTTCGCGTTCAGCACCGCCTTCAAGCGCGCCCATGACCTCGCCCCTCGCGACTTTCGTCGGGCTCGGGCCGGCTGACACGACATCCGGGATGCCGGGTGCGCGCCGTTCTCCAACCGTGGGCACCTCTTGGCCCGCGCTTGACTGACCTTCCCGGCGACCGGGCGCTCGGCGTGCTGCCCGAACCAGGCCTGAGGAAACTGAGGGGCAATTCTCAGGCTTCTTTAAGGCTGGCCGCGCATCATTCTTCTTGTGAGTTGCTCCTGTGCGACTCGGTGATCTCCTCCCCTGTCAGATCGCCGAGTCAAGGGCACCCGCCCCCACTGGTCTTGTTCGGCGACGCGACCAGCGGGGGCGGGTTTTTTCTGCCGTCCACACCGGCGCGCAACGGCCGACCAGGTTCAGCTACTGGGCTGAACGGATGAACTCGAGCACAGCCAGCACGCGACGGTTGACACTGCGGTCGGGGTCCAACCCGAGCTTGGCCAACACGGCGCCGACGTGAACCTCGACAGTGCGTTCGCTCACGTGCATCCGCTGCGCGACCGCGGCGTTGCTCAGCCCCTCGGCGATCAAGGCGAGGACGTCCCGTTCGCGATGGGTGAGTACGTCAAGCGGTTCGGTCCGGCGTCGTCGATGCAGGACGGCGGCAACCACCTGCGGGTCGATCACGCACTCGCCGGCCGCGACTCGGCGCACGGCTGCAACGAGCGTGTCGGCCTCCATCAGCCGCTCCTTGAGCAGGTAGCCGATGGACCGCCGGCCATCGAGCAGGCTTGCCAGTTGTTCAGGATCATCGACATGGGACAGGACCAGGACACCAGCCGTCGGGCGTTCCGTCAGGATCTGCTGGGCCGCCATCAGCCCCTCGGTGGTATGAGTGGGGGGCATGCGCACGTCGGTCACCACGACGTCCGGCCGATGCTCAGCAGCGGCGTGCAGCAGGCTGTCGAGGTCATCCGCCTCAGCCAGGACGCTGACCCCGGCGTCGGACAGCAGGTGCACGATCCCGGCGCGGGTGACGAACTCGTCCTCAGCGACGACGACGGTCAGGGGCTCGTGCATCACGATCCCCCGGGCAGGAACCCGGTCAGACGGGTTCCGGTGGCGGTGACGTGGTCGGTCAGGCGCCCTCCCAAGGCTCGGAACCGATCAGCGGAGCGCTCCGGAACGGTCACGCCGTCGGTGGCGTCGATGTCGAGTCGTAGGCCCTCGGGCTCGTTGGTCACCGAGACGACCACTGGTCCGACGGCCGTGAGGCAGACGTCCTCGACGGCGGCGTAGACGGCCGTCGCCTGCTCGACCGCAAGCCGCTCTGAGGGCGTGTCGAGGATCTGCAGAGGTACGAGCGTGCGGTTGGCCAACCCACGCAGGACGTGACCCAGACCGGTCGACTCGATGCCGGCCGGGCGAATACCGTGGGCGATCTCGCGCACCTCGGCGACGACGGTCCCCAGGTCGGCAATCGCGTTCTCGATCACGGACGGAGGCAGGGGGATGTCACGGGGCTCGCGACGGAGGTGGATCCCGAGGTTGACCAAACCCTGTTGAGCGCCGTCGTGCAGGTCGTGTTCCAGGATGCTGCGCTCTCTGTCGGCGCGCGCGATCAGACGGCGAGCCGACGCTGACACCATCCGCGCCCGCACCGCGTTCTGCGCCTCCAGACGCAGTGTCTCCACGCCGAGGCGCGCGGGGCCCCGGATGAAGCCGACGACGGCGCGAGCCTCTGCGGTGCCGAGTCCGTCCAAGCGGGCCAGAGGGCCCTGGGGACTGACCACCTCCAGCCCTGGGTCGTCCCAGGTGACTGGGTGACCCTCACGGTCCACGAGCGTGCCGCTGTCTTCGAGCCAGTACCCGATCCTGACGTCCGGGGCGATGCTCCGAAGCGCAGTCTCGGCGTCACCGTCCCAGGCCATCGCCTCGCTCACGGCGTCCAACCGACCTTGGCGACCCAGAGCGCGCCCCAGATCGGCCGCCACGGCTGCAACGGTGACCGCGGCGGCCAAGGTCACCCACTCGGCACGACCACCCATAGCGACCGCAGCCGCAGCCACGGCGATCGGAAGCGCAGACCATCGGCGCCCGGCGACGCAGCCGAGGACCAGACCACCCACGAGGAGCGCGACTCCTGCCTTACCGACGATGACTGCGAGCCCAGGCTCAGGCCAGATGGCGAGGGGATTGACGTCGCACGCGCTAAGACAGGTCGGGTCATGGAACGGGTCAGCGAAGATCGTCGAAAGGGGCCCGGCCGCAACTGCGCCGACCGCTATGACCGGGGCCCAGGTCCAGTGCTGCAACAGGGCGAGGCCGGCGGCACCCAGGAGAACCGGAGTTGCGGCCACGCCAACCCAATGATCGGTCGCGGTCGCCAATGCCGTCTGGTCCAGCGCGATGAGGAGGAGAGCGATGCCCGCCAGCGACGCCGCCACCGCCTGCCGAGGCGGGAGACGACGCGTCGCAGTCGCCACCAGCCCTAGGGCGACGAGGGCGGTGGCGATCACGACGGTGACGGCTGTCATGGGCGAGGCGCATCCCCGATCCGAGTGAGACTGTTGGTGAAGAACCCGACCAATCCGCCGATCTCGGCTGCAAACTCCGGGGTCGGAACGAGCCGCAGGGAGTCAGCCTTCCTGGTCCAGGTGAACTCCCAGCGCCCGCCGCAGTCCCCTACGGACTTGTCTTCGGTCATCGAGAGTCGGTTCTTGTTGATCACGTATGCCCCCGGACAGCTGCGCCTGTGCGGCTCGAGGTATTCGTAGGTGCCGTCGGATCGGAAGGTGAAGGTCCAGGTTCCTTGGTTGACGACTGCGTCCGCGTGGGTGGCTCCGGTTGCCACCATGTCCTCAGCCTTGACCTCCAGACGCCACTGCCCCTCGAGCACCGTCTGGTCACCGGCCGGTGGGAGTGCAGCGCGTGTCTTGATGGGTGCAGCTGCACAGGCCGCTGGGGCGTCGTCCGCTGGATGCTCAGAAACAATCTGGGCCATCCGGGCCAGGGCGGCGGCCGTGACGTCGCTCCTGGACAGGTCTGCGACCACAGGGGCGACCGCCGCACGCCAGTGCTCGAGCTGGGCCTTCGAGGCCAGCACGACGTCGCCGATATGAGCGGCGCAGAAGGCGGCGGCTCCCTTGTCGAGACGGATGGCCTGCGTGCCCGCCCACGCGCGGGCTTCCTCGGCTGAGCGCTTCAAGAGCTGCTGTTGCTTCTCGGTCAGGCCGGCCCAGGTCCTCGCGTTGACGACGACGACGCTCGCGCTGATGCCGAGCTGGACATTGCCGGTGACCGCGGACGTGCTTCCCTCGGGGCCAGACTGGAACCCGCTCGGTCGGTCCATGGAGGAGATGGCCGCCGCGACCTTCTTGGTGGAGATCGCCGCCTCCGCGTCGGCCCCGTTGCGGTCGTCCGGCGTGCCTCCTAGCGCCTTGACGATCGACTCGGCGGCACGGTTCGGCCGGACCAGGACTCTGCTGCCCTGGAGGTCTCCAGGTTCGAGCACGGGATGACTGAAGCCGGTGGGCTGGTTCATCTGGACGTAGGCGAGCGCGAGGCCCACCACGCCCGACTCCTTCAGCCCGTCAAGCATGTCCTGGGCTACGGGGTCGACGAGGAACTCAACCGCTTGCGCGGGAGAATCCACCGCCAGGGGGACGCTGAGCGCCTGCAAGCTCGTCGGACCGATCAGATCGAACGACCTGGCCGACACCACGGCAGCGTCGACCTTACCGCTGCGGACCGCGGCGATCGCGTCGCTCGAGCCGTCGGTCGCGCCGGCGTCGAGCACCGGGGCCTGCTTGAGGATCATCTCTCCCTTGGACTCCTCAGATACCGTCTTGATGAGTCGTACCGTCATGTCCCCGACGGCCGCGTTGGAGGTGTAGGGCAGGACGCTGAGTGAGATCGAACCAGCGTCGGCGCCGGCCTTCGACGGCGTGCCCTCGCATCCCGAAAGACCTAGCGCCACGATCAGGGCGGCTCCGAGCGCAGTGCTCCACCTCAGCCGATCGTGAGTCCGTCGTCCGTGCATGGATCCTCCTCCGTAGTCGATGACGTAAACGCTACGAACGGTGGGCCATCCTTGGCATCGGGGCGAGCCACACACTCCTCTACGTGCTGACCACTAGGCCATTCTTGCGGCGCCGTTGCCGTCAACGTGGTGCCGCTCGGCCCGTGTTCCACCGTCAACGACCCGCCCACCGCCGCGAGTCGGTCAGCGAGATCCCGCAGTCCCGTGCCTTGGAGGGGCCGGGTCGGGCCCCCGTCATCGGTGACGCACAGCACGACCCGGTCGGACGCGGCAAAGAGGCGCACGGCTCGGGCCGCCTTTGGAGCATGCTTGGCGGCGTTGGCCAGTCCTTCTGCGCCGGCGAAGTACAGTGCACGGGCTGGCGCGGGTCCCAGGTTCACCTGCTCTACGTGGCACGACGCTCCGGCATCCAGCGCCATGGCTTCGACCGCCTGGTCCAGACGCACCCCACTGAGCGGATCCAGCCCCCGCGCTAGGGAGTCGATCTCTGCGCGCACCTGCTCCAGCTGTTGTTGGAGCCCCAGAGATGCGCCGGCCGCACGCAGATCGCTTGCGATGCGGTCGAGGTGCTGGATCGGCCCCGTGCGCAGCCGCGCCTCGAGGCTCGACCGCTCGTCGTCCTCGACGGTCACCAGCCGACGGCGCAGTCGTCGCAGGCTGCGTAGATGTCTGGCGCCGTCGTCGCGTAGCCGGACTGCTCGCGCCGCGAGCGTCAACGCTTCATCGAACCGCGCCAACGCCGAGGAGCTAGGTCGCGACGAGGCGAGGACGCGCACCGTTTCCGGCTCTGCCTCAGGTCCCACCGGCGCCAACCCCAGATCGGAGCCGTCCAGACCAACCCAACGGCCTCGCTCGACCGCGACTGCGACCCGGGCCGCAGGGTCTCGGGTCACGGTCTTCACGAGGCCGTCGAGAGCGGACAGCCCGTCGGGCCCCACGTCCAGGACGCGCAACCTGCGGGACCAGTCGCCTGCCAGCGCGAGCGCGACCGCCCCGAACGCCAGTCCGTAGGCGTAGAGGGCGAACAGCAGCGGCTCGTGGTCGACTCCCCCGATGTTCCGCGCCAGAGGGACGCCGATCATCGCAGCAGAAGTGAGGCCCACCGCCGCCACGAAGGCCCAGCGTCGACGGCTCTCCACGACCCTTCGTACTGCGCCCCGCCGCAACCCGACGGTCAACAACGCAGCGCCGGCGATGGGCACCAGCAGCTCGTATCCTCCGACCACTGCGCTCGCCGCGGCGGCGGCCGATGCACAGAGGGCTACGGTCTCCCAGGCGTCGAAGCCACCCTCCCGAGTCGACGCCAAGACGGCTGCGACGAGCAAGGGGATGTGCGCCAGCGAACAGTGCTCGACGATCACAGCGAGCACATGGGGAAGGACCGGAGCGGCATCCGGGATGAACCACGCGACCCCAGCCGCGACCAGCAGTACACCGGACAGACGGGTCGCCGACGTCGCGACCAGCTCAGCACCCGCCAACATCAGAACCAGGCCGGCCACCAGATTGGTGGCGTCCGGCTGCCGGTTGACGACGAACAGCGGGAGCATCGTTGCCCCCAACGCGACCACGGCGGCCGACACCAGAACAATCGGAAGCAGCCGGGTATTCGCGCTGATCGCGATAGGAGCTCGCTCCGCCACCAGCATGAAGCGAGTATCTTGCGCCCGGCTCGTCGCCGCCAGTACCTGGCCGGGCAGCCCCCGGAGACCAGCCCCGACTGCACCGCTCACAGCTGCGACAAGAGGCCGCTGCAGCAGACGGTGGCGGGAACCTTTGCGGTCTTTAGATGCGGCCGGTCTCGTGGGCCCACATCGCGACCTCGACGCGGTTTCGGGCGCCGAGTTTTCTCATGAGGCTGGCGAGGTGGGCTTTGACGGTACTTGGGGTGATGAAGAGCTCGCTGGCGATCTCGTTGTTGGTGCGGCCTTGGGCTACCGGCACGAGGACTTCCTCCTCGCGGGCGGTGAGCGGCTCTATCGGCTGCCTCGGTGGTGCGGTCTGTGTGTGGGCGAAGGCTGCGAGCAGTCGGACCGTCACGCTGGGTGCGATCAGTGCGTCGCCGTCGGCGGCGGCGTGGATCGCCTGGGTCAGCAGGGCGGGTCCGGCGTCCTTGAGCAGGAACCCGCGGGCGCCGGCCTTGAGTGCACCGTGGACGTACTCATCGAGGTCGAAGGTGGTGATGACCACGATCGGAAGGGGGTCGGTGACGTCGGGGCCGGCGAGTCGACGGGTGGCTTCGATGCCGTCCATCAACGGCATCCGGATATCGAACAGGCCCACGTCGGGGCGCAGCTGAAGCGCTAGGCGCACTGCTTCGCGCCCGTCCGCGGCCGCGCCGACCACTTCGATGTCGGGTTGGGCGTCGAGCAGCATCGTCAGCCCGGTGC
>JAKDLG010000355.1 GCA_030452985.1 Humibacillus sp.
GTGCCGACCGGCCGTCCGGCCAGCCCGAAACCTCACGGCCGTGAATACTCAAGGCCGATGCCGAGGCTGCGGCGTTCGTAGGCGGCGGCGACGAACCGGAACAGCAGTTGCGCGGCGGTGTCGTCGAAGGTCCATGGTTAGTTCCCGGCCGGGTGGATCCGGCGTTCGAAGGTGATGGCGAACGCGTTGAGAGCGGGTTTCCACCTCATCGCCCATCGTGCCCTGCCTTTCCCGGTCGGGTCCCGCGATCGGGTGACCAGGTCCAGGCACTTCAGCGCGGCCTGGTCGGGGGGGAAGTGGCCACGGGCGCGGACGGCGCGGCGGTAGCGGGCGTTGATGGACTCGATCGCATTTGTCGAGCAGATGATCTTTCGGGGGTGTCACATGAGTGAGCACATGATGAATGCCAGGCCACGACAAGAGAGTCAGGACCAGGGGCTGAGTGAGGCGGCGCCGTCGACACCGTTCGGCGAGCCGATCTCGCAGGCCGACGCGGCACGGCGAGCGGTCGATGCGATCGTGGAGGCCGGCCTGCTGGACAAGGTGCTGGCCCAGGTCGACACCGGCGAGCTGCGACTGACCGGGGAGGGCGGGTTCCTGCCGGAGATGCTGCGACGGTCCTTGGAGGCCGGGCTGCGGGCCGAGCTGAGCGGGCACCTGGGCTACGAGAAGGGCGACCCGGCCGGGCAAGGCTCGGGCAACTCCCGCAACGGGTCCACCCCGAAACGGCTGGGCACCGAGGTCGGCGACCTGGACCTGGCCACGCCGCGGGACCGCAACGGCACCTTCGATCCCAAGCTGGTCGGCAAGGGTCAACGCCGCCTCGAGGGGCTCGCGGAGATGATCATCAGCTTGTATGCGAAGGGGATGACGGTCCGCGACATCGGCCACCATCTGCAAACCACCCTCGGCACGGAGTTGTCGCACGAGACGATCTCCAACATCACCGAGGCCGTCGCCGCGGAGGTCAAGGCCTGGCAGGCACGCCCGTTGGACCCGGTCTGGCCGATCGTGTTCCTCGACGCGTTGATCGTGAAGGTCCGCGACGGCCACACCGTGCGGAACAAGGCCGCCCACATCGCCGTCGGCGTCGACACTGACGGGGTTAAGCATGTGCTGGGGATCTGGGTCCAAGCCAGCGAAGGCGCGAAGTTTTGGGCCGGGGTGTGCGCCGAGCTGGCCAACCGGGGCGTGAAGGACGTGCTGATCGCCTGCTGCGATGGCCTGTCGGGGTTCCCGGAGGCGATCGAGGCGACCTGGCCGCACACGGTCGTGCAAACGTGCACGGTGCACCTGATTCGCGCCTCGCTGCGGTTCGTGCCCGAAGCCGACCGCAAAGCCGTCGCCAAGACACTGCGGTTGATCTACACCGCCCCCACCGTGACCGCTGCCGCCCAGGAGCTGGACGGGCTGGAGGAGTCGATTTGGGGCACCAAGTACCCGGCGACGGTGAAGGTGTGGCGTGATGCGTGGGAGCGGTTCATCCCGTTCCTGGAGTTCCCGCCCGCGCTGCGGAAGATCATCTACACCACCAACAGCATCGAGTCGCTCAACTACCAGCTCCGCAAGATCATCAAGAACCGCGGTCACTTCC
>JAKDLG010000045.1 GCA_030452985.1 Humibacillus sp.
AAGCGGGAGGGAGGGCGGAGGCGGCGCGGCGAGGATGACGGACAATGGGGTCATGACGATCCGGGTCGGCCTCTCGAGCTCGTCGGTATATCCCGACAACGCGGCGACCGCCTTCGCGATGGCCCGCAACCTCGGCTACGACACCGTCGAGGTGATGGTCTGGACCGATCCGGTCACCCAGGAGGCCGGCGCCCTGCGCGCGCTCTCCGAGCACCACGGCATCCCCATCGTGTCGGTGCACGCCCCGACCCTGCTGGTGACCCAGGGCGTCTGGAGCAGCGACCCCTGGGGGAAGGTCGACCGGTCGATCGAGATGGCGCTCGAGGTGGGCGCGAAGACCGTGGTGCTGCATCCGCCGTTCCGGTGGCAGCGCGACTACGCCGCTGGGTTCGTCGACGGCATCGCCCTGCGCGAGCACGACTCGGGGGTGGCGCTCGCGGTCGAGAACATGTACCCGTGGCGCACCCCCGGGCGCGAGACCCTCGTCTACCTGCCGCACTGGGACCCCACGTCGCAGCCCTACGACCACGTCACGCTCGACCTGTCGCACACGGCCACGGCCGGCTCCGACGCTCTCGCCATGGCCCGGGCTCTCGGCCCCCGGCTCACCCATCTGCACCTCACCGACGGCCTCGGGTCGTTCAAGGACGAACATCTCGTACCGGGCCGTGGGGGGCAGCCGTGTGCCGACCTGCTGCAGCACCTCGCCGACACCGCCTGGGCGGGCGAGGTGGTGGTCGAGGTGAGCACCCGCAAGGCGGGCGCCGACCAGCGTGAGGTCGACCTGGCCGAAGCCCTGGCCTTCGCCCGGCTGGGGCTGGTGCCGACCCGGGGAGCCAGCCGGATCTGAGCCCGTCACTCGGCTAGCGTCGACCCCACCGGTGCCTGAGCCCGATCGAAGGATGTGAACGTGAGCGACAGCGACAAGCGGTGGCCGAGCAGCGTGTACGACGACGGCGAAGAGCCCGACCCGCGGTTCTCGCTCGCCAACGAGCGCACCTTTCTGGCCTGGGTGCGCACGACGCTGGCGCTGCTCGCGGCCGCGGCGGCCATGGACGCCCTCGACCTGCCCATGCCCGACCGGCTGCAGCGGGCCATCGCGGTGCTGCTGGCGGTGGTCGCCCTCTTCACCGGCGTGCAGGCCTGGCTCGGCTGGGCCCGCACCGAGCGGGCCATGCGCACCGGTAACCCGCTCCCCAGCAACCGGGCCAGTCTGCCCGTCGCGGTCGCCGTGTCGGTCGTGGCCGTGGTGCTCGCCCTCGCCTCCCTGCTTCGGGGCTGACGTGACCGACGAGCAGCCCCCTGCCCGCGCCCCACGAGGGATGGCGCCGGAGCGCACCGCCCTCGCCTGGTCGCGCACCGGCTTGGCCCTGCTCGGCGCCGGGCTGCTCGTCGGGCGACTGGCCCTCGGCTCGGTCGGCCTGGCCGTGGTCGTGCCCGTGGCGCTCGCCCTGGCCCTCACCGGGTGGGTGCTCGTCACCTCGCTGCGCCGCGGAAAGTGGTCGCGCAGCGTGACGAACGAGGGGCTGCCGGCATCCGTCCTGCACGACGGGCGACTGCCCGCGGTGGTCGCCGTCATCGTCACGTTGCTGTGCGCGTGCGAGCTGGCGTCAGTGCTGGCCGGCTGGGTCTAGCGCCACTGACTGCGGATACCTTGGTGGTCCCACCAGAAAGGCGCCGCATGATCGAGATCCTGAGCCCCACCCAGCTGCCGCGAGCCAGAGAGTCAGGAGCGCTGGTCGCTGACATCCTGCAGACGCTCAAGAGCCGCAGCGCAGTGGGTACCAACCTGAACGACATCGACCGGTGGGCGCAGGCCATGATCGTCGACGCCGGAGCGCTGTCGTGCTACGTCGACTACGAGCCGTCCTTCGGACGCGGGCCGTTCGGCCACTACATCTGCACCTCCGTCAACGACGCCGTGCTGCACGGAAAGCCCTACGACTACGCGCTGGCCGACGGAGACCTGCTGTCACTCGACCTTGCCGTGTCGCACGGCGGAGTCGTGGCCGACTCGGCCATAAGCTTCATCGTGGGCGACTCGAAGCAGCCCGAGAGCGTCGCGATGATCGATGCGACCGAACGCGCGCTGGCCGCAGGGATAGCGGCCGCCGGTCCTGGTGCTCGCCTCGGCGACCTCTCCCATGCCATCGGCGCGGTGCTCTCTGATGCGGGGTACCGCATCAACACCGAGTTCGGAGGTCACGGGCTCGGGTCGACGATGCATCAGGACCCGCACGTCGCCAACACCGGGCGGCGCGGTCGCGGCTACCGGTTGCGCCCCGGGTTGCTGCTGGCCCTGGAGCCGTGGGTCATGGCCGACACCGCCGAGCTCGTCACCGACGCCGACGGGTGGACCTTGCGAAGCGCGACCGGCTGCCGCACGGCCCACAGCGAGCACACGATCGAGATCACCGACGACGGGGCCGAGATTCTCACCCTGCCGAGGTAGTCGGCCCCGGGAGGTCGGCGCCAGGGGCTACGCCGACGCGCCCACAACTACGGCTCGCGCCAGCCTCGCGGGCGCACCGACAGCATGTCGACGCTCGCCCCAGGGGGAGCGGCCATCGCGAACCGGGCGGCCTGCACGACTGAGGCCACGTCGAGGTAGGCCCCGGCGTCGTAGTCAGCGCCCTCGAAGTCGACGAGCTCGTGCTGCATGTCGGTGTCGACCCGGCCCGGATGGAGCGAGGTGACGCGCACGCCATTGCCGCGCTCTTCCTCCCGCAACGCGTCGGTGAGGGCTCGCAGCGCGAACTTCGACGCGCAGTAGGCGCCCGACGACGCTCCCGAGACCAGGCCCGACCCGGAGTTGACCGCGAGCACGAGGCCGTGGGCCCGGCGCAGGGCCGGCAGCAGCGCCTGCGTGACCATCTCGACGGCCACGACGTTGACGGTCATCGACTCGAGCCAGTCGGATGCCGGCGACTGCGCGACCGTTCCCGAGCGCAGCACGCCGGCGGAGTGCACGAGCACGTCGACCCGGTCGAGCCGCTGCCCGACCTCGGCGAGGGCCCGGTCAAGGGACCCGCCGGGGGAGACGTCGGCGAAGTCGGCGACCAGGCCACCACCCGACGGGAGCGACGACGCAAGGCGGTGAACGGCATCCGCCGACCGGCCCCCGACGACCACGAGGTGGGTGGGCGCGAGGTCGCGCGCGATGGCGAGCCCGATGCCGCGGGTGCCCCCGGTAACAACGGCGACGGGTCGGTCGGGTGCGGCGGTCACGCCGACTTCTTGGCGGCAGCCTTCTTGGCGGCCGACTTCTTCGCCGTGCCCTTCTTCGCCACAGCCTTCTTGGTCGCAGCCTTCTTCGTGGTCTTCGCATCGTCTCCGGAAGCGCTCTCGGAGGCCGGCGCCGCGGCGGGAGAGTCGGCGCGAGAACCCTTGGCGGCCTTGGCCTTGTCGACGCTGCGCTGCAGAGCAGCAAGCAGGTCGATGACCTCGCTGTCGTCCGACTTCGCCTCGGGTGTCTCGGTGATCTCGCCCCCCTCGATCTTGGTCGCGACGAGCGCGGTGACGGCCTCGGCGTAGTCGTCCTCGAACTCGTCGGGCTCGTAGTCGCCCGACAGCGAATCGACGAGCGAGCTGGCCATCGCGAGCTCCTTGGCGGTCGCGCGCGTGTCCTCGTCGAGCGACTCGAACTCGGGCGTGCGCACCTCGTCGGCCCACAGCAGGGTCTGCAGCACGATGACTCCGTCGCGCACGCGGAGCACGGCGAGGGTCATCCGGGTGCGCACCGCGACCGTCACGAGCGCCATCCGGTCGGCCTTCTCGAGGGCGTCCCGCAGCAGGATGTAGGGCTTGAGACCCGTCTTGTCGGGCTCGAGGTAGTAGCTCTTGTCGAACAGCAGCGGATCGATCTGTTCCGACGGCACGAACTTCTCGATCGCGATCTCCTTCGACGACCGCGACGGCAGGCCCTTCATGTCCTCGTCGGTGAGCACGACCATCTGCCCGTCAGCGGCCTCGTAGCCCTTCGCGATGTCGGAGTAGGCCACCTCCTCACCGTCGATGGCGCACACGCGTTGGTACTTGATGCGGCCGCCATCCTTCTCGTGCACCTGGCGAAACTGCACGTCATGGTTCTCCGTCGCGGAGAACAGTCGGACCGGGACGTTGACGAGGCCGAATGACACGGCGCCTTTCCAGATGGCTCGCATGGGAACAAGAATGCACCCATGCGCCCCATGCTTGCGACGCCGACGGTGACCGTTCCTGGCGGTGACCAGTGGGCGCACGAGGTGAAGTGGGACGGAATGCGGCTGCTGACCGACGTGTCGGGTGGCGGTCTCAGGCTCTTCTCCCGCACTGAGCGCGAGGTCACCGTGGCCTTTCCGGAGCTGCGCGGGCTGGCCGAGGAGTTCGACGACATGCTGCTCGACGGCGAGGTGGTCTGCCTGCGCGACGGGCTGCCGTCGTTCGCGGCGCTGGCCGAGCGGATGCACGTGACCGACGCCCGGCGGGCCGCTCGCCTGGCGGAGACGAACCCGGTGACGCTGATGGCCTTCGACCTGTTGCGTCTCTACGGGGTCGATCTGATGGCCCGGCCGTGGCTCGACCGCCGCCGCACTCTCGAGCGGCTCGAGCTCGAATCCCCACGGTGGCAGACGCCGCCCACCTTCGCCGAGGGAGCCGTGCTGCACGCGGCGACGAAGGCGCAGGGCCTCGAGGGGGTCGTCTCCAAGCGCGTCGACTCGGCCTATCTGCCCGGTCAGCGCTCGTCGGCCTGGCTCAAGATTGCGCACCGGGCCACGGTCTCGGTGGTCATCGGTGGCTGGCGGGCGGAGGTGACCGATGCTGCGGGAGGCGGCAACCGCCTCGGGGCGGTGCTCGTCGGGGTGCCCGGCCCGGGCGGCCTGCGCTACCTCGGTCGGGTGGGGTCGGGCCTGGCGGGTCGGGCCGGCAGCCGGCTGCTTCGCGACCTGAGCCCCATCGGCGCCGACGACTCCCCGTTCGCCACCGACGTGCCGAGAGAGGATGCCGCTGGGGCCCGTTGGGTCCACCCGGTGCTGGTCGCTGATGTGCAGTCGTTGGGGCGTAGTGGGCAGGGTCGTCTGCGCCACCCGTCGTACAAGGGGCTACGGGCCGACCTGGCGCCTGATGACCTCGATGACGCCCAAGACGCTGACGCCGATGACACCGATGACACCGATGACGCTGGGGCGTCGTGATGGCGTACGAGGCACCGAAGGTGACCGTCGAGGTCGAGGGGCGCCGGATGCGGCTCAGCAGCCTCGACAAGGTGATGTACCCCCGTACCGGCACGACCAAGGCCGAGGTGCTCGACTACTACGCGCGTATCTCACCGGTGCTGCTCCCGCACCTCGCGGGGCGTCCGGTCACCCGGGTGCGGTTTCCGCACGGCGTCGGTGACGTGCAGTTCTTCGAGAAGAACATCCCCGCCGGCACCCCCTCATGGCTGCGCCGTGCCGGTCGTGACCCGGTGTTCCCGTTCATCGACGACCTGGCCGGCCTGACCTTCTTCGCCAACCTGAACTCGATCGAGCTGCACGTTCCCCAGTGGCGGTGGGAGGGGGAGGGGAAAGGTGCCGAGCCGCGGCATCCTGACCGGCTGGTGATCGACCTCGACCCCGGGCCGGGGGTCGGACTGCCGGAGTGCGCCGACGTAGCCGTGATGGTGCGGGACCGACTGGGGCAGATCGGCCTCAACACCGTGCCTGTGACGAGCGGCAGCAAGGGCCTGCAGCTCTACGCGGTGCTCCCGGGCGTGCATTCCAGTGATGAGATCCGTGACACGGTCGCTCAGCTGGCTCAGGAGCTGAGCAAGAAGTATCCCGACCGGGTGGTCTGGAAGATGGCCAAAGACCTCAGACCGGGAAGGATCTTCCTCGACTGGAGCCAGAACGTGGCGGCCAAGACCACGATATGCCCCTACTCGCTGCGAGGTCGCGACGCCCCTACCGTGGCGGCGCCCCGGACCTGGGCGGAGATCGAGTCAGGGGCGGGCGGGGGTGAGCTGTTCCAGCTGCGCTTGGAGGAGGTGCTCGCTCGGGTCGAGAAGCGGGGGGATCTCGCGTTTGAGCTGACGCAGTGAGGCCCGACACCCTGGGGTGTCAGGCCTCACTGTCTTTCAGCGGTTCAACGGTTCAGCGGTTCAGCGGTTCACCGGTTCACCCATTGAGCAGAGCTGCGTCTACGCAGACTTCGGCTGCCACGGCGTCGAGCGAGTTCGAGGGGTAACGCGCTCGTGCACTCGGGTCGGTGCTGTTGCCTGTTGTGACCAACTTTCTCAATTGGTGGTTCAGACCGAATTGTCAGTGGGCCTTGTCGTAGGCCGACTGCACCTCGGCCGAGATGCGGCCCCGGTCAGAGACCGCGTGCCCATTGGCCCGGGCCCATTCACGCACCGCACTAAGGTCGGTGCGCTTCGGTGCCGCGCCGCGCTTGCGGCCCGGGCCCCGGGTGGAACCGCTGCGCCGTGCGTGGCCGGTCCACCCCGCGATGTCGTCGCGCAGCTTCTTGGCATTCTTGTCGGAAAGGTCGATCTCGTAGGTGACACCATCGAGGGCAAACGTCACCGTTTCAGCGGCATTGCCACCGTCGAGGTCGTCGATAAGTACAACTTCGACACGCTGAGCCATATTTCTCCATCATGGAAATCGTGCCCTTTTTTCGGGCTGAGGGGAGCAACCATTGGTCGAATGGCCGCGTCCAACAATTTACACGAGAAGTCGATGACTCTTCGCATTAACAACGACACCAATACGTGATTCTGCCCGGTGATTCGGGCCAAACCGTCACGAACGCTTTCGTGCTTCTTCCTCAGCGTCCTGTTGCGCTTCCCATTGCGCCTGGGCCATACGCTCGCGCCGGTCGCCTTCGAGAATGTTCTTGATCACGTAGTAGAACAACGTGCCGACGCCGATGGTCGGTACCAGTGCCAGCACGTAGGGGGTCACGGCGTCCATGTCTCCATGGTCGCACGCGTCCGGCTCAGACGGGTGCGTCGACGGCGGCGGAGCCGGTCCCGGGCGGCGTCTCGGGGTCGGCCTCGGGGGCACTCACCTCACCTTGCTCAGCACCTTCACCCCGTCCACCTGGTTCACCTCGTCCACCTGGTTCCCCTGGTTCACCCAGGCTCGCCCGATGGCGTCCGGCCCGCGGCAGACCGAACGGCCACCAGATGCGGTCGCCCAGGTCGTACGAGAGCGCCGGCACGAGCAGGCTGCGTACGACCAACGTGTCGAGCAGCACCCCGAAGGCCACGATGAAGGCGATCTGCACGAGAAAGAGGATCGGCAGCACTGCCAGGGCCGAGAAGGTGGAGGCGAGGACGATACCGGCGCTGGTGATCACCCCGCCGGTGACGGCCAGACCGACGAGGATGCCGGGCCTCGTGCCGCGCACCCGTGACTCCTCGCGGACGCGCGTCATCAGGAAGATCGAGTAGTCGATGCCGAGGGCCACGAGGAAGACGAAGCCGTAGAGCGGCGTCGAGGGGTCAGAGCCGGGGAAGTCGAAGATGTGGTTGAACGCGATCGCGGCCACCCCCATCGTGGCGGCGAACGAGAGCACGTTCGCCGCCACGAGCAGCAACGGGGCGACGATCGATCGCAGCAGCAGCACCAGCACGACGAAGATGACCGCGAGGATCGTCGGGATGATCACCAAAAGGTCCCGCTCGCTGGCGAGCCGCACATCGAGGTTGGTGGCGGTGCTGCCACCGACGAGCACCTCAGGGCCGACGGCGTCGAGCGAGCTGCGCAGGCTCGAGATCGTCTGCTCGGCCGCCAGGCTGTCGGCCGAAGCCTTCAGGGTGGCCTGCACGACGACGTTGCCGTCGACCACCTTGGGGGGTTGGCCGGGTGTCAGCCCGACCTGGGGGTCGCTGAGGCCGTCAGACTTCTTCAGCACGTCGAGCACGGCATCCGTCCTGCCCTGCGGCGTGAGCACCTGAACCGGGGAGCCCGACCCCGCCGGGAAGTGCTTGGCGAGCAGCTCCTGACCGACGACCGAGTCGACCTTGGTGAGGAACAGGTCGGACTGCCCCACCCCCCGGGCCTGGAGGGTGGGCAGGAAAGCGGCGCAGGCGGCGAGAGCGACGAAGGTCGCCACCCAGGTGCGCCGCGGGTGGGCGCCGATCATGCCTGCCACCCGGCCCCAGATGCCGCTCTTGCCGAGGGCGTCCTCACGGTGCACGTGGTCGACGTGAGGCGTCTGCGGCCAGAAGATCCGGCGGCCGATGAGCAGCAGCACAGCGGGCAGAAAGGTGAGCGCCGCGACGAGCGCGCCGATGATGCCCAGGGCGCCGACCGGGCCGAGGCCCTTGGTGCTGCCGAGCTCTGAGAGGCGCAGGCACAGCAACCCGAGCACGACCGTGGCGGCGCTGGCCCCGATGGGTGGGGCGGCGGCTCGCCAGGCGACCTTCATCGCCAGCCAGGTGGAGTCGTGGTCGTGCAGCTCCTCCTTGTAGCGGGCGACGAGCAGCAGGGCGTAGTCGGTCGCGGCGCCGACGACGAGGATCGAGAGGATGCCCTGGCTCTGCCCGCTCAGGCTGATCGCACCGTTCTTCGCGAGCGGATAGACGACGAGCGCGGCCAGCGACAGCCCGAACACGGCCGAGACCAGCACCGCCAAGGGCAGGATGGGGCTGCGGTAGACGATGAGCAGGATGAGGAACACGACGCCCAGGGCGACGAGCAGCAGGATGCCGTCGATGCCGCTGAAGGCGGTGACGAAGTCGGCGAAGAACCCGCCGACCCCGGTGACGTGGACCGTCAGGCCGCTCGGCGCCAGAGTCTCGGCCGCCGAGTCGCGCAGCGCCGCCGCGACCGCGTACAGGGCGGTGTTTCCACCGACCACGTCCTCGGCCCGGTCAGCGACCAGCGCGACCGGGATCAGCACCGCCTGCCCATCGGCGCTGGGAATGGCCGCCTGGGGGTCGTTCTGCAGAAACTCGCCCACCGTCTCGCTCGAGCCGGCGAGGGGCAACGACGGGATGCCGCTGACGTAGGTCGCGATCGCCTTCTGGTCCTCCGGCGTGAGGCCGCCGTCTCGGGCGACCACGACGAGGTAGGGCAGCGTCTGCGTGTCGGTCATCTTCTCGACGGCCTGGCTCACGGTCGTCGACTCGGCCGACGGCGGCAGGAAGTTCGCGTTGTCGTTGCTCGCCACCTCCGACAGCCGGCCGACGAGGGGCCCGCCCACTCCGCCGATGGCGAACCAGGCCAGCACGGCGAGCGCGGCGATCCACCGCACCTTGGTCGTCGGCTTTCTCATGGTTGACATCATCTGCCCACCGAGGCCATGGCGACAGGGGATCGATCCGGCGCTGCCGCGCCGGGTGTGAGTCGTGGACGTGTCGGTCCGTGAGTTTGTGCAGGTCAGCCTCTACTCTGATTGTTGTTAGCATAATCAGATCGTGGGAGGGCGCATGGGCAAGGACTACACGGCGATGAGCGTCAGCCAGCTCGAGGCGCTGCGGCAGCTGATGCTGGACCGGATGGCCGCGGTGCCGGCGTTCCGGCGTGGGTCGTTGCAGGTGGGCTACCGCAAGTGCGGCAAGAGCACCTGCCGGTGCGCTCGACCCGGTGAGCGTGGCCACGGCCCGCGGGGGTTGTGGACTCGGACGGTGAAGGGGCCGAGTGGCTCGCGTGGGCAGTACATCCCGGTCGAGCAGGTCGAGCAGGTCCGGGCCGAGCTGGAGCACTACGCCCAGTTCGCGGCGCTGGTCCAGGACTATGTCGAGGTCAACGAGGCGCTGTGCACGGCACGGGTCGGCCCGCCGGGACGGAGACCGCAACGCGCCGTGCCGCCGGACCCCGCCTCGGGCGGGGAAAAAGGGGGCTCGCCGGCCCAGAGGCGGTAGCCGCCCTGGCCGAGCAGATCGCCGCGGCCGCGGCGAAGGAGGCCCGCCGGTTGGTGCATGCCGCCGCCACGCTGCTCGTCGCGGACGAGGCCCCCGATGGTGGGGTGGGTGTGCTGGAGGCCATCGAGCGGGCCGCGCAGGCCTCGGCCGCGCAGATCGGGCTGGCCGCGATCACCGGGGTGCTGGACTGGGCCAGCACCCACACCCCGGCCCGGGCGGCCTGCCCCGGCGCCGCCGACCTCGGCGCTGACGGTGCGGACGCTGCCGGTCATGACGCGCGGCTGGTCGCACGCCGACCCAAGACGGTCCGGACCCTGCTCGGGCCGGTGGACCTGGTCCGTGGCTACTACCACTGCGCCGGCTGCCGGCGCGGCTTCGCGCCCCTCGATACCCGCCTCGGTGTGCAGGGCGGGAGCCTGTCGCCGGGCCTGGAGCGGGCGTGCGCGTTGGCCGGCGCGGAGATGCCGTACGCGAAGAGCTTCGAGTTCATCGGCACGGTGACCGGTCTGGACCTGGCCAGCACCTCGACCCTGGCCCGGGCCACCCGCTCCGAAGGGACCCGGGCCCGCGACCTGATCGCCGCGGAACAGCAGGCAGCCCGACCCGGACCGCCCGCCGCGGCCGGCACGGCCGACGGGACTGGCCCGGACCTGTGTTACATCGTGCTGGACGGCACCGGCGCCCCGATGCTGCCCCGCGAATGCCAGGGACGCGCCGGCAAGGACGGCGGCAGGGCCGGCACGCGGGAGGTGAAGATCGGCTGCTTCTTCACCCAGTCCGGCACTGACCCGGCCACCGGTGACCCGGTCCAGGACCCCGGTTCGGCCACCTACATCTCCACGTTCGCCCCGGCCGCACAGTTCGGGGCACAGGCCAAGGGCGAGTACCACCGGCGCGGGTTCGACCAGATCCGTCAACCCGTCGTGCTCGGCGACGGCGCCCACTGGATCTGGAACATCGCCGACCTGCACTTCCCGCAGGCCACCCAGATCGTCGACTACTTCCACGCCCACGAGCACCTGGCCGACCTGACCAAACTACTGACCCCCACCCTGGACAAGGATCCCGCCGCGTTCGAGCAGCGCCTCGTAGATGCTCTTGACCTCGGCGACACCGACGCGATCACCACCGCGGTCAAGGACCTGCACCTAGACCACTGCGCCCCGGAGCTGGTCAAACCAGCCCGGACCGAGGTCGGGTACTTCGCCGCGCATCGTCACCGGATGCAGTACGCCGACTTCAAAGCGAACGGGTACTACATCGGGTCCGGCCCGGTCGAGTCCGCCTGCAACACGATCGTCAAGCAGCGCGCGAAACGCGCCGGGATGCACTGGAGCATCCACGGCCTGCACCCCGTCCTGGCCCTACGCACCCTGCGACAGTCCAGCCGCGAGCACGTCCTCTGGCCGGGCCCGAGCCCAACACCACAAACCTGACGCACACCCTGCCGCGCCTGTCGGGCACCTCTGCTGTCGGTGCCGGGCTCTACGGTGGCGCCATGGCTTCTCGAACGACACGGACGACCGCACGCCGCTCCTCGCCGTTCCGCTGCACCGAGTGCGGGTGGACCACCGCCAAGTGGGTGGGTCGGTGCGGTGAATGCCAGGCCTGGGGCAGCGTGTCAGAGCCGGGCGACGCCGGGTCGGCGCGCACCGTCGCCTCCAACGTCACGACCCCGGCCCTGCGCATCGATGAGGTCGACGTGAGTCAGGCGACGGCCCGGCCGACGGGGGTCGACGAGTTCGACCGCGTGCTGGGCGGGGGCCTCATCGCGGGCGGCGTGGTGCTCGTGGCGGGTGAGCCCGGCATCGGCAAGTCGACCCTGCTGCTCGACGTGGCGGCGCGAACGGCTCGGCAGGGGGCCAGCGTGCTCTACGTCAGCGGCGAGGAGTCGGCGGCGCAGGTGCGCACCCGGGCCGAGCGCATTGGTGCCATGGCCGCCAGCCTGTACCTGGCGGCCGAGACCGACCTCGGGGTCGTGCTCGGCCAGATCGAACAGCTGAGCCCACAGCTCGTCGTCGTCGACTCGGTGCAGACGATCGCCAGCGCGCAGGTCGAGGGGCAGGCCGGCAACGTGTCACAGGTGCGCGAGGTGACGGCGAGCATCATCGCGGCGGCGAAGGCAGCCGGCATCGCCGTGCTGCTCGTCGGCCACGTGACCAAAGACGGCTCGATCGCCGGCCCGCGTGTGCTCGAGCACCTCGTCGACGTCGTCGTGGCCTTCGAGGGCGACCGGCATTCGCGGCTGCGACTCGTGCGCGCGGTAAAGAACCGGTTCGGCCCGACCGACGAGGTCGGCTGCTTCGACCTGTCCGAGGTCGGCATCGTCGGGCTGCCCGACCCCAGCGGCCTCTTCCTCTCGCACCGCGACCACGCCGTCGCGGGCACCTGCGTCACAGTGACCCTGGAGGGTCGGCGGCCTCTCGTCGCTGAGGTGCAGGCGCTCGTCGCCCCCTCCACCCTGCCCTCACCGCGACGCACCTCGAGCGGGCTCGACAGCTCGCGCCTGGCCATGATCATCGCGGTGCTCGACAAGCGGGCCGGGGCGCCCGTGGGGGGCCGCGACATCTTCGCGGCCACCGTCGGCGGGGTGCGCATCACCGAGCCGGCTGCTGACCTGGCCATCGTCTGTGCCGTGGCCTCCTCTGTGGTCGACCAGCCGCTCGCCACCGATGTCGTGGCGTTCGGGGAGGTGGGGCTCGCGGGAGAGGTTCGCTGGGTCGGTGGCCTGCAGCGTCGCTTGGCCGAGGCGGCCCGACTCGGTTTCCGGCACGCCCTCGTGCCACACGGCTCGAGCAGCGAGCTCACGGTGCCACCCGGCATCTCCGTGGTCGAGGTGGCCGACGTTCCGCGGGCGATCGAGGCCATGGGGCGTCTTGCCGGTGCGCGGTCGCCCGAGGCAGTCGCGCTGCGCAGCGTCTAGACTGCGCCGTGGTCGGGGTGATGTGCCCAGGCATCACTCAGCATCCCTCGAGGCAGGCTGTCATGGATCAGAACGACGTGCTGCTGCGCGCCGCCCTCGGCGCCATCGCACCCGGCACCGACCTGCGCGACAGCCTCGAACGCATCCTCCGCGGACGTACCGGCGCGCTCATCGTGCTCGGCTACGACAAGGTCGTCGAGGCGATGTGCACCGGCGGCTTCACGCTCGACATGGAGTTCTCGGCCACCCGGGTGCGCGAGCTGTGCAAGATGGACGGCGCGGTCGTGCTCGACTCCGACGCCACCCGCATCCTGCGTGCGGCCACCCAGCTCGTGCCTGACTCGAGCATCGAGACGACCGAGTCCGGCACCCGGCACCGCACGGCTGAGCGGGTCGCCAAGCAGACCGGTTTCCCGGTCATCTCGGTGAGCCAGTCGATGGGGGTCGTCGCGCTCTACGTCGGCAACAAGCGGCACGTCATCGAGGGCTCGCCCACCACGCTCTCGCGTGCCGACCAGGCCCTGCAGACCCTCGAGCGCTACAAGTCGAGGCTCGATGAGGTGACCGGCACCCTGTCGGCCCTCGAGATCGAAGACCTCGTCACCGTGCGCGACGTGACGGCCGTGCTGCAGCGCCTCGAGATGGTGCGTCGTATCTCGGCCGAGATCCAGGACTACGTCGTCGAGCTCGGCACCGACGGTCGGCTGCTCAGCCTTCAGCTCGAAGAGCTCATCGGCGGCCTCGGCAACGACCGCGAGCTCGTGATCCGTGACTACCTGCCCGCCACGAAGTCCGAGCTCACCGTCGAGGAGGCTCTCGAGGGACTTCAGTCGCTTAACGCGGTCGACCTGCTCGACCTCGCCTCCGGGGCCCGAGGGGTGGGTTTCTCGATCATCGGGGACAGCCTGGATGCGCCGGTGAGCCCGCTCGGCTACCGGCTGCTGACCAAGGTTCCCCGCCTGCCCCCGGCCATCGTCGAGCGGCTGGTGCTGCACTTCGAGTCGTTGCAGCGGCTGCTCGCCGCCGGTATCGAGGACCTCATGCTCGTCGAGGGTGTCGGCGAGGGCCGCGCCCGGGCCGTGCGCGAAGGCCTGTCGCGCCTGGCCGAGTCGAGCATCCTTGAGCGCTACGTCTGACCTGGCGCAGCTGCACCGGCGCGTCAACGGCTGGTACGGGGATGCCGGCCGCGACCTGCCGTGGCGACGCCCCGACTGCTCGGCGTGGGGGGTCTTCCTCTCCGAGGTGATGGCCCAGCAGACCCCGCTCTCGCGGGTCGAGCCGGCCTGGCGCGAGTGGATGCAACGCTGGCCGACGCCGGCCGATCTGGCGGCAGCCGCTCCGGGAGAGGCGGTCCGGGCCTGGGGCCGACTGGGCTACCCCCGACGGGCCCTGCGTCTGCACGAGGCGGCCACGGCGATGGTCGAGCGGCACCGGGGCGAGGTACCGAGCAGCCACGCCGACCTGCTGGCTCTACCCGGGGTCGGCGCCTACACCGCGGCGGCCGTCGCCTGCTTCGCGTTCGGCCAGCCGGAGGTGGTGGTCGATACGAACGTGCGCCGCGTGCTGGCCCGTGCGGTCACAGGTCTGGCCCTTCCCCACCTCACCCTCACCCGGGCTGAGAGCGCCCTCGCGCGTGACTGTCTTCCCGCCGACCGTGACGAGGCGAACAGGTGGAACGTGGCGGTGATGGAGCTCGGTGCGCTGGTGTGCGTGGCCCGCGGCCCGCGTTGCGACCAGTGCCCCATCGCCGACCTGTGCGCGTGGAACGTGGCGGGTCGGCCCGCTTACGAGGGGCCGACCCGCAAGGGTCAGTCGTGGCACGGCACCGACCGGCAGGTGCGCGGTGAGCTGTTGCAGCGGCTGCGCTCGGCGCCGGGGCCGGTCGGCCTCACTGCGCTCGCAGACGCCGGCCCCGACGATGCCCAGGTGCTGCGCTGCCTCGACTCGCTGGTGGCCGACGGCCTGGTCGAGCCCCTGTCCCGGCGTCGCTTCCGCCTCCCCGCCTGACCCTCAGACCTCGTCGTTGACATAGAGCTCGAGGTGGTTGCAGGCTACGCACCGCATCGCTGCGATGCTCCGCCGAGGTTTGCCCAGCCGAACGGCACCGCCGAAGATGCCGCGCTCCAACGCCCCGGGGATCCACCTCAGGTAGCCCGACGAACCCTGACCGGTGTCCTCCGCGAACCCGTCCTCGAACTCGATGCCTCCGCACTGGGAGCAGTTCGTCTCTATCTGCGTCATGGTCAGACGTTACCGAGCACCCGGTCGACGAGGATGGCGATCACGACCCGCTCCGGATTCTCGCGCGGCACGCGGTAGCGCGCGGCGTAGCGATGCTCCGCGTCACGCACCGAGGCCGGGTCGGTCAGCACGGTGGCGGTGCCCTCGAGCGCGAGCCAGTAGCGGCCGTCGACCTGGCACAGCACAGCCCGGCATCCGGCGGCGGCGTTGCGAGCTTTGAGGCTGGTGCCGTTCGTGATCACCCGGGCCAGGCCCGGCTCGACGTCCCAGGTGAAGCCCACCGGCACCACGTGCGGGCTGCCGTCGGGTCGCAGGGTCGTCAGGGTCGCGAGGTGGCGCACGGTGAGAAAGTCGATGGCTGCTGGCGAGAGGTCGTCAGGCAGGACGGCCACGGCTCAGGTCACCCGACCGGCCGGCTTCACGAGCGTGAGCCCAGGTGATGACGTCAGCGAGCTCACTGGTGGTCCTTTCTCAGGCTGAGCGCCGCGAGGGCGCGCTCGAGCACGATGGCCGGCGTTCCCTCGTTGGAGATGGTGACTCCCGGCTCGTCCTTCTCGAGAGGCTCGAAGGTAGCGAGCTGGCTGGCGAGCAGCGACGGCGGCATGTAGTGCCCGGAGCGGTGGTCCATCCGATCGTGGATCACCTCGCGCGCCGCCTCGACGTTGAGGAAGCGAACGTGCGGTCGACCGCGGCGCAGCAGGTCGCGGTAGACCCGGCGCAGTGCCGAACAGGCGACCACCGCCGGCTCCCCGGCCGCCTCCTTGTCGCTGATCCACTCGCCGATGGACTCGAGCCAGGGCCAACGGTCGTCGTCGGTGAGGGCGTGGCCGCTGCGCATCTTCTCGACGTTCGCCTCGGAGTGGAAGGCGTCCCCTTCGGCGAACTCCCAACCGGTGATGGTCGAGATTCCTTTGGCCACAGTGGTCTTGCCGCTCCCGGAGACTCCCATGACGATCACGACGTCGAGTGGAGGCGCTGATAGTGCTTCCTCGCTGATGCCCATACCCAGAACATAGACCGTTGAACGGTGCCCCGGATCGTTGTAACGTGGGCCCTCGTGCCTGACCTCCCCCGAACCAGATGAGCACCTTCTGGCTCCTGGTTCGGGCGGGCTTTCGTCGGCACTCGACCTACCGGCTGGCGCTGCTGGCAGGCATGGCGACGAACTCCGTGTTCGGGGTCATCCGGGCCTCGATCCTGCTCGCCGCCCTGGCTTCGGCGGGAACCGACATCGCAGGCTATGACGCTCCGACCGCGGTCGCCTTCGTCTGGTGGGGGCAGGCGCTGCTGGGCACGGTCAACCTGTGGGGCTTCCAGGAGGTGAACGACCGGGTCCGAACGGGCGACATCGCGGTCGACTTCCTCCGCCCGGTCGATCCCCAGCTTGCCTATCTCGCAGGTGATCTCGGCCGCGCTGGCATCAACCTGCTGGCTCGTGGCCTGCCGGCGCTCGCGATCGGCGCCCTGCTGTTCCACTTCGCCTGGCCACCGGGAGCGCTCAGCTGGGCCAGCGGGCTCGTGTCGGTGTTGCTCGCCGTGGTGGTGGCGTTCGCCGGCAGCTTCGTGGTCAACCTGCTCGCCTTCTGGCTGGTCGAGGTGCGCGGCATCCGGATGCTCTACATGATCGTCGGGGGGCTGCTCTCGGGCCTCTACCTGCCCGTGCCGTGGTTCCCCGGGTGGCTGCAGACCATCGCGCAGTGGTCGCCCTTCCCGTCGATGCTGCAGAACCCGCTCGACATCCTCGCCGGGCGGGTCGTCGGCGTCGACGTCATCAGCGCCGTTGGGGTGCAGGTGTTCTGGGCGGTGGCTCTGCTCGGCCTCGGGCAGTTCGTGCTCAGCGCCGGCCGACGCCGTCTGGAGGTGCAGGGTGGGTGACCGACTGGAGCCCTACCGGGTGCTGCTCGCGTCGCGGATGCGCGCTCAGATGCAGTACCGAGCGTCGTTCGTCACTGACATCCTCGGCACGGTGGGGGTCGGGCTGGCGGAGTTCGCCGAGGTGTGGGTCATCTTTCACAACGTGAACGTGCTGGGCGGTCTTGACTTCACGGCGGCGCTGCTGGTGTTCGCTCTGAGCAACATCGCCTTCTCCCTCGCCGACCTTTTCGTCGGGCACCTCGACCGACTGCCCACCTACATCCGGGCCGGCCAGGTCGACTCGTTCTACGTTCGGCCCCTGCCGCTGCTCGCCCAGCTGATGACCAGCGACCTTTCGCTGCGTCGCGTCGGCCGACTGTCGGTCGCCCTCGTCGCGCTGACAGTGGCGCTCACGACGGCGGACATCGCCTGGTCAGCCGCAGTGGTCGCCCTGCTGGTGGTGACGATCGTGAGCGGCACGGCCATCTTCTCGGCCCTGTTCACCGCCGCGGGAGGCCTGCAGTTCTTCCTCGTCGACGGCGCCGAGTTCACCAACAGCTTCACCTACGGCGGCTCCTACGCCGCGCAGCAGAGCCAGCAGGTCTTTCCCGACCCGCTGCGCATCTTCTGGACCTTCGTCATCCCGACCGCGTTCGTGGCCTACCTCCCCGCGGTCACGATCCTCGAGATCCCGGGCGATCGGCTGGCACCCTGGTGGTTGGCGTGGTGCACTCCGTTGGCCGCAGGCCTGGCCTGGACCATCGCCGGCCTGTGTTGGAGGGCCGGTACCCGTCACTACCAAGGAGCAGGTGGATGAGCGCCATCATCGAGGCACGTGAGCTGGTGCGTGACTTCAAGAAGACCCGGGCCGTCGACCGCATGTCGTTCGTCGTCGAGCCCGGTGAGACGGTGGGTTACATCGGGGCCAACGGCGCCGGAAAGTCGACGACGATCAAGATGCTGACCGGCATCCTCAAGCCGACATCGGGTCAGGTACGCACCTGCGGCCTCGACCCGATGCGCCAGCGGATCGAGGTCGCCCGACGCGTCGGGGTGGTCTTCGGCCAACGGTCGCAGCTGTGGTGGGACCTGCCGCTGCGGGAGTCGTTCACCATCCTGGCTGCCATCCATCGCCTCGACCCCGCTGCTGGTCGAGCGCGAACGCAGTCGCTCGTCGACCAGCTCGAGATGGGGCCGCAGCTGGGCACACCGGTCCGCTCGTTGTCGCTCGGCCAACGGATGCGGGCCGAGCTCGCGGCGGCCCTGCTGCACACGCCTGACCTGCTGATCCTCGACGAGCCGACGATCGGGCTCGACGTGCTCTCGAAGCAACGGCTGAGGGAGTTTCTCGTGGCCGAGCGACGCGAGCGAGGGACCACCCTGCTGCTCACCACCCACGACATGGGCGACATCGAAAGGCTCTGCGACCGGGTGCTGGTCATCGACCGCGGCGCGCTGGCGTTCGACGGCACGCTCGCGGGTCTCGGCGCCACCGTGGGCGCGCAACGCCTGCTCGTCATAGACCTCGCGGTGCCCACCGCGTCGCTGACCGGTATCGAGGGGGCGACCCTCGTCGCAAACGAGTCCCAGGGCCTGCGTCAGAGCCTGGCCTTCGACCCTCAGACGACCACGGCCGCAGCTGTGCTCGCCAGGGTCTCGGCCGTGGCGCAGGTGCGTGACCTTGCCATCGAGGAACCCGACATCGAAGACGTCGTGCGTCGCATCTACGCGGCCTCGAGGCCGTGACCGACCGCCGTGAGGGTGTGTCTACCCAGGGCGCCGCCCGTGCGGGTCTGGGCCCACGGTCGGTCAGGGACGGGTGGGGAGGGCGTCGAGCGCTCGGCGGGCGGCGTGGGCCACACCCTGGCCGCGTCCCTTGAGGGGCACCGTCCACACGTCGTGACCGGGGAGCCCCCGCTCGGTGAGCAGTGAGTTCGCGGCAAGCCAACCGGTGGTCGCGGCCCGCTCCATCAGCGCGACGGGATGCTCGCACCGGATGCCGTCGCCGGCCAGCACCACGCGGGCGTCGCTCGTGACGACACCGGGCCGGTCGGCCCACGGGTCGGTGCCGGCCAGGGGGCAGTCCTCCGCGGCGATCCACTCGTCGTGGACGACCGTCGCCCGGGCCAGCTCGGGATGCACGCGGTGCAGCTGGCTCAGCAGCTCGACGCGCATGGTCGACTCGTCGAAGTCGCTCGGGGCGGCGTAGGCGTGCAGCTCGACGACAGAACCCCCGGTGTGCTGCGCCCAGTCGCGGGCTCCCTCTTCCATCTGTTCGAGGAACGACACGTTGTCGAGCGGGCCGAAGCCGCTCGTACCGAGGAACGGCGGCGCGCCGGGTGCCGGCGGCCGGTCGAGCCACAGCCGCCACACGATGAAGGGCGGCGCGATGCGCAGGGCGGCCACGCGCGACCGCCACTCGTCGCCGCCGAGCCACCCCGCCCCGGCGACGAGCTGCTGCAGAGGGGCTCGGTCGGTCGCGAGCACCACGGCATCCGCCTCGATGCTTTGTCCGTCGTCGAGCGTCACGCGGATGCCGTCGCCGAGCTCGCCGAGCTCGCCGAGCTCGTCGAGCGCGGTGACCGCGCGCCCGGTCAGGGTGGTGACGCCCAGGCCGTACAGGTAGCGGCCCAGCGGCGCCCACAGTGCCTCGTCGTACGACGAGCGCGGCACGTCGAAGAGCAGGCCCTCGGCGGAACCGGTGAAGTAGGTGTGGAACATCGCCACGAGCTCGCCGCCGGAGAACTCGCGCGGGTCGGCGAAGAAGCTGCGGGCGAACACCTCGAGGGCGAGATGGCGAGCCTGGTCGGGGAAGCGCAACCGGTCGAGCACGTCGGCCGCGCTGACCCCGTCGTACTCGCTGTAGGTCGCGGGGAAGGTGACGTCGAGCAGGCCCAGCGCAGCGCCGATGTCGACATGGCGCAGCGCCGACACCGGAAAGCTGGGGCTCTGCGCCACGAAGGCGGCGATGCTGAGCGGCGGGGTGCGGGGGATGCTGGCGAAGGAGTCGGTCGGTCCGTCGGCGAGGCGCAGCGGGTAGTCGTCGATCGACATCAGCCGTTCGAGGCCGGGGTCGCCACGACGCAGCAGCGCGCGCAGGTTGTAGTACTGCCGGAAGAACGCGTGAAAGCCCCGACTCATCGTCGCGGTCTCACCGCCGCCACGAGGACCACCGTCACGAGAGTCACTGCCAGACAGGTTGATCGGCCACGACCGCACCCGCCCGCCCAACGTGTCGCATTGTTCGACGATCGTCACGGGCACGCCCCGTTCGGCCAGGCCCACCGCCGCCGTCAGGCCCGCGATACCACCACCGACCACGACGACGCCGCGACCGCTGAAGCCGGCTCCGTCGGTGCGGGGGGGTGGGGGCAGGTGCCTGACGGCTCGGGGGTCACGGCCGGGCACCCAGGTGCTGCGGCTCATGAGCGTGCCGGCCGCTTGCCGTGGAAGGTGTGGATGATGCCGCGTTGCCAGCCGCCGATGGTGCAGGAGCGCACCTGCGCGAAGCCGGCGTCGCGCATCCGGGTCCGCAGTGCGGGCACGGAGTCCATGTCCATCACACTGCGCCAGAGGTAGCGGTAGAGCCGGGTGCGGCGCGAGGTGATCCATCCGAGCGGAACGACCACGCCCCAGCACACGGCACTCCAGACCGCGGTGGCGCTGCGGTTGCCCGCCACGGAGTACTCGTGCACCACGAGAATGCCCCCGGGGCGCAACCGGCCGAGCAGGGAGGTGAACAGCTCGTCGCGCTGCTGCACGTTGCGCACGAGGTAGGCCGCGAAGATGGCGTCGAGCTCGACGTCTTCGAGCTCTGGCAGGTCGGCCAGCTCTTCGGCGCGGCCCTGCGCGAAGCTCACGTTCGCGGGCCACGCCTTCGCGCGCGCCTCCCTCAGCATGCCGGCTGACCCGTCGACCCCGATGAGCCGGTAGTCGAGGCCGGCGGCGTCGAGGGTCTGCACGAGGGCCTGGGTCGAAGCCCCCGACCCGCAGCCGATGTCGAGCACGGTCACCGGCGCCGCGGTGGGCTCGGTGGGGTCGGCGGCGAGCGAGTCGACCAGCACCTGCGCCGACGCCCGCAGGTGGGCGTGGTAGCCGGGGTTGAGCCCGACCATCAGGTCGTAGCGGTCGGCGACCTCGTCGAACGCCTCCGGTACCTGGCTGCGGCTCACGGCCTCGGACGTTGTCATGCCTTGCTCCCTCTGTCGCTGGTGGCCGAGCCGGTCGCCGTGCTCGTGGTGGTGCGTTGCTTCCGCTTGGCGCGCTCCCAGAGCACGATGGCGCTGGTGACCATGGAGAAGCCGAAGAGGTAGTCCTCGACGGGGATGTCCCACGGAAAGCGCAGACCGAGATAATGCTCTGCGTTGTAGATCACGATCGGCGCGCTCAGCTTGGTCAGCCAGCCGTCGACGAGCACCTGGAAGAAGCCGACGATGGCCATCGAGATCCAGAACTGGGCCCGGCGGAACAGGCCCAGCCCGACGCGACGTTCGAGAACGACGGTGGCCACGACCGAGAGCACGGCCAGCACGGTGTACTCAGGCACGGGCCCGCCACCTCCGCACCCAGGTGAGCACGGTGCCGACCGCCTCGTAGGTGAGCAACCCGCAGATCGGGATGACCACGAAGAAGACCAGCTCTTCCAGCGGCATCCGAAACGGCAGCTGGATGCCGGTGACGTAGTCGGGGTTGTAGCTCCAGTGCCCTCGCCAGATGCCGAGGATGTCCCAGACGGAGTAGACGATCACGATCGGGACCATGGCCGCCAGCAGCAGCTTCGGCCGGCGGTAGACCTTCGCGGAGAACACGAACTCGAGTGGCAGGGTGATCAGCAGGCACCCCGCCATCAGGGCGAGGTACTGGTAGTGGTCGTCCATCGGCCCCGTTCTCGTCTCTCGGCCGTCGGTCGGCCAGCGGGCGGCCTGCACCCAACGAGACAACCCTATGCGAGGGGCCGTGAACGGGTGGGACCGGTCAGAAGGCGGTGTAGCCCCCGTCGGCCACGAGCACCGAACCGGTGACGAAGCTGGAGGCGTCGCTGGCGAGGAAGACGACGGCGGGAGCGAGCTCGCTGACCGTGCCGTAGCGCTCGAGCGGCGCATCCTCGACCCACTGGCGACGGAACCGGGGGTCGTCGACCGGCGACATGTCGGTCTTGATGTAACCGGGGGCCAGGGCGTTCACCCGTACCCCGTACGGACCCCATTCGGCAGCGAGGCTGCGGGTGAGGTGGTGGACGGCTGCCTTCGAGGCGTTGTAGGCCGGTTGCCACTGCGGCCGGTTGACGATGAGCCCTGACATCGAGCCGATGTTGACGATGACGCCCGAGCGCTGACCGACGAAGTGGCGGCCGAAGGTCTGCGCGCAGCGCCACACGGCGTCGAGGTTGACGTTCATGACGGCCCGCCAGTCGTCGTCGGTGACCTCAAGAGCCGGGGCGTGAACGCAGGCCCCGGCGTTGTTGACCAGCACGTCGACCCGGCCGAAGGCGGCCAGGGTCTGCTCGAGCATCCCCGTGACATCCGCGGCGGAGGTCACATCGGCTGTGACGAAGACCGCCTCATGGCCCTGGCCCCGCAGGTTCTGGGCCACCAGCTCTCCTCTTTCGCTGTCACGGCCGACGAGCACCAGGCTCGCGCCCGCCTCGGCCAAAGCGGTGGCGAAGCCCTCGCCGAGGCCGCGGGTGCCGCCGGTGACCACGGCGACGCGTCCGTCGAGGCGGAAGCGGTCGAGCGCACTCATCGGACGGCGGCGAGGGCGTCGACCACGCCATGCCCGAAGTAGCTGTTGCGGGCGGTCGTGCCGACGCAGGGCGCGTCCCGCGATGACGGGCAGGCCTTGGGGTCGGCCTGGGCCAGCAGCCGGGCGACGAGCTGGGCCGGCTTCCACCCCGGATGCCGGCTCTTCATCAGGGCCAGCACCCCGGCCACGTGCGGGGTCGCCATCGAGGTGCCGCTCTTGAGGCCGTAGCCGTCGTCGAGGAGGATCGTCGAGAGGATGGCCGAGCCGGGGGCCGCGACGTCGATCTTCCCCAGGCCGCGGTTGGAGAAGCCTGAGAACGAGGAGTCGAGGGTGTTACCCACCTGCGCCAGCGATGACACGGTCACCACTCCGGGGAGCTCGGTGGGGATGTCCTGGCAGCCGTTGTTGATGGCTCGTCTAACCGGGGTTCCGTCGTCGGGGCTGGTGTTGTCGGAGCTCTTGTTGGCGAGGTCGTAGCCCGAGTTGCCGGCTGCGGCGGCGTGCACCACGCCGCGGGAGGTCGACCAGGCGACCGCGCGTCGAACGGCCTCCTTCGCGGCGGCCTGGTCAGGCTGGTCGGAGCAGTAGAACTGGAACGGGTCGATGTAGTAGCTGCTGTTGGTGACGTCCATCCCTCGCAGGCCCGCCCAGACGAACCCGCAGACGGCGTACTCCGGGTAGATGTAGCCGGCGTCGTTGACCACCTTCACCGACGCGATCCTGACCGCTGGGGCCACCCCGACGATGCCCACACCGTTACGGGCGGCCGCGATGGTGCCGGCCACGTGGGTGCCGTGGTCGCTCGTGGTCGGCTGCCAGCCGGTGGCCGAGCGGTCGGGACGTCCGGCGTCGGAGCAGTTGACCGAGTCGGCGACGTCGAGGTTGGCCACGAGGTCGGGGTGGTCGGCGTCGATGCCGCTGTCGAGCACGCCCACCACCACGCGACGCGACCCGTCGGTGACCTGGTGCGCCTGGTCGGCCTTGATCATCGACAGGTCCCACTGGTCGGTCTCGAGCGGGTCGGGGTCGGGGTCGGCACGACCCAGCAGCGGAGTCGCCACCGTTGGGCGTGTAGTCGGGTTTGTCGTTGGGTTTGCCGTCGCGTTCGTGCTCTTCGGGCTGTCGGCCGGGTTCGCCGGCACGGCGGAACCGTTCTCCGAAGGGTCGGTGGCGTCGTCCGAGCCGGCAACGTCAGCCGGAGAGGGAGAGCCGTCGGGGCTGGCGACTCCGGTGGGCGTGCCCTCTGAGACGGCCACGCTGCGGGTTGCCCCCACCGAGGCGATGGCCTTGCCCCCCTGTGACACGACATCGGCCCGGAACGAGCCGTTCCTCGAATGGGCGATGACCACGCCGATCTGGGGCCACGCCTGCACCACGACGCCGCCGGCTCGGCTGACCGCCGCTGACACGCGCTGGGTCTGGGCCGGGTTCGACACCTTGGCGTTGACGATGTAGCTCATGAGCCGCCCGTTGGGCGTCGAGATCGGCACCGGGGTGGAGGCAGGTGTCCTGGTCGCGACTGTCGGGTCGGTTGCCGGAGCGGCCGGTGACGCACCCGGGGTGCCGTCAGCCGAGTCGTCGGGGGCGGCAGCGGAGGCGTTGGGGGCGCTGGTGACGGCGGCAGCACGGGCCGCGGCCGCGTCGACGATGGCGGACACGCTCGTGGCTGCCCCGTCCGGGTCAGGGTCGGCCGCGGGTCTCACTTGCAGCCCTCCGGCTGCCGGTGTCGCAGCGGCGGCCGCTGGGGTGTTCGTGGCTCCCACGCCCGCGCTGGACGCCGTGCTTGGGCCCGGCGAGGCGGCGCCGACGCAGAGCGCGGTGGCAGCGACGACGATGACGGCCCGGCGCACGGCGGTCACAGGTCGCATCGGCTTGGGCTCCAGTGGTCACAGCGCGTGGTCAGGGCGCTTGGTCAGGGGTGCGCCGGCCGAAGGACAGGCGCACTACTCCATCGTCGCTTGTCGCTCGCGATCGCGCCAGCCCGGATGCGGACCGATATTACAGGCCCGATCAAGCTCCGAGGGAGTCGAGCACGACGTCGGCAACATGGTGGGGGTGGGTGTAGAGGTTGTTGTGCGAGCCGGGCTGGGTCGAAACGCGCACGCGGGGAGACCCGGTGGCGCCGGCGGCCAGCGTGTCGAGCCAGGCCGGGGGTGCGAACGAGTCGTGCACGCCCGAGGTGAGCGACAGCGGCATCCGCAGGTGGCCGACCCGCTCGTCTGGAGCGTCGGCGAGGCCGGACAGCAGGATCGCCGGCACCCCCCACCAGCCGCGGGCGACCTCGCTCGGTCGGATCTGGCGCACGGTGTCGTCGCGGTACGCGGTCACGGCGGCCCGCGCGAGGCGCGGCCAGCGCCGCTGCGGCGGGGTGAACGTGGGACCCGCCAACACCAGCGAGAGGTTCGGATGCCGCTCCTGCGCCGACAGCGCGGCGGTGAGCGCGGCCTGGGAGCCGGTCGAGTGGCCGACGATCGTGGTGCGTTCGGCCGGGGGGTGGTGCGTGATCCAGGCCGACGCCATCAACCCGATCGCATGGACGTTGGGCCGGGTGCTGTTGGGCTCGCCGAGCCCGAAACCCGGCAGGTCGAGCAGGGCGACGCTTACCCCGCGCGCCGCGATCGCGTGCGCCGTCGGGAGGGCGTACTTCGGCAGGCCGAGGCCCGGCACGAGCACCACGGAGGCGGCCGACGGCCCGGTTGGGGGGTCGATGACGTACGCGTGAACGCGTTTGGAACCCACGTCGGTGAAGGTGTGGCTCATGCTCCATGATGGATCGACGCCGTCGGGGTTGAGCGGGCGGCACCCGGATGAGCACGAGGAGAGCCTGATGTCGACAGGGAGCACCGTCTACGAACGGCTGTCGCCGCCCCCCGCCCAGGTCGACGCATCGCTGGCGAACAGCCGGGAGGCCGTCTTCTGGCTGGAGGACAGTGGTGACCGGCCCTCGTTCGAACCCCTGCGCGGGGTGCGCACCGCCGACCTCGCGGTCGTGGGTGGCGGCTACGCCGGGCTCTGGACCGCGGTGCTGGCCAAGCGCCGCAACCCCGGGGCTCGCGTCGTGCTGCTCGAGGCGAAGACCGTCGGCTGGGCGGCATCCGGGCGCAACGGGGGGTTCGTCGACGCGAGCCTGACCCACGGTGAGCCCAACGGGCGCAGCCGCTGGCCCGAGGAGTACGACGAGCTGGAGAAGCTCGGAACCGCGAACCTCGAGAGCCTGGCCGACGACGTCGCGTCGCTCGGGCTCGACTGCCAGTTCGAACGCACCGGCATGCTCGAGGTCGCGGTCGAGCCGCACCAGGTCGAGTGGGCGCGCGAGGCCGCCGGGGAGTTTCTCGACCGGGACGCGGTGCGGGCGCAGATCGACAGCCCGATCTTCCTGGCGGGCACGTTCGAGGGCGACTCCTGTGGGCTCGTGCATCCCGCGCGGCTGGCCCACGAGCTGGCCCGGGTGGCCGCAGAGCTGGGTGTCGAGATCCACGAGCACACGCGGGTGCGCGGCCTCGACAGCGCGCGAACCGGTAACCGGCCGGTCACCGTCGGCACCTCCGACGGCTCGGTCGTCGCCGAGCGGGTCGCGTTGGGCACCAATATCTTTCCCTCCCTGATCAAGCGAACGCGCTGGCACACCGTGCCGGTCTACGACTACGTGCTCATGACCGAACCGCTCTCGACCGAGCAGCTGGCCTCGATCGGCTGGGCCGCGCGGCAGGGGCTCGGTGACATGGCCAACCAGTTCCACTACCTACGGCTCACGGCCGACAACCGCATCCTCATCGGCGGCTACGACGCGATCTACCGGTACGGCCGCCGGGTGCGGCCGGCCTACGAGCGTCGTCCCGAGAGCCACCGTCGGCTGGCGGCCCACTTCTTCACGATGTTCCCCCAGCTCGAAGGGGTCCGCTTCTCGCATCGCTGGGCGGGCGCCATCGACACCTCCACCCAGTTCTGTGCCTTCCACGGCACGGCGCGACAGGGGAGGGTCGCCTACGCGGCCGGCTTCACCGGCCTGGGTGTCGGGGCGACGCGGTTCGCGGCTGAGGTGATGCTCGACCGGTTGGCCGCAGACTCGACCCCCCGCACGACGGTGACGATGGTGAACCGGATGCCGCTGCCCTTTCCGCCCGAGCCGGTCGCGTCGGTCGGTATCAACCTGACCCGTCACTCGCTCGACCGTGCCGATCACCGCGAGGGTCAGCGCAACCTGCTGCTTCGTACGCTCGACAAGGTCGGTCTCGGCTTCGACTCCTAGCCCCCCGGGGACGGCAGCGGTCAGTCGTCGATGACCGGCCCGCGGCGCGACTTCGTCTCCCCACGGCGGTGCTTGGCCTCGAGGCGGCGACGCTGGGAGCCACGGGTGGGCCGAGTGGCCCGTCGAGGCGGGGAGGGTGGGGCCAGCCCGCCCCGGATCAGGGCGACGAGGCGCTCGCGGGCCGCCGCCCTGTTGCGCAGCTGGGACCGACGCTCCGAGGCCACGATCGACAGGCGCCCGTTCACCAGGTTTCCCGACCAGGCGGCGGTAAGACGCTCCGCCTGTAACGGGGTGAGGGCGGTCGAGCCAACCGGCTCGAAAAGCAGCTCGACCCGGCTGTCGGTCGTGTTGACCCCCTGCCCGCCCGGCCCGCTCGAGCGGCTGAACCGCTCGACCAGCTCACCGGCCGGGATGACGAGGCCGCCGGGTAGCCCGGGGCCGGGTGGCACCACGAGGTCTCGTCCCGGTTCGCTCACCCGACCATTGTCGGCCCAGCGGCGATACTGGGGCGCATGAGCATCTACCACCTGGCCCAGCAGTCGCACTGGGATGATGCGCAGCGCCTCGGCTCGTACCGCCAGTCGACAGTGGGTCGCACCCTCGACGAGGAGGGCTTCATCCATGCCTCCACCGCCGAGCAGTGGCCCGTGGTGCGTCAACGCTTCTACGCGGATGTCGACGAGCCGTTGGTGCTGCTCGAGATCGACGAGACCAAGCTCATCGCCGACGTGCTTCGCGAACCGGGCCACCCGGGCAGCGACGAGCTGTTCCCCCACGTCTACGGGCCGATCGGCGTCAGCGCTGTCGTGGCGACGACCCGCCTGGACCCGCCCCACGCCTGAATCGCGTGTTCCCCGACCGCGCGGATACGACCGCGGCTGGCGCGGGTGGCCCCGAAAGCCGGCCCGACGGCCGGATCAGCGGGGCGGCATCCGCAACGCACCGTCGAGACGGATGACCTCGCCGTTGAGCATCGAGTTGTCGATGACGTGGCGGGCGAGAGACGCGTACTCGTCGGGGCGGCCCAACCGTGACGGATGCGGCACGCCGGCCTCGAGCGCAGCCGTCGCCTCTTCTGGCAGACCGTCGAGCATGGGGGTCGCGAACGTCCCGGGGGCGATGGTGACGACCCGGATCGCCTTGTCGGCCAGGTCTCTCGCGGCCGAGAGCGTGAGGCCCACGACACCGCCCTTGCTCGCGGCGTAGGCGGCCTGGCCCACCTGCCCGTCGTAGGCCGCGATGCTGGCCGTCATCACGACGACACCGCGGTCACCGTCGACCGGCTCGTTTCCGAGCATCGCGGCCGCCGCCAGTCGCAGTACGTTGAAGGTGCCGATGAGGTTCACCTCGACGACGGCGCGGAACGTCTCGAGGGGGAGCGGCCCCTTGCGGCCCACCACCCGGCCGGGCGTGCCGATGCCCGCGCAGGTGACGACGACGCGCAGCTCGCCACGTTCGAGGGCGGCGTCGACGGCCGCCTGCACCTGGGCCTCGTCGCGCACGTCGGCGGGCACGAAGACCGCGGCCTCACCCAGGTCGGCGGCCAGATCGGCGCCGGGAGCTGAGGGTAGGTCGACGATGACGACCTGGGCGCCGTCAGCCACGAGGCGACGCGTCGTGGCCTCGCCGAGGCCCGAAGCGCCTCCGGTGACAAGGGCAACGGAGGTCGGGTTCAGCTGCATGGCAGGGCCTTTCGCGGTCTGGGGGTCAGGGTCGGCAACAGGGTCGCTCAGCTGCCCAGCACAGCGCGCGAGATGACGAGCCGCTGGATCTGGTTGGTGCCCTCGAAGATCTGGGTCACCTTCGCCTCACGCAGGTAGCGCTCCAGGGGGAAGTCCTCGGTATAGCCGGCCCCGCCGAGCACCTGGACGGCGTCGGTCGTGACCTTCATGGCCGCGTCGGTGGCAACCAGCTTCGCGACGGCGGCCTCCTTGCCGAAGGGGCGACCGGCATCCTTGAGACGGGCGGCGTGCAGGTAGGTGGCGCGAGCCGAGGTGACCGCAGCCTCCATGTCGGCGAGCATGAACGCGACGCCCTGGAACGAGCTGATCGACCGACCGAACTGCTGCCGCTCTTTCGCGTACGCCACGGCATGGTCGAGCGCCCCTTGGGCGAGCCCCGTTGCGGCAGCTGCGATTCCGAGCCGGCCGGAGTCGAGAGCCGAAAGCGCGATGTGCATACCCTGGCCTTCGTCGCCGACGATGCGGTCGGCCTCGACGGCCACCCCGTCGAAGGTCACCTGCGCGACGGGATCGCAGTGCAGGCCCATCTTGCGCTCGGGCTCGGCGAAGGTCAGCCCCGGCGCGTGACCGGGAACGATGAAGGTCGAGAGGCCCTTGGCGCCGGTGTCGGCGGTGCGGGCGAAGGTCAGGTAGTAGTCGGCGTGGCCCGCGTGCGAGATCCATGCCTTGGTGCCCTTGAGGGTCCAGCCGGCTGCCGAGCCGGTGGCGCGGGTGGCCCGGGTCGCCATCGAGGCGATGTCGCTGCCGGCCAGCGGCTCCGAGAGGCAGTAGGCCCCGAGCTGCTCGCCCGACAGCATTCCCGGTAGCAGTGCCTCCTGCTGTGCGCGCGAGCCGAACTCCGCGACCGGGTAGGCGGTGAGGCTGTGCACGCTGACACCGACGGCCACGCTCATCCACACCGAGGCGATCTCCTCGACGACCTGTAGGTACACCTCGTAGGGCTGGTCGGCGCCGCCGAACTCCTCGGGGTAGGGCAACGACAGGAGCCCGGCCTGCCCCAGCGTGCGGAAGGTGCTCGCCGGGAACTCGCGCTTGCGCTCGGCGTCGTCGACGTGCGGGGCAAGCTCCTTGCGACAGATCTCTCGGGTCAGCTCGATGAGGTCGGCTGCTTCGTCGGTGGGCATCAGCCGGGTTGCGGGCATGGGCAAATACTAGGACGTCCGAGCATCTCGTCCAAAACGTGAGACGTGACGGCGGTCGACGTCGCTCAGGCAGCCGACCGCAGCCAGTCGATGACCTGGATCGCCTGCGGGGGAGTCCAGTCTGTCGGGTCGGGGTGGGCGAGGCTGTGATGGCCGTCGGCGTCCATGAAGGTGTCGAGCGTGGCCGGCAGGGTCTTCGTGCCCGCGAGGTGGGGCGGGCCCTCGATGACGAACCGTTCGTGCTGGTGGGCGTCGAGGAAGAACACCTCGTCGGAGTGCTCGATGTCGTAGGTGAGCTTCGCGCCGGTGCGCCAGTTCTTCGGCGGAGGGTTGTCCTGCGCGACCTTCTCGCGGTAGACGCCGAGCCGGTCCCACAGGGTCGTGATCGCGGCTGGGGGCCCGGTCAGGGTCATCCAGTTCGCCGGAGTCGGCTTGAACAGCGAGTCGTACGCCGTCAGCTGGGCGCCCTGGTCACGGAGCGGGTCGATCGTGATGCTGAGGAACTCGACCCGGTCGCCCAACCCGGCCGCCGCCGCCGCCCGAGCGGTCTGCACGACCGAGGCGGTGTCGATCGGGCAGGTCTCCTGACACAGCGTCATGGTGTCGGAGAGGACGAGCACCTTGCCGGCGAAGCTCGACAGCGGGTGCGGCCTGCCGGTCGCGTCGACGAGAGGCAGGTCGAGCACGGATGCCGGCAGCACGGCATCCGTGCTCGTCCCGATGGCGGCGAGCGGGTTCGTGGACGCCACCTGGGCGGGTCCGCTCGCGCCCTGGGCCGCTGGCTGAGCAACCCCGCAGGCTGAAAGGCCAAGACAGAGACCGAGACCGGTGGCCGCGGTGACTGAGAGCCTGACGGTATGGCGAGAGGTCATCGGCGACGGTCGGGTTTCTCAGGAGTCAGATAGCGCACGTTGCACGCTCACACAGTTCCCTGAGCGTCGCCCGGGAGCAACCGCGTCCCGCACCCACCCGTACGAAAGTGGCCACTCGACCAGGCCCACCAGGTCGAGTGGGTGCCCCCGTGTACGAAAGTGGCCACTCGACCTGGGCATCCCCGGGCGTGGGCCCGTCCGGACACGCCAACCCCCGGCTAGGGGGACCGGGGGGTCGGCGGGGGGGCGGGGGCTT
>JAKDLG010000005.1 GCA_030452985.1 Humibacillus sp.
GAACTTGTAGCCCTTGGTGTAGTCGAACTTCTCGACCGCACGGATCAGGCCGAGGTTGCCCTCCTGGATCAGGTCGAGGAAGAGCATGCCGCGACCGGTGTAGCGCTTGGCGAGGCTCACCACGAGGCGCAGGTTGGCCTCGAGCAGGTGGTTCTTGGCCTTCTTGCCGTCCTGGGCGATCCAGTAGAGCTCCTTGCCGGCCTTGGAGAAGGTCTCCTGCCGGGTGAACCCCGACATCCGCTCCTCGGCGAACAGGCCGGCCTCGATGCGTTTGGCCAGCTCAACCTCCTGCTCGGCGTTGAGCAACGCCACCTTGCCGATCTGCTTGAGGTAGTCCTTGACCGGGTCGGCCGTCGCGCCGGCCGTCACGACCGTCTGCGCCGGCGCGTCGTCCTCATCATCGTCGCGGATGACGAAGCCTGACTCCTCGGTCTCCTCGCCTGCGGCCGCCTTCTTGCGGGTGCGCCGCGCCGTGGCCTCGGGCGAGTCGTCATCCTCGTCGTCGTCGTCATCCTCGGCGGCGTCAGCGCTTTCAGTGACCGCGGCTCCCTTGGCTCCGGCAGCGCCTGCCCCGCCGGCAGGCCCGGCCGGGCCATCGTCGGGCTCCTGCTCCTCGTCAGCACCTGAAACTGCGGCGGCCGCCTTCTTGGTGGCACGCTTGACCGGCGCGGCCTTGGTGGCCCGGGCGGTGGTCTTCGCAGCCGGCTTGGCCGCCGCATCGGCGACCCCGCTCGTGGTCGTGGCCTTCTTCGTCGCTGTCGTCTTGCGAGCAGTGGTCTTGGCGGGGGTGGTCTTGGCCGCTGCCGACGGAGCGGATGCCGTCTTCTTGGCGGCGGCTGCCTTGGCGGCCGGGGCCGCCTTGGCCGCGGTCTTGCGGGCCGGCCGGGTGGGCGAGGCCGGCAAGGACTTGGCCGGGGTGGCCTGCTCGGCCGGTTCTGCCTTCGCTGTGCTCTTGGCGCTCGTGGTGGTCTTGGTGGTCGTACGTGCGGCAGACACGGTGGCTCCCTTGGTACCGGTGCGGGTGTTCTTCTTGCTGGTGCGGTTGGTGCGGGTACTCGGCGACGCTTCGACGACGATGTCGATGCCATGGTCCTCGAACGTGACGAGAACCTTCTTCATCGCACGCAGCCCCAGATCAGCCTCAACCTGCGCGTGTTGGATGTCGGCGCCCGTGACGGTACCCGTGGCCGCCCCCTTGGCGAGCAGGTGCAGCAGGGCGGGGTGAGCGAAGGCCTTCGGCAGGGGCTTGGCCGAGGGTTGGGGCAGTGGTTCGGACAGGGGCGTCGCTGCTGAAACGGGCGGGGCTTGCGTCGACACGAACTACGGTCGCCTTTCGTGGCGGGGTCTGACGACGAGGCGACCGGCGCGAGGGCAGGACGAATCGCCGAGAAGGGCTGGGGGTTTCGCATCGGACGATGCTCGGCCTGGTGGAGTCGATCTGCGATGCGCGAGGCCCCTGGCCCGCGGTGAGTCGATCTCTCGGTCTGCCTTGTGCAATCCGCTACCTGACCATTATAAAGCGCCGACGCTCATGATGGAAAACGCCGGGTGCGACCAAGTGCCTCCGGCGGGCTGCGCGAGGTGCGCCAGGACGGTCAGTCGGCCTTGACTGCGAGCACTGGACAGCCGGCGTCGAGCAGGATCCGCTGGGCGTTCGAGCCGAGGATGAGCTTGCCGACGGGGCTACGGCGACGCAGGCCGATGACGATGAAGTCAGCAGACTCGGCCTCGGCGACGGAGATGAGGTCTTCGGCCGGGTCGTTGCCCCGCACCAGTGACCGGACGTCGTGCTCGAGCCCCTTCTGCTCCAACATGTCCTTCACGCGCTCGAGCTCGGCTTCGAAGCGCACCGACTCCTCGGCGTCGAAGTCCTTGCCCCCCCGGTGCGAGCTGATCACAACGAGCTTGGTGCTCCGGAGGACACACTCTTCCGCCGCACGCTTGAGCGCAGCGCGACCCTCTCTGGTGGCAACGTAACCCACGACAATGGCCACTTGTCCGGTCCTCCTCGCGACGGAAATAGATCTTGACGGACCGTACCGGATAACGGTTGGGCGGGTGTCGGCTGCCCCCGCAGCGGATGCCGGCACCGGGCCCACCAGCCCCATTGGGCGCGGCGCACGACCTACCGTGCCAGTGCTGCCCGCACGATCTCGGCGACCTGGTCCTCCTCGATCAGAAAGCCGTCATGGCCGAAGCGGGAGGTGATCGAGGCCCTCGTCGATCGCGGCAGCGCTTCATGCATCTCGTCGGACAGGCGGGGTGGGTAGAGCCGGTCGGAGTCGACCGACACGATGGTGCAGTCGGCGCGGACCGTACGGAGAGCGGCCTCCACCCCACCCCGGTCACGCCCGAGGTCATGGGAGTTCATCGCGTCGGTGAGCACGAGGTAGGAGTTCGCGTCGAAGCGCCGGGCCAGCTTGCCGGCGTGGTGGTCGAGGTAGCTCTCGATGGCGAACCGACCCCGGGTGGAGGCGCCGAGCGGCTCCTCCCCCGTCTGAGGCGTGCGACCAAAGCGCTCACCCAGCTCGTGCTCGGTGCGATAGGTGATGTGGGCGATTCGACGAGCCAGCCCGAGACCGGCGACCGGCGACTTTCCGGTGTCGTAGTAGTCGCCACCGCAGAAGTCGGGGTCGGACCGGATCGCGAGCAGCTGTGCCTGGCACCAGGCGATCTGGTCGGCGGTGGTGTGGGCGGTGCTGGCCAGGACGATGGCGCGCTCGACCCGGTCGGGGTAGGTGGCCGCCCACTCGAGGGACCGCATCCCGCCCATCGACCCACCGATCACGGCCGCGATGCGGCGCACGCCGATGCGGTCGAGGGCGGCCGCCTCGGCCTGCACCTGGTCCCGAACCGTGAGGTACGGGAAGCGGCTGCCCCAGGCTCGACCGTCGGAGGCCCTGCTCGAGGGACCGGTGCTGCCCTGACACCCGCCGAGCACGTTGGTCGACACCACGAACCAATGGTCGGGGTCGACAGCACGACCGGGGCCGATCAGGGAGTTCCACCACCCTGGGGAGGGATGGCCCTCACCAGCTTCACCGGTGACGTGGCTATCGCCGGTGAGGGCGTGCTCGACGAGGATGACGTTGTCGCCGGCCTCGTTCAGCCGGCCCCATGTCTCGATCGCGATCCGCACATCAGGCAGCGCCGCTCCACGCTCGAGCTGCACGGTGCCGATGTCGACGAACACTCGCCGGCCGACAGGGTCCCCCTCGCGCCAGGCCCCGTCACGGTCGGCCGAGTGGAGCGGCGCCGACGGGGCGGGGGGCTCAGGCGGCACGGCAGGCTCCGAAGCATGGGCGGTCGGGTAGGCAGGGCCGGAACCGTCCACAGGAGTGGGCGATGCGGGCGGACGGGCCGTCAACCCTGCTGTCTGGCCTCCCACCGGCCCCGTCGCCGATGAGGGTCTCGGCGTGAAACGCCTGGTGCGGGTGTGTCGCCCGGTGATGGTCATTGGGTGGCTCCTCGTGCTAGCGCTTGCACACGTCCTGGGAGACGTGGCCAGGTCTTCACCCGGGGCACCCCACCGCTTAGGAGGGTTGCCGACCAGCGAGCCGGGGCTTGTCGCTGGTACTCATGACCTTGGTCAACCATACGGGATGCCGGGCAGGTCGACGAGTGCTGCGTCCACGAGATGGAACCGTTTCAAGCGGGCGCAGGCAGGGGCGGGTTCGGTCTGGGTCTGGTCTCGGGCGAGCCGGCGCCCCCGCTCACGCAGCCCAACCCCGGAGCGGCGCCCGGACCCCGTGGTCGAGGGCGGTGCGGATAAGCCCGCAGAGCCGGTGCTCCCCCTCGATCTCGAGGGCCCGGTCGACGGCCATCCCTGCCTTCATGCCGTTGCCGGCCCACCAGGCGTAGGCGGCGAAGACCGACAGCACGGGCGCAGCGTGAGGCGACGGCGTGGCCCGGCAGAGCCGCTCGAGGCGGGCCACCATCGCCCGCGGGACGAGCACTGCCGCCCAGTCCTGCGCCGGGGTGAGTGCGGGCCACCGCTCCCCAGACGCAGCCGGCGACGGCGCCGGAGACGGATCGGGCGGCTGTTCTGGTGCGCGTAGGTCATCGCCGAGACACACCTGCAGTTGCGCGACGAGGTCGGGGTCGACGTGCTCGAGCCGCATCGTGCCGGGGCAGATCCAGGCGATGATGGCATCGCGTAGCTCGGCGAACCGCAGTGGGCCGACGAGCTGAGGCACCATCGCCTCGAGGGTCACGTCGGTGATCTCGTCGCAGAGCAGGGCGTGCCAGCACAGCAGGGACGTGTCGATCATCACCCGACGCGGCGGCCCTCCCTCGTCGAAACCGGCACCGACGAAGGGTGGGTCTCTGTCGGCATCCGGGTCGTCGTAACCGTGGCCGAACGCGATTCCGAGGCCGTCATCGAACTCGGTGCCGTACTCGTCGTCGAGACCACTGCCGAAGTCGTCGTCGAGCTCTCGCCCGCCGGGCCCGAAGCCGATGTCCGCGACAACGCCCAGCTGCTCGTCCACATCGGTGACCAGCGCCCACGCGTAGCTCTCCTGCCAGTCGGAGATCGCCGACACCAGGGCGTCGTGGCCCGTCGTGATGGGATCGAGCGGTTCGATGAGCCGGGTCATCGCGTCGCGGGTGCCGAGCACCGCCTGGCCCAGACCGACGAAGGTTGCGAGCGCCGGCACGTCGGCGTCCGCGGGCATCGGGCTCCCCTCGGCAGGGCAGCAGTCGCAGCCGATCCCGAACCACCACCCGTCACGAACGACCAGCCGCTCACGGAGCGGGATCCGCTCGAGGCCGACCCCGGTGGCCAGCGCGTCGCTGAGGGGCATGGTCTCGCCCGCGGTCTGCTCGAAACCGACGATGGCCACGGATGTCGGCGCCTCACGGACCAGCGCCGGAAGCAGCGAGGCGGCCGCGAACGCAGCGTGCTCGGTGCTCGCCGCGTCGAGGCGGGCCATCAGCCCGAGGCGTTTGTCGTGGAAGCAGACGACGACAATGCTGCGATCGGGCCGGAACCCGAGGTGATAGGGAATGGCGGCCAACAGCTGGGCGGGCCCGGACAGTGAGATCTTCGGCATGGGCCGAGACTTCCCGTCGAGGCGGGCTCCGGCATCGGCTCAGGGTCCGGCTGTGTACGACAGGATCCCGGGGAGGGGGGTGTGGACGGTGGAGCGGCTGGCTCAGCGCTCCAGTCGTCGTCGCACCGACTCGAGCAGATACGCCCGGGCAGCATCCCGCACGCCGGCTGCGGGATCTCCCCCGGGCGCCGCGGCTCCGGTGGCATCGCGGTCGGGGCGAGGAGGCACCGTGTCGCCCGGTGCGTGCCGGTCGGGGGCTGCCGGTGCCGCGGTCGTCTGGGCGGGCTGAGTGCGCCGCGTGCGCCCACCGGGCCTCCACGCGTACCGGCGCGCCTCCCAGATGAGGAAGCGGTCGGTCTCCTCGACGAAGGTATGCAGCGCCCAGCGCAACACGAGGGCGTCGTCGGCAAGGCCGATGATGGGCAGCACCGACTCGGGGACGAGGTCGACAGGCGACGCGACGTAGGCCGCCGCTGCAGCCACCAGGGCGAGCCGGCCGGGGGTCACCCCGGTGTACGACCGGTCGAGGGTGGCGTGGACCAGCCGCGGAACGCACTGGGCCCGCTCGAGGAAGCCCGGCGAACCGGGCTCGCCACTGGCCCGGGCCACGGCGAACACCGTGGCCGCCAACTTGAGTCGGGAGGTCTTCTTCATCGCGGCGCCGTCATCGGCCGAACGAGGTCAGCGGCGGGAACTCCTCCATCGCCTGTTTTGCGATGCGCCCGAGCATGTAGACGTCGATGCCCCCACCGACCACTCCGCCGACGACGGGCACGCCCCGACCGAGCTTGGCGACGCTGCCTTGCCCGATGCGGCTGAGCAGCCGGAAGCCGATCGCCTTGTTGAGCACCATCAGAGCCGGCGCCGGCAACTGGTCGAACGCGACCGCGGCCAGCTGACCGCCTGACGCGAAGAGACCTGCCTTCTTCAGGATGTCCTCGCTGTCGGCGCCGACGAGCGTGAGCAGCACGGCCGAGCGGATCTCGGGCTGGTCGATGTCGTAGCCGCGCACCTTGGCGATGGCCGCTGTCATGCGGGTGCCGAGCAGATAGAACTCGACCACGTTGACCGGCAGCGAGACGGGCAGCAGGAAGAAGCCCCCCAGCCCGGTCGCGAACCCTCCGGCGGCACCGAGCAGGCGGTGTTCGCGCCGGATGGCCTTGATCGCGCGCTCGGGGTCGTCGTGGTTCTCCTGAAGGGCTTTCGCCGCCATCTCGTGCGCCGAGTGGAAAGGCCCCTTGCCGTCGATGCCGAAGTCGAGCAGTCGCTCGATGAGCCGGGTCGCCGCGCCGGTCAGTCCACCCCCGCTGCCGGCGTGGGCCCGGGCGAGGGCCGAGTCGTTCGCAACCTTCTGCACGTCACGGGCCGCCTCGTCGGAGGCTCGTTCGGCCTCGTCCGTGTTCCAACCGAGCTTGCTCACGTGCGACTCCCCTTCGACGACTTCGGCGACCGCTGCCTCATCGGGCCGCCCCGACACCGTAATCGGGATGCCGGGGTGCGCGCACCTTCGGGGTCGGCCGGCCGGCCCCGAAGGTGCGCTCACGATCACCCGTGCCAGGCCGGCTCGAACCGGCTGTCCCACTGTCGCTGCACCCTTCTAGGCTCGGGCCATGGGCCAGCGCATCTTCGACGTCTCCCTCGACGAGCTCCGCCGCTCGCGCACGAGCGTCAAGTGGCGCGCTCACGCCCCCGACGTGCTCCCCCTGTTCATCGCCGAGATGGATGCCGCCCCCTGCCCGGCCGTCGTCGACGCCGTGACCTCTGCCGTGGCCCGCGGGGACACCGGCTACGCGTGGTCGCTGCCCTATGCCGCCGCCTGCTCCTCGTTCGCCGACGCCGAGTGGGGGTGGTCGTTCGACCCCGCCCAGAGCACGAACGTGGCCGATGTGCTCACCGGCATCGTGCACCTCATCGGTCTCTTCACCGACCCGGGTGGGCCGGTGATCGTCAGCTCGCCCGTCTACAACGCCTTCTTCGACGTCATCGCCTCCACCGGTCGCCGGGTCGTCGACGCTCCTCTGAGCGCGAGCGGAGAGCTCGACCCGGATGTACTGGCCCGGGTGTTCGGTGAGCTGCGGACCGGCCGGGAGCGTGCGGTCTACCTGCTTTCCAACCCCCACAACCCCACCGGAACCGTCCACTCCCCAGCCCTGCTCGGCCGGCTCGCGTCGTTGGCTGCCGAGTACGACGTGCAGGTCGTCTCCGACGAGATCCATGCACCTCTCGTCTACGACGACGCCGTGTTCACGCCCTACCTCGCCGTGGCCGGCAGCGAGCGCGGCATCACTGTCACCTCGGCCTCCAAGGCGTGGAACCTCGCCGGGCTGAAAGCCGCGATCATCGTGCCGGGCCCGGATGCCCTGAGCGACGTGGGGCGGCTGCACCCGCTCGTCACGTACGGCGCGAGCCACCTCGGGGTCATGGCGCAGACGGCGGCGTACACGCACGGCCGTGACTGGGTGCACCAGTTGGTCGCCGAGCTGGCCGACAACCGAGCCCTGCTCGCCGAGCTCGTCGAAGAGCGGTTGTCCGGCGTCGGGCTCGTGGCTCCCCCCTCGACCTACCTGGCCTGGCTCGACTTCAGGGGCGTCGGTCTAGGCGACGACCCTGCCGCCGTGGTGCTCGAACGCGGGCGGGTCGCGCTCTCTCCCGGCCCTACTTTTGGCGGGTCGGGAGCCGGCTTCGCCCGGCTCAACTTCGCCACGTCGCGCGAGATCCTGACTCAGGCGGTCGACAGGATCGCGCACTGCCTTGACTGACGGGGTCGAGCTCGTGCCGGATGCCGAACGCGTCGGCCCCCCGCTGGCCGCGCTCGTCATCGGCGGCGCGTCGGCCTGCGTCGTGCTGCCAGGCGACGGCGCCGTTGCCCCCGAGACCTGGCACTGGCCCCTCGCCGAGATGGGCGAACGCTTCGTCGAGCTCGAGTCGCGCCTCGCGCCCCGCTGGGTGGTATGGTCGGCCGCCGCCGCTCTGGGCGGGGTGGTCGCGGCCCGCGTGACGGTCGCTCGCACCTGGGACCTCGCCGAGGCCCACCGCATCGTGCACGGGGGGTGGTGGGCGAGCCCAGGTCACGTGTGGGCCGGCTGCCACGGACTGGCAGAAACCGAGGTGCCGGCCCCGCACCGGCGCCGGGCGGGGTTCGACGGCGACCTCTTCGACCTCGCCGACGGCGACGACGAGACCCTGCTCACCGGGGCCGGTCACCTGCGCGCCGATGCCCTGACGAGCTGGGCCGATCGCCCCGCACGACTCGAACAGCTGGCGCAGGTTGCCCTCGAATGCCAGGCAGCACAGGTCGACTCACTGAGGGCCATCGCGGCCGGAGCGGGCACCGGGGCCGGCGTCGCCGGGCGGATGGTGCGCACCGTCTGGTCGGAGTCGGCGGCCGCCGTGCTCTGCCTCGAGCTCGAACGAGACGGTCTGCCCGTCGACCGCCTCGCGGCCGAAGACCTCATCAGTGCCTCGGCCGGGCCGCGACCGACCGACGACGCCGATGCCGACGCCATCCGGTCGCGACGTGACCACCGGGTGCTGGCCCAGGCCGCCGGCCGCGAGCGCACCGACCTGCGCAACCCGGGTCAGGTGCGTGACCTGCTGCGTTCGGTCGGCGTCGACGTGCCGAACACCCGCGCGTGGGTGCTCGAGCCCTACCGCCAGAGCCATCCGCTCGTCGACGCCCTGCTCACCTGGCGCAAGGACGAGCGCATCGCCACGACGTACGGCTATCGCTGGCTCGACGAGCACGTCGGCGCCGACGACCGGTTGCGCGGGCGCTGGACCGCGTGCGACGGCGCCGCGGGTCGGATGACCGCCCAGAACGGTCTGCACAACCTCCCGGCGCCCCTGAGACCCGCCGTGCGGGCCGCGCCGGGTCATGTGTTCGTCCGGGCCGACCTCGGCCAGATCGAGCCGAGGGTGCTCGCGGTCGTCAGCGTCGACCGCGCGTTCGCCGAGGCCACCCGCAGCGACGACCTCTACGCGCCGGTCGCGGCCAAGCTCGGTGCCGACCGGCCGACGGCCAAGGTGGCGGTGCTGGCGGCGATGTACGGCCAGCGCTCCGGTGCCGCCGGTGAGGCTCTCAAGGACCTCGAGAAGGCCTACCCGGTCGCCATGAGCCTGCTCGACCGCGCCTACGACGACGGGGTTGCCCGGATGCCGGTACGCACCTGGGGCGGCCGGCTGATCCGGTTCGGAGCCGCTGCCCAAGACGCATCGAGCAGGGACGGCGGGGCGGACGGGACTGACGTCAACACGGCCACCCCCGACCGGAGCGAGCCGGGCGACATCCGAACGGCGGCGAACGGGTCGGGCGGGGCCGATGCGGCACGCGGACGCTACGCCCGCAACGCCATCATCCAGGGGTCGGCGGCGGAGCTCTTCAAGGCCTGGGCGGCGACGGTGCGTCGGGCGGTCGCCCCCCTCGGTGGGCAGATCGTGCTCTGCCTGCACGACGAGCTGCTCGTGCACGTGCCCGAGCAGCACGCCCGAGCAGCCGCCGCCGAGGTCGACCGCTCACTGCAGGTGGCGGCCCGCACGTGGGCCGGCACCGACCAGGTACGGTTCGTCGCCGACACGTCTGTCATCACGCGGTGGAGCGAGGCAAAAGGCTGACTCAGCTGATGCCGTGAGGCCCCGGCCGGTCCGGGCCGCCCGGGTTGCTCTGATCACCGTCATCATCGTCGGTGACGTCCTTGAGAAAGGCCTCGAACTCGGCGCCGATCTCGTCGGCCGTCGGCAGCTCGGAGAGGTCGGTCGCGAGCAGGTTGCGCTGTTTGCGGCCCTCGAGGAAGGTGTCGTACTGCTGCTCGAGCGCGCGGACGACGGCGGTGATCTCGTCGCTCTCAGCCATCTGACGGGCGATCTCGGCCCGGTTGAGATCCGCGGTCGCCGCCAGCGCGGTGAGGTCGAGGGCGAGGCCGGTGGTCGCCTTGATGCGTTCGAGGCCGAGCACGGCGGCATCCGCGAACTCGGTCTGCCCGAGGTAGTGCGGCACGTGCACGGCGAACCCGAGAGCATCGTGACCCGACTCGCCGAGGCGCATCTCGAGCAACGACAAGAAGCTGCCGGGCACCTGCACGGTGCCGAAGGCGGCGTCGTTCTCGGTGATGAGGCGCGGCGCGGTGCCGTGCGAGGTGACGCCGAGCGGGCGGGTGTGCGGCACGGCCATCGGGATGCCGTGCACGCTCAGCGTGAGGTCGACCCCCAGCGTCTTGACGAGCATCGTGGTCGCCTCGACCATGCGGGCCCACTGGTAGTCGGGCTCGGGGCCGACGAGCAGCAGGAACGGCACGCCCTCCTGGTCGACCAGCCGGTGCAGCAGCAGGCTCGGGTCGTCGTAGCTGCTCCAGTGGTCGCGGTCGAAGACCATGACCGGGCGGCGACCGCGGTAGTCGAGCAGCTGATCGACGTCGAAGGAGGCCAGCACCCGTGACTCGTGCGTCGCGAGCAGGTGGTCAGAGATCAGGGTCTGGGTGTTGCCGGCGTCGATGAAACCGCCCAGGGCAACGATGAGAACCGACGCCTGCTGATCACGAAGGCCCGCGGGCGTCGCGTCGGTCGGTTCAGCCGGCGTGTCGTTCTCGAACCGGAAGAGTTCGCTGGGGTCCTGCACGGGGGTGGCCTTTCGTCTCGCATGTGCTCGGGGAGGGGTCGCTGAAGGGTCCAACGACCGGTCCGAGACCATCATTCCCTTTGCACGGGCAGCGACGAGGCGAAAGGACCGAGACATCACCTCACCGACCGGCCCGTCAAGGAGGGAGGGTATCGGGCTCACGGTGGCGCGCTAGCCCTGGATGACGTCCGAGTCCCTGCTCCCGCCGTCATGATCGGAAGGCCGTCGAGCGGGTGTCGAGCGGGTTTTCGCAGTGGAACCCACCGGTCGAACCATCGTTCCTCACCAGGCCGCCCGCGATGTCTCGCGCTGCTCGCAAGACGGGCCGGGTGTGTTAACTTCCCGGCATGCGTTTTTCAGCCTGAGCAGCGTGCACCCCGGAGAGTCGGTCCACACGGCTAACCGTCCGTGAGGAGTTGGGTGCACCGTCACGAATCACGGTCGATCCCGCTGGATCAACCGCGGCTTCGCCACCCCGTAGGCAGCCGCTTCCCGTGACCCTCTCGTGCCGAACCCGGCACGCTGCTCAAGGAATCGCCCATGTCTCTCATCGGCCGTCGGCCCATCCGTCCCGCCGCCGCCTACTGCTGGTTCGAGGGCAGCTGGTCGCTGTTTCACTCCCTCGCCTTCACCCTCGCTCTGCTTTACCAGGTTCAGGTCGCGGGGCTGACCCCGCTGCAGCTGATCCTCGTCGGCACCGTGATGGAAGCGACCTGCTTCCTGTTCGAGATCCCCACCGGAATCGTTGCCGACCTCTACTCCAGACGACTGTCCGCGCTGATCGGCGCGTTTGTCGTTGGCCTGGGCATCCTCATCCAGGGGATCTGGCCATCCTTCTGGCCGATCGTCCTCGCGCAAATCGTGTGGGGCATCGGGTTCACCTTCATCTCGGGCGCGGTCGACGCGTGGATCACCGACGAGGTCGGCGTCGACGCCGTCCAGCCCCTCTTCACCCGGTTCCAGCAGCAGCACCTCGCCCTGACCGTCGTCGGCACGATCCTCGCCGGCGCGTTCGGGCAGGTGAACCTGCAGCTGCCCATCATCGCCGCCGGCGTCGGCTACCTGCTTCTCGGTGCCGCCATGACCGTGGTGATGCCCGAGACAGGCTTCCACCCTGCGCCCAGAGAACAGCGCGAGACGTGGTCGCACCTGAAACACACCTTCCTGACCGGGGTCGGCGCCGCCCACCGACCAGGAGTGGTGCGGTCCTTCCTCGTCATCGCCCTCCTGACCGGGATCTCGTCCGAGGTCTTCGACCGCCTCTGGACGGCGAGGGTCCTGGAAGCCTTCACCCTGCCCACGGTCTGGGGTACCGACGACCCGGCAGTCTGGTTCACCGCCTTCGCCCTGATCGGATCGGTTGTCGCCCTCGTCGCCAGCCTGCTGGCGAACCGGCTTGCACCGGCGCGAATCAACGCCCTTCATCCCAGCGGGCTGCTGGCCGCCCTGCTGCTCGTTCAGGTAGCGGGAATCATCGCGTTCGCGCTGTCGGGGTCACTGTGGCCAGCGCTCATCGCGATGTGGGTCAGGGACTCCGCGAGGGCCATCGCGTACCCGGTCCAAAGTGCGTGGTTGAACCGCAACGTCGAGTCACACACCAGGGCCACGACGCTGTCGCTGACCAGTCAGGCCGACGCCATCGGACAGGTAGTGGGCGGGCCGCCCTTGGGCCTGCTCGCGACCCGCACCTCGATCCCCGTCGCGCTGCTGGTGTCTGCCGGCCTGCTGGCACCAGCAGCCGTCGTCTACGCCCGTCTACGACCACGACGGCGAGCTAGGAACGGCTGACGGTGAAGTGGTGGGCCGCCGCCGCCTGCAACCACCTGCGGAAGGCAGCGCTTCAGGGGGCCAGTCGGGCGATGGCCTTGACGACGCGCTGAGGCGAGACCGTGTAGGCCGTGCCGAGGGTCTGGGCGAACAGCGACACGCGCAGCTCCTCGATCATCCAGCCGACCTCGACCACCTCCGCGGCGGCGCGCTGGGTCGGACGCAGCCCGTCGAGCAGGTCGGCGTAGCGCCCCTCGACGGCGTCGACCTGCGCGAGTGACGCGGCGTCCTTGGCCAGGTTGGCCGGCGCCTTGTCGAGACGGTGCGCGATGCCCTTGAGGTATCGGCCCAGGTCGGGCAACCGGGCGATCCCGGCGTCGGCGACGAACCCCGGTCGCACCAGCCCACCGAGCTGGGCCCGCACGTCGGCCAGCATCGGCCGCAGGGCCGGGTTCCGCGACTCCTCAAGGGCGTTCAGCTGGGTCGTCAGAGCCAGGTGGCGCGCCAGGATCGGCTCGACGAGGCCGATGACCTGTACGACCTTGGCGGTCGTGTGGGTTCGCACGGCAGACAGGGCCCACTCGAAGTCGTCTCGGCTGCGCACCGGGTGCCTGGTGCCGTCGGCCGCTTCCGCGGGCCTCGGCGCCTCGGTGCGCTCGGCCGAGATGGCGTCGACGGCAGCGGCCAGGCAGTCGTCGAGCAGCGCCGGGACGCTGCCGTGCGGGTTGTGCCCGAGCGCGAGCTTCTGGGTGTTCGTCAGACGCGAGAGGATCTGCTTCCAGGGCGGGCTGATGCCGAGCAGCAGCAGCCGGCGCACCCCCAGCCGGTGCTCGGCGTCGGCCTCTGACCGGGTCGGGAGCACGCGCAGGTCAACCGCTCGACCGGTGTCGACGAGCGCCGGGTAGCCGCGCACCCCGGTCGCGCTCTCGAAGTTCTCCGGGATGGTGTCGATCGACCAGGTGGTCAGGCCGGTGCGTTCGATGCCCGAGCTGGCCACCCGAACCTGGCGGCGCAGCTGCGGGGTCGCCACGTCACGCACGGCCTCGAGGTCCTTGCCGGTGGCGAGGGGCCGGCCGGAGGCGTCGTCGACGCTGAAGGTGACGCGCAGGTGGTCGGGCACCCGGGACCAGTCGAAGAGCTCGGGCGAGACGGGAACACCGGCCTGCCGCCGCAGGGCGATCGCGAGCGCTTGCACGAGAGTGCCGTCGGCCGGGTCGAGCAGCGGCAGCACCCGTCGGGCGAAGTCGGGGGCTGGCACGAAGTCGCGGCGAACACCTTTGGGCAGTGAGCGGATCAGGGCGGTGACGAGCTCGTCGCGAAAGCCCGGCACCTGCCAGTCAAAACCGTCGGGCGAGATCTGGTTCAGCCGGTCGACGGGAATGTGCACGGTGGCCCCGTCGGCCGGTGACCCCGGCTCGAAGCGGTAGCTCACCGCCAGGTCGTTCTCACCCTGGTGCCACGTGGTCGGGTGCTCGTCGACGAGCCCCCCGGCCGTGTCGCGCAGCAGCATCTCCTCCGAGAAGGTCAACAGGTCGGGGGTCTGGCGACGAGCCTTTTTCCACCACGAGTCGAAGTGCCGCGCCGAGACGACCTCAGGTGGGATCCGCTGGTCGTAGAAGGAGACCAGCGTGAAGTCGTCGACGACGAGGTCGCGCCTCCGAGTGCGCGCCTCGAGCTCGCCGAGCCGCTCGACCAGGGCCGCGTTCTCCCGGAAGAAGGCATGCTCGGTGTGCCAGTCCCCCTCGACGAGCGCGTGCCGGATGAACAGGTCGCGGGCGAGCTCGGCATCGATCGACCCCAGGCCGACGACGCGGCCCACGACGAGCGGAACGCCGTAGAGAGTGACCCGTTCGGTGGCCACCGCCGAGCCGCGCCGGCCCGACCAGCGCGGCTCGGAGTACTGCCGCTTGACCAGGTGCGCCCCGAGGGTCTCGGCCCAGGTCGGGTCGATCCGGGCGTTCATCCGAGCCCAGAGACGCGTGGTCTCGACCAGCTCCTCCGCCATGACGAACTGTGGCTGCTTGCGAAAGAGCGCCGACCCGGGGTTGATGCCGAAGCGGGCCCCCCGGGCCCCGGCGTACTCGCGCTTCTGCTCGTCACGCACGCCGACATGCGACAGCAGCCCGGCGAGCAGAGACTGGTGAACGGCATCCGCGTCGACCGCGTCGTGATCGAGCCGCACGCTGGCGCGACCGACGTCGAGGCCGGCCTGTTTGGCCGCCTGCTTGACCTGCGTGTGGAGGTCCTGCCACTCGCGCACCCGGAGGTAGTGCAGGAACTCAGCCTTGCACAGGCGCCGGAAAGCGCTGGCGCTCAACGCTTTCTGCTGCTCCTTGAGATACGCCCAGAGGTTCAGCCAGCCGAGAAAGTCGCTCGTCTCGTCGGCGAACCGCTTGTGCGCGGCGTTCGCGAGCTCCTGCTTCTCCTGGGGCCGTTCGCGCGGGTCCTGGATCGAGAGCGCCGCCACGATGACGAGAACCTCGCGCAGCACCCCCCTCTGGTCGGCCTCAATGACCATGCGCGCGTGACGCGGGTCGATGGGCAGCGTCGCGATGGTGCGCCCGTAAGGGGTGAGCGTGCGGCCCGGCCGGCGCCCGGCCCGGCCGCCAGAGCCCTCGTCGTCGTCGGGTGCGAACGCCTGGAGCTCTTCGAGCAGCCTGACGCCGTCGGTGATCTGGCGACTGTCGGGCGGGTCGACGAACGGGAAGGCGGCGATGTCACCCAGCCCGAGCGCGGTCATCTGGAGGATGACCGAGGCGAGGTTGGTACGCAGGATCTCGGGGTCGGTGAAGGGCGGACGAGCGTCGAAGTCGTCTTCGGAGTAGAGCCGGATGGCGATGCCGTCGGCGAGCCGACCGCAGCGGCCCGAGCGCTGGCTGGCCGAGGCCTGGCTGATCGGCTCGATCGGCAGCCGCTGCACCTTCGTGCGCTGGCTGTAGCGCGAGATGCGCGCCGTACCGGTATCGACGACATAGCGGATGCCGGGCACGGTCAGCGAGGTCTCGGCAACGTTGGTGGCCAACACGATTCGTCGCCCGGTGTGCGACGAGAACACCCGGTGCTGCTCCGCGGCCGAGAGCCTGCCGTAGAGCGGCACGACCTCGGTGACGGGCAGGCTCATCCCGTTGAGGGCGTCGGCGGCGTCACGAATCTCGCGTTCACCGGAGAAGAACACGAGGATGTCGCTGCTGGAACCTGAGTGCTTCTCGGTCCAGAGCTCGAGCACGGCGTCGCAGACGCCGGTGACCAGGTCGCGCTCCTCGGCCTCGGGCCGGTCGGGGTCGACGAGCGGCCGGTAGCGCACCTCGACGGGATACGTGCGACCCGACACCTCGATGATCGGGGCGGGGGTGCCGTCGGAGGCGGCGAAGTGCTCGGCGAAGCGCTGTGGGTCGATGGTGGCCGAGGTGATGATCACCTTGAGGTCGGGCCGGCGCGGCAGCAGCGTCTTGAGGTAGCCGAGGATGAAGTCGATGTTGAGGCTGCGCTCGTGGGCCTCGTCGATGATGATCGTGTCGTAGCGGCGCAGGTCGCGGTCGCGCTGCATCTCGGCGAGCAGGATGCCGTCGGTCATGACCTTGACGAGGGTGTCGCGGCTGCTCTGGTCGGTGAAGCGAACCTGGTAGCCCACAGCGGTGCCGAGGTCGACCCCGAGCTCGTCGCTCAGGCGCTCGGCCACCGCGCGGGCAGCTATTCGTCGCGGTTGCGTGTGGCCGATGACCCCGTCGAGACCGCGGCCGAGCTCGAGGCAGATCTTCGGGATCTGCGTCGTCTTGCCCGATCCGGTCTCGCCCGCGATGACGACGACCTGGTGGTCGCGGATGGCCGCAGCGATGTCGTCGCGGCGCTCGACGACCGGCAGGTCATCGGGGTAGCTGATGGGTGGGAGGCTGGCCGCTCGTGTCGCTCGCCTGGCTTCACGCTGCTCCGGGCTGAGCGGCGCACGGCCCGGCCGACGCCCGCCCTGACGACGGCCGCGCTGCCCGCGCTCTGCGGGTCGACGACCATCCGACGCAGGTGGGGTGGCTGCCTGTCCGTCCGGCGTCCGCTCGCCCGGTCCCTGACTCCTGAGTGACTGGCTGGTCGATGACGGCTCGGGTGCCCGCCCCTCAGCATCCTGGCGTGGTCCGCGGCGTCGACGTCCATGCCGTCTGCTGCCTTGTCTGCTGGCCTGCCTCGCGACCTCGTCGACGGCCCGGGCCCCGTTGCCCCGCCGCCGCCCGGTGTCGTCTCCCCCGCCCGGACCCTCGACAGCCTCACGCCGGGTCGCAGGAGTCGGGTCGTCGGGCATGGTCGTCAGGATAGGTCGATTGGCGGTTCGAACCGAACCCGATATCGCTCGCCCCGCAACCGGGGAGGGCCGAGCATCGTCGCATCGGTTGGAGACGTAACGTGGTCTTCATCAGAATGCAGAGGAGGCGCGGTGCCGTACCCATCAGAGGGCGCCGACGAGTGGCCTGACCCGCTCCATGACGAGCACGTTGCCTTCCCTGACGCCCTGGCGCCGCACCCTGCCGGTCCGCCGCTGCCGGACTCGGCCTGGGCTCCCGCCGCACGAACGTCACCGGTCGGCGCCCCGCCCTCGGGCCCGGCGCCGACGGCTGAACCAGCATCGCCCGCCCCTTCCTGGGCCCCGGGTCGCCGCGCACCGACTCCGAATCGGCGCCGCCGCGTGCTGCGCACCCTCGTCGTGGTCTGGATCGGCTTCGCCGTGTTCGGCAACCACGACTACCACTCGAGCGACTCAAGCAGCGGCACGAGCGTCGAGATGGGTGGGGGGATGGGCAGCGGGCTCGGCGCGCCCGCCGACGGTCACGACCCGTCTGTCGTGCTGCCGGTGAATACCGGCGTCGAGCCGCTACCGGCCGAAGTGCAGCAGTTCCGCGTCGAGGTGGCAAGCCCGAAGGGAGAGGTGACAGTGGCTCAGAGCACGAGGCGGGCTTCGGCCAAGCAAGTGGCGACCGGTTCCTGGACCGGCGACGTCACCCCGAGCGCCGGCTACCCAGCTCCCCAAGGTCCTGTTGGTCAACAGTCGAGCGAGGGTCCCGTGAACCCGAAGGTGAGCGGAATCGTCACGGCGACCGCCGCCGACGCCACCAGCATCGTGCAGTGCCGCGTCTACGCCGACGACGAACTCGTGCTGATAGCGACCGGGCCCGGAACCGTGACCTGTCGCGTCCCCGCTGTCGACGGCGCGACCGGGTGATGAGCCCGGGCGAGGCCGACGGAGTGGAACCAGAGCCCGGACCGGCGCATCGGAGGGCCACTCCCGCTCGCTAGATTGAGGGCGAGCAGCCACGAACAGGGGACTTCAGCGCCGTGTCAGAGATTCCGCCGTACCGACCAGATCCACTCGAGCCGGGCTACAGTCCAGCGCGAGAAGGCAGGCCCGACGCCCAGCACGACCACCACGTCAGCTTTCCCGACGATCGCGGGTCGGCCCAGCCAGCGCCGGCCACCCCGTCGGGTTCGCCCGCACCCTCGGCAATCGGCCCGGGCACGTTCAGCCCACCAGCGGGCCCGCCGGCGCGGTCCGACCCGGCACAACCGGGGGTCCGCAAACGACCGTCTTCGCGGTCGGCCCCCTCGAGCTCCAGCAAGCCTGGCCCGTCACCCCAGCCGGCGTCGACCGGCCGACGCCGGTCGCGTCAGCGCCGGGGGATGGTCATCGCGGTCATCGCGGTGGTCATGGCACTCGTGGCCGTCGGCCTGGCCGTCGGCGTGCTCCTCGCCGGCGGCAGTGACCGTGGCGACGAACCATCACCGAAGGCCGACCGCCCGACGACGGTGCCGAACTCGCCGCTGACCGCTGACCCGACCCCCGTTCCACGACTCACCCCCGACGTGCGTTCGGTGCGGTTCGAGGTGCAGGGCACCGGTCGTGCCGACATCCGGCTCTACCGCGACGGGGCTTCCGAGCGGATCAAGGACGTCACGCTCCCCTACGCCGTCTCGGTACCCGTCGGTGAGGATCGCTCGCCGTACCTGACGATCAGCGCCACCGACTACGAGCGCACCGACTCGATGAGATGCATCGCGACGGCCGGCGAGGAAGTCGTCTCGGTCAATGTCGGTACCCGCCGGGTCGAGTGCACAGTGACCTCCTCGTCCCTGCCGACCAGCGACGTCGAGCCGTGACCGTTCCGCCCACCGTCCCACCCATCGGGCCTGACGAGCCCCGCGACCTCCCCACCCCTGCTGCCCCGGGTGATCTGCCCTCGACAACGGCAACCGGCGGCGGGTTCGACCCGATGAAGCACCTCAGCAGCCAGCCCGGTGGGGACGGGTCCAGCTGGGTGCCCGAGCGGGCGGCGACCCCGCCGGAGCAGCCCGGCCCGCACGACGTTCCCCCCACCGCTGGCGGCGCGTTCATCCAGCCGCCCGGCTCGACGCCCGGCCGAAGCATCAAACCGTGGCAGGTCGTGGGCGGGCTGGCCCTCGTCTTCGTTCCCCTGCTCGTGTGGTTCGCGTCCAGTCTCAGCGACCCGGCCCCCGGCCCCGTCAGCGAGCCGCGCGTCGCAGTCTCCGTCTCGCCGTCGCAGCCCACCAGTGCGACTGCCCCGCCCGTCACGTCCTCCGCCTCGAGCAGCCCGACGGCCGACCCGCTGCCCCCCGTGGTAACGCCGAACGCGCCCCGCGACTTTCCGAGCCTGCCCACGGCCCTGACGGCATCCACCCTACCCACCGGGCGCGGCGCCACCTCGACGAGCAGGCCGGTGCTCACTGCTCCCCCGTCGTTGCTCCCGGCACCCACGGTGTCGATCACGGCGATCCCGCCGGGCGCCAAGACGATTCGCTTCGAGGCCCAGGCGGCCGGTGACGAGAAGGTCGAGGTGTCGCTCTCCGACGCTACGCACCAGCGGTTCGACTACCCGCTCCAGAAGGCGCCGTTGGCGTTCGAGGTGCCCGTGGGGCCGACGCCGAGCAGCAGTGACTACTTCAGCCTGCGGGTGCGTACCCCCTACGACTCGAGCGCCACCCGACGGCCCGACGTCGCCTGCCGCATCCTCGTCGACGGGGTGGTCGTCACCTCACAGCAGGGGCAGGGCTACGTCACCTGCTACATCAGCCCGTACTACGACGTGCGCCGCACCTGACCGCCTGTTCAGACGTCGCTGTCCGGTGAGGAGCCGAGGCGGCGGCTGTTGATCGCCACCCGCAGGGCCATCGCCCGGTCGAAGACCGTGTGCCAGAACCGGTTGAGCACCAGCTCGCGCTCGCCGACAAGCTCGACGACGTCGGCGCCCGCGCCGAGCTTGAAGAGCAGCAGCCCGGTGAGGGGTGAGGTGGCCCCGAGCGAGGTGTTGAAACCCCGGAAGTCGTAGGCGGCGCAGCCGGCTTCGATGGCGTCCTGGATCGCCCGCCACTGCAGGGCGTTGCTGGCGCGCGCGTCGCGGTTGCGTTCGGTCGAGCCGCCGTAGAGGTAGGAGAAGGTGTCGCCGACCCGGAGCATGATCGCCGAGGCCAGTACGTCACCGTCGACGTGCGCCTCGTAGACGCGGCCGGTCAGCCGCCCGGGGTCAGTCTCGCCGAACGCAGCGAGCATCTGCGCGAAGTAGGCCTTGGGCCGGGGGTGGAAGTGGTCACGCTGCGCCGACTCGCAGTAGAGCGCGTGGAAGGTGTCGACCCCCTCCGCGCCCACGGAGCGTACCTGCACTCCGGCCTTCTCGGCCTTCTTGATGTTGCGCCGCCACTGCTGGTTCATCGACCTGAGCACCGTAGGCGCGTCACGGCCGGCGATGTCGAGCACACACAGGTAGCGCGGCTGCCCGACGGCGGCCCCCGAACCGGCCCCGATCGGGAGCCAGGAGCGGGCCGCCAACCACGACTCGAGCGGGGCCGCCTCCGGGCCCACGACCGTCGCGGGAAGGCTGGTGAACGAGAGCAGCCCGCCGGCCGCCACCTGCTTCTTGACCGGCTCGGGGGCCCACGTGCGGGCCGGTACCGGAAAGCCGAGGCGCAGGGCGAACGCGCCCGACGACCGGGCCCAGGCCACGAGGGGTTCGAGCCAGGCACCGGGGTCATCGGCCACGGCCTCCCAGGGCAGGGCCGGGCCCTCGGGCAGATAGGCGAAGCCGCGCTTGGTGCGCGGGATGCTGCGCGTCAGCACGAGGGCCGCGCCGACCCGGCGACCCGTTGGGTCGAACCACCCGAGGTGGCGGGGTTGCCAGTCGGGCTTGGTGCGTGCCCATTCCGGCGTCTGCAGGAAGCTGCCGCCGACCTCGAGCACGGTCTCGCGAGCCTCGTCGGCGGTGACGGGACGAACCGTGAAGGGTCCGGCGAGCGTGGGCGCGTCGGTCTCGGCGTTCATGCGCGCCACCCTATCGGCGCAACGACGCTCGCCCGACCACGCCGCTACGCCGGGGCATCAGGCCGTGCGAGTGTGCCGGATCCACCAGAGCCCGAGTATCGGCAGCAGCAGCGGCACATAGCCGTAGCCCGACCCGAAGTGCGACCACACCGTCTTGTCGGGAAAGGCGTCGGGCACGGCGTAGGAGATGGCCCCGACGACGAGCACACCGACCAGCTCGATGGTGAGGGCCACCCTCGCCACACCGACGGAGGCTCGGTCACCGCGGGCGAGACCGACGGTCGCGACGATGTAGATCACGGCGGCGAGCGCCGACAGCAGGTAGGCGACCGGGGCCCGGCTGTAGTACTCGCTGATCTGAAGCACCGACCGCCCGGTGGCGGCTAGCGCCAGCAGGCCGTACACCGCCACGAGCAGGCGCCCGGGCCCACGGCCAGTATGCAGCGCCGGGCTGCCCGAGCTGTCGCCGTCAGCCATTCATGCTCCAGACCTGCTGCAGCCGGCCGATCAGGATCATCACGACGAGGGCGCCGGACACCATGATGGCCATCGCCCACTGCCCCCGCTCCTTGATCGCGATATAGATCGTCGCCGGCAGCACGAGCAGCACCGTGAACAGGTAGGCGATGAAGGTGGCCTTTTCACCGCCGTCGGCGATGGCACCCGACTTGCCCAGCCCCACCACGAGCATCACGAGCAGGCCGACCTCGATGATCGCCGAGACGATGATCATCAGGTCGTCGACGACCTTGCGCCGCACGAGGTGGTGGCCGGCGATGACGGCAAGCACGGCACTCACCGCCAGCAGGCCGATGGTGAGGGGTTTGAGCACGGCGGAAGCCTACTTGGTCGTGCTGGGCTCTTTCGGAGGGCACCGCGTCGGCACTCTGCTCGAAGACGTAGATTTCATCCGTCAGGATGCCGTCGACGTCCTTCGGGGCCAAGGAGAACTCGTGCCGACCCGATCTGAACTCGTCAACCGGGCCGCCGGGGTGCTCCTCGGAGAGGCCTGCGGCGACGCCCTCGGAGTGCCCTACGAGATGGCCGCCCCACCCGTGGGCGAGGCGGTCATGAAGGGCGGCGGTCTCGGCCCCTACGACCCGGGAGAGTGGAGCGACGACACGCAGATGACGCTTTGCGTGGCCCAGGTCGCCGCTCGTGGCCTCGACCTGACCAGTCCGCGGGGCCTCGATGCCGTGGCCGAGGCGTTCGTCGCCTGGATGGGCGGTGGCGCCACCGACGTGGGCACGCAGACGAGAACCGTGCTGTCCGACGCGTCGGCGCGCAGCGGATCCCCACACCAGCGGCTGACCGGTGCGAGCGACGCCCTGCACGCCCGCACCGGCCTGACGGCCGGTAACGGCGCCTTGATGCGCACCTCGATCGTGGGCATCGCCGCGGTCGACGACCGGCAGAATACCGCCGAAGCGGCCCGGGCCGTCGCTCGGCTCACGCACGCCGACCCACTCGCCGCCGACTCGTCGGTGCTCTGGTCGGAAGCGATCCGGGTCGCCGTGACCCAGGGCCGTCTCGACCTCGCCGCGGGGCTCAACCTGGTGAGCACCACGAACGAGGGGCGCTGGCGCGACTGGATCGAGGAGGCGACCGCTGCCGACCCGGGCGCTTTTCGCGACAACGGGTTCACCGTGACCGCCCTGCAGGCGGCCTGGGCGGCCATCACCTCCACCGACCGCGGCGACGGCTCGGCCATGCACCTGCAACGCGGGCTGCAGGCCGCCGTTCGCGCGGGGCACGACACCGACACCGTGGCGGCCATCGCCGGCTCGCTGCTCGGTGCCCGGTACGGCTCGTCGGCCGTGCCGACCCAGTGGCGCCGGATGGTGCACGGCTGGCCGGGCTTTCGCGCCCACGACCTGGTCGAGCTGGCCGTCTCGACCCTGGGCGGCGGACGACGGGTGGGCTCGTGGCCCTCGGTCGAGACGATGGTCGATCTCGGGATCCCCACGCTGGGCATCCCGCACCCCATCGACCCCGACATCGTGCTCGGCAGCATCAGCGACCTGCACCGGGTGGCGAGCCTCGACGTGCAGGCCGTCGTGTCGCTGTGCCCGCTCGGGCTCACGGACATCCCGGCAGCAGGAATGTCCCCACGCGACCACATCGAGTTCTGGATCAACGACGACAGCACCGACAGCACCGACAGCGAGGCGCCCAACCCGCACCTCGACTTCGTTCTCGACGACGCGTCGTCGGCGCTGCGACAGTTTCGGGCCGAGGGCAAGCGGGTGCTGCTTCACGGTCGCCGAGGCGAGCACCGCACCCCTGCGGTGGCGCTGCGGTACGCCGTCGACCTGGGGGTGGCCCCCGAGCTGGCGCAGAGCTCGATCCGGGAGGCGCTGCCCGGCATCTGGGCTGAGGGTCGCCTCTGGGAGGTGGCCGCGCACGGGGCCTGACCGCCGGCCTCGGGCAACCTCAGGCGATCGTGGCGTTCTCGACGTAGCGGCAGAGCGCGTTGACGGCGCGCAGGTCTTCGGGGCGGTGCACCTGGGCGTCGAGCAGCAGCGGGCTCGCCACGATGACGGCGAGCGCCTTGGCCCGCGAGATCGCCACGTTGAGGCGGTGCACGTCGTAGAGGAACGACACCCCGCGAGGGGCCAGCGCGGCACTCGTGGTGCCCATCGAGTAGATGACGACGGCCGCGCCCTGGCCCTGGATCTTGTCGACGGTGCCGACCTGCGCACCGTCGGGCAGGTGTTCCGCCAGCGTTGCGACGTGGGCGTTCCACGGCGCGACGACGAGGATGTCGGCGAGCGTAAGAGGCCGCGTCGTGCCGGTGACGTCGGTCCACTCCCCCTCGAGCAGGTCGTCGACGAGCAGCCGCACGACGGCAGCCTCCTCGGCACTCGACTGGTCGGCCATCACGCTGTGCACGACGGGGGCCCACCGCAGGCCGGTGCCGCTGAGGGCTCGGAGGGAGCGCGGTGCCGAGACCTCGACCCGGCGCAGGTCTTGACGGGCATCGGGCTCGGCAGAGGCGAGTCGGCCCTCGTAGGCCAGCTCGGACACGAACCCGGTGAGGTCGGCGTGCATGCGGTAGGTGTGGTCGAGAAAGACGCCACGATCAGGCGGGATGACGTCGTGCGGGCCGATGAGGTGCTCGAGCACCGAGATCCCGGCGCCGAACGGGTGGACGGCCTTGGTCGGCTGCTGCAGCTGCTGGGGGTCGCCCAGCAGCACGAGCGAGGTGGCGGCCCGCGACACGGCGACGGCGTTGGCGAGGGAGAACTGCCCCGCCTCGTCGATGACGAGCACGTCGACCGCCTCGGCCAGGTCATCGCGTGACCACAGCCAGGCCGTGCCGCCGACGAGCTTGGCAGTGCCGGTCGTGAGGGCCTCCACGACCTCGTCGTTGCTTTTGGCCGGGCGGACGAGCGATGGCGCCTCGCCGGTGGCGCTCGGGTTCGAGCTCGGGTTCGTCGTCGGGGCGCCCTCGCCGGTCTTGTGCAGGGCCGGGCGGCCGACCTTGTGCAGCAGGTTGCGGATGACGGAGTGGGACAGACCGGTGACCCCGACCTTCAGGCCGTCGTCGAGCAGCCGCCCGATGAGGGCCGCTCCCGCGTAGGTCTTGCCCGCTCCGGGTGGTCCCTGGACCGCCAGCACCTCCCCGTGCAGCTCGGACCCGACGCGCACGACGACGTCGGCGGGGCTCTCGCCAACCCGCGCGACCATCGTGGCGGCCTCCGGAACGACACCGCGCACCAGGCGCACGGCCAGGTTGTCGCTGCCCGACAACCAGGTCTGTGCCGACCCGGCGATGCTGGCCCGCAGGCCGTGGTTGCCGATGGGGCCGGGGCCCTTCAGCGCCCGGGGCGTCGGCGGCTCAAGACGTTTGCTCATCTTCAGCTCGACCCAGCCGGCCACCGGGTCGAGCGCCGTGATCTCGCCGACCCCCTTGTGGGTGTCGACGTTCTCGGCGCGGATGCCGGGTCGCAGCTGGCACTCCTGGGCCGGGAAGGGGTAGCGCCAGACCAGAGACTGCTTCACGGCACCGACCTCGCGGGGGGCGCCGAGCCCGGCGAGGGCGCCGGCGTTCTCGAGCAGCTCGTCGGGATCGAGATCGCCGTAACGAAAGTAGGCCCACCAGTCGGGGCGGTCTTCGCGCCGGTGCCAGCCGACGCACCCCGCGAGCAGCTCGCCGGCCACGGTCTCCGCTTCGCTCTCGGCGGTGCGGTGCAGCTCGGCCCGGGCCAGTAGCGCCTCGGCCAGCTCGATCTCGGCCTGTTCAGCCTCGTTGATCTCGTGGACCGCCCCTGCCCCGGGCCGGGTCAGCTCGTGCCCGGTGCGGGCCAGCTCGGCGCGGCGCTCCTCCAGCCAGTCGTGCAGGGCGAGGGTCGACTCGACGTCGACCTGGTTGTAGGCACGGATGTCCTCGAGGATCTGCGGTTCCGGTCTCCCTTCGTCGCGGGCGGCCAGCCACCGTTCGTACTCCACGACGGAGGCGAGCCCGTCGGAGACGGCATCCGTGCCCTCTGACCGGGTTCGGTGCCAGTAGAACTCTTCGAGCTTCTTGATCGAGTAGGAGCCTTTACTGATGCGCAGGCCCTGACGCACCACGGCGTAGAGGTCGACGAACCGCTCGCCTCGAAGCAGCTGGTCGAGCTCGTGCTCGCGAGTGGCGTGCTGGCTGGCGAGCCGCTTGAGCGCGGTCGTCTCGTAGGGGGCGTAGTGGTAGACGTGCATGTCGGGGTGGGTCTTCCAACGCTCGACCAGCCAGTCGACCAGGTCGGTCGTCAGCGCGCCCTCCTGCTCGAAGTCGTGCGCCCAGAAGCAGGTGAACTCAGCCGCACGGGTCCAGATGCCGGCCAGGTACTCCCGACCCGCCCCTCCTTCGGCCCACGGGTCGCCCTCGAAGTCGAGGTACACGTCGCCCTCGTCGGGAGCGGGCAACAGCTGCAGGCCCGTTCGTGGCCCACCGGGGTCGGGCTCGAGCAGCTCGTAGCGCGCCTGCCCGCTCTCGCGCTCGGCGAGCTGCAGCCGGGCCTGCGGCACCAATCGGCGCCGAGCGGTCGACGACAGTACCCCGGTCAGGCGCTCCTCGCTCGCGTCGGCCAGCGCCCGTAGGGTCGGCAGGCCGGCGTCGATGAGCCGGGCCCGGTGGTCGGGTCGCATACCGGCCACCTGGATGAGGTCGTCACGATCGACCCACTCCTGCGCGCACCGCTCCTTCCACCGGCACTGCCCGCAGTGCTCGACGCGGCTCGACTCGGTGGGTCGCGGACGGTCGATGGCGTCGTGGAGGTCGGCGCGACGGCGCCGCGCGTAGGGGGCCACGTCGACGAGGCGCCACTGGTGCTGGGCGCGATCGCCCGTCACCACGGTGAGCCACTGTGGGGGCACGCCCTGGAGCGTCTCGAGGCGTTCGGCGTAGGTCGCCATCTGGAGCAGCGCGGGCACCTTGAGCCGGCGGGCCAGCTTCGTGTCGGCGATGTCGTAGCTGAAGTCACCGAGGTCGCTGGGCCGGCCGGGCACCTTGAGCAGGAAGTCGGCGAGGCCCACCCAGGCGCCGTCGAAGAAGGTGGCCTGGTAGACGACGTCGACCCCTCGTCGCATGGCGTCGACGGTGGCCCGCTCGGCGGCGGCGCCCCTGAGGCCGAGCTCGGCGATGTCCTCGACGACGAGGCCGGCGGCCCGCAGCGTCTCGAGGTACGAGGATTCGTGCTGCAGGCCCTTGGCGAACACGAGGTTGAGCGCGTCGTCGGTGGGCACCGTGCGCGGCGCACCGGATTCAAGGGCCTCGAGGTCGAGCGTTGTGATGTGCGGGCACGCCACGTGCTTGGTCAGGTCGGTGGGGCTGAGCACGAGGCGACCGTCGATGCGCTGCATGCCCGCGAGTATGCCGCGAGCCCCTGACGGCCGCGGAGGGCCAGTGGAGGCCCCCTCCCGCGGCATCCGGAATCGGTCGGCTCAGCCCATTGTCATCAGGGGCATCGTTTGGTCGACTGGGCGTGATGGGTTCGACCGGTCGGGCCGGGCCCGACGCGACTGGAGGTTGCCCATGAGCAGTGAGACGCAGGCCGCGCCCGAAGGCGGGTCCGACGGGTTGACGCCAAGGTCGGGCACGGAGTCGGCGGAAGGGGCGCAGCAGACGGTGCGCGTCAGCCACCGGGTCGCGGCCGACGTCACCGACGTCTGGGAGCACCTGGTGAGCCCCGCAGGCACCGCGGCCCTGTTCGGGGCGGGAGCCGAGCTCGGCACCAAGGGCGAGTCGTGGCGTAGCCACGACGGTCCACACGGCGTGCTGCGCAGCTACCACCCCCTCGAGCAGGTGCGGGTGTCGTGGCACGCAGACGACGACGGGCCGGCCAGCCTGGTCGACCTGCACCTGGTCCCCGACGGCGACGCGACCCGAGTCGACATCGTGCACGAGCGGCTGACCTCGACCGACGCGCACCCCGATCTGGAGGGTCACTGGCAAAGGGCACTCGACCGGTTCGCCTCTGGGGTGGGCTGATCGGCTCGACCGACCCGTTGCCGTCCAGTCCGCAGAGCCGGCTGAGAATTTTTTTGCTCAACCATTGACGTGAGGCACGTCACACCTTTAAAGTTCCGTCGATCGGTAAGTCAATTCCACATCCCGGAAACCAATCCAAAAGCGGTCATTTTAACGGCCCTCCGCGAGCTGAGCCCCATCACCCCGAGGGCATCACAGCGCGCGAACGATTCGAGCACCACCAGCAGCCTCGACATCGGAGTTCACTCATGAGTACCACCGCCACTCCCCCGGCCCCATCGAAGCGCAGGTCACGTCACCCCGTCGACGAGATTCTGCCCGCACCCAAGCTGTTCGTCTACGGCTTCCAGCACGTGCTCGCGTTCTACGCCGGGGCGGTGATCGTGCCGATCCTGCTCGCCGGCGCCATCGGCCTGACGACCGAAGAGCTCATCCACCTGATCAACGCCGACCTCTTCACGTGCGGCATCGCCTCGATCATCCAGTCGGTCGGCTTCTGGAAGGTCGGCGTCAAGCTGCCGCTGCTCCAGGGCGTCACCTTCACCGCCGTCTCGCCCATGATCGCCATCGGCCTCGCAGCCGGCGGCGGCACCGACGGCCTGCTCGTCATCTACGGCGCCGTCATCGTCGCCGGGCTGTTCACCTTCTTCCTGGCGCCCTACTTCAGCAAGCTGATCCGCTTCTTCCCGCCCGTCGTCACGGGCAGTGTGATCCTGATCATCGGCATCGCGCTGCTGCCCGTTGCGGCCAACGATGCCGCTGGAGGTCTGGGCCCGAACTTCAACCCGGCCAGCGGCAAGAACATGGCCTACGCCCTCGGCACGTTGTTCCTCATCGTCGCCATCCAGCGCATCTTCAAAGGGTTCATGGCCACCGTGGCCGTGCTCGTCGGTCTCGTCATCGGCACGCTGATCGCCTTCATCCTCGGTGACGCTACGTTCAGCAACGTGTCGACCTCGGGCTGGTTCGGCGTCACGACCCCGTTCTTCTTCGGCATCCCCAAGTTCTCAGCGGCCGCCATCATCTCGATGATCGTCGTCATGCTCATCACCGCGGTCGAAACCACCGGCGACGTGTTCGCGACGGGTGAGATCGTCGACAAGCGCATCGAGAGCGACGACATCGCCCGGGCGTTGCGCGCTGACGGTCTCTCCACCACCCTCGGTGGCGTACTCAACTCCTTCCCCTACACCTGCTTCGCCGAGAACGTCGGCCTGGTGCGCCTGACCCGGGTCAAGAGCCGCTACGTCGTGGCGATGGCGGGCGCGATCATGATCGTCATCGGGCTCATCCCCAAGGCCGGCGCCCTGGTGGCCGGCATTCCCAGCCCGGTACTCGGTGGCGCGGCACTGGCGATGTTCGCCACGGTGGCCGTCGTCGGCGTTCAGACGCTGCAACGGGTGGACTTTCACGACCACCGCAACGTCGTCATCGTCGGCACCAGCGTCGCCTTGGCTTTGTACGTGACGATCCTGTCCGCCGGCTCTACCGGGTTCGCAGCACAAGGGGCCAAGGACATCTCCAGCGCCGTGCCCGAGTGGTCGAGGGTCATCTTCGGCTCAGGCATCACGCTCGGCAGCATCGCCGCGATCGCGCTCAACGCGATCTTCCACCACGTCGGCAGCGACAAGGGCCCGGCCGTCGCCGGTGAGCCCGGTCAGCTCGTGCGCCTGAGCGACGTGAACGCCATGTCGCGTGAGGAGTTCGTCGAGACCTTCGGCGGGCTGTTCCAGGGGCCGACCTGGGTCGTCGAGCGGGCCTTCGACCAGCGGCCCTTCGGCGACACCAACGACCTGCGCCAAGCCTTTCAGGAGGCTCTCTTCGCCGCCAACGAGCGCGAGCAGCGCGAGCTCATCGGGGCCTACCCCGACCTCGGCTCCGAGCGCGTCGCGGGTGGCGACGAGGGCGAGAACTCACTGCGCGACCAGTCGACCCTGGGCCTGACCCGTCTCGACGCGAAGGACCACGACGAGCTGAGCAACCTCGACGCGCAGTACCGCGAGCGGTTCGGCTTCCCGCTCGTCACCTGCGTTCGCGACCGCGACTCCTACGCCCAGGTGCTGCGCCACGGTTGGGAGCGGCTCAACAACAGTGCGAGCCACGAGCACGCGGCCGCCCTCATCGAGATCGCCAAGATCGCCGCCTACCGGTTCGACGACCTGGTCGCTGACGCCAACCCGATCCAGAGTGCCCGGGTGCGCTCGGTCGACATCGATCAGCTCTCATGAGCGGGGCCGGCACCCAGGATGCCGGCCGGCTGGTTCTCGACGGATGCATCGTCGTCACGATGGACGCCGCTCGCACGGAGCACACCGTGGGGCACGTCGTCATCGAGGGAACCCGCATCGTCTCGGTCGGCGAGGGCACGTATGCGACCAGCCGGGATGCCGGGGGGCTCGCCACCACCCGGCATCCGGGCAGCGCCGAGGTTCGCGTCGTCGACGCCCGGGGTTGTGTCGCGACACCGGGACTGGTCAACACCCACCACCACCTCTACCAGTGGGCCACCCGCGGAATAGCCTGCGACTCAACCCTCTTCGAGTGGCTCACTACGTTGTACCCGGTGTGGTCGGGCCTCGACGAGGACATCGTTCGGGCGGCAGCCACCGCCGGTCTCGGGTGGCTCGCCCGCACCGGGTGCACGACCTCGATGGACCACCACTACGTCTTCCCCCACCGGGGCGGTGACCTGCTCGGCGCCGAGATCGCGGCGGCCGGCGAGGTCGGCACCCGCTTCCTTGCCACGCGCGGCTCGATGGACCTCGGCCAGTCGCGCGGTGGCCTGCCGCCTGACGACGTCGTCGAGAGCCTCGAGCTCATCCTCGCGGCAACGAGCGCTGCGATCGACCGCCATCACGACCCCTCCCCGGAGTCGCTGCTTCGCATCGGGGTGGCGCCCTGTTCTCCGTTCTCTGTGACCGGCGACCTGCTGCGCGAGTCGGCTCTGCTCGCCCGCGAGTCGGGCGTCCGTCTGCACACACACCTGGCCGAGACGACCGACGAGGCTGAGTTCTGCCGCGTGCACTTCGACAAGACCCCCGTGGAATACATGGAGTCGGTGGGCTGGGTCGGTGACGACGTGTGGTTCGCCCACGGCATCCACTTCGACGAGGCCGGCATCGACACCCTGGCCGGCACGGGAAGCGCAGTGGCGCACTGCCCGTCGTCGAACGCTCGTCTCGGGGCCGGCGTCGCGCGCACCCGGGCGCTGCGCGACGCGGGGGTGATGGTCGGCCTGGGAGTCGACGGGCCGGCCTCCAACGAGTCGTCGTCGATGCTCGAGGAGGCTCGACACGCGCTGTTGTTCGCTCGCGCGACAGGCGGTCCGACCGCTCTCGGCGTGCGCGACGCTCTCGAGATGGCCACCATCGGGGGCGCGAAGGTGCTCGGCTGGGACGACCAGATCGGTTCGATCGAACCCGGCAAGCTCGCCGACATCGCTCTCTGGCGGGTCGACGGCCTGGCTCACGGCGACATCGTCGACTCCGTGGCCGGCCTGGTGCTCGGCGACCGCCCGCCCTTGCAGCTGTTGCTCGTCGGCGGTCGGCCGGTCGTGGAGCGCGACCGGCTCGTTACAGTCGACGAGGAGCGCCTCTCGCTCGATCTCAAAGCGGCCAGCACCGTGCTGCTCAGTCGCTAGCGACATCCGTAATGCGAAATTGCTCTTCCGAAACCGTTGTCTCGCTGGGGGGTCCGTCGTATGCTTTGGCGAACCTCCGGTTGCTGTTCAGCATGGATAACCAGCGAATCGGTTTCACTCTAACCATGCGGCTGATCGCATCGATCGGTCGGATCCGGTGCATCGTCGCACCCGACAAGGAGTGAACATGGCGTCCACGACCACACCCACTGCGGTTCCCACCCACGCTGCCGTTCCCACCGCCACGGTGAACGGTCAGGCCTGTGGCTTCGAGCGGATCAGTGCCCAGACCTCGGCCCTCGACTGGCTGAGGGACCAAGGCCTCACGGGTGCCAAGGAAGGCTGCGCCGAGGGCGAGTGCGGAGCCTGCTCGGTGCTGGTGGCCCGACCCGCCGGCGATCACGACGATGCCGGCAGCCGATGGACAGCCATCAATGCCTGCCTCATCCCGGCGGCCTCCCTCGACGGCCAGGAGGTCGTGACGGCCGAGGGCCTCGGCACCGCCGACGACCTGCACCCCGTGCAGTACGAGATGGCGATGCGGGGCGGGTCACAGTGCGGCTACTGCACCCCCGGCTTCGTCTGCAGCATGGCCGCCGAGTACTACCGCCCCGACCGTGGTGCCGAGGCGGAGGACGGGGGCGAAGGGCACGAATGCGGGCCGAATGGCTTTGACCTGCACGCGCTCTCGGGCAACCTGTGCCGGTGCACCGGCTACCGGCCGATCCAGGATGCCGCCTACGCCCTGGGCGCGCCGGCGGAGTCCGATGCGCTGGCCGAGCGGAGCAGCCGACGCGCACCGGACGCCGTACCGACCCGGCTCACCACCGCAGCCGGCACCTATGCCCGTGCTGCCGACCTCGAGGAGGTTCTCGCGCTGCGGGCAGAGCACCCCGACGCGACGCTCGTGGCCGGCTCGACCGACTGGGGTGTCGAGGTCAACATCCGGGGGGTGCGCGCCCCCTATGTCATCGGTATCGACCGGGTGGCCGAGCTGCGCACCTTCGAGGTGGGCGACGAGGCGATCGAGCTCGGCGCGGCCCTGACCCTCTCCGAGATCGAGGAACGCCTCGACGGCCGGATCCCGTTGCTGGCGCAGATGCTTCCTCAGTTCGCCTCCCGCCTCATTCGCAACGGCGCCACCATCGGCGGCAACCTGGGCACCGGTTCGCCGATCGGTGACACGCCACCGGCGTTGCTGGCGCTCGAGGCCGACGTCGTGCTGGCCTCCCCCTCCGGCGAGCGGTCGGTGCCGCTGGCCGACTACTTCACCGGCTACCGCGCCACGGTCAAACAGGCCGACGAGCTCATCCGGGCCCTGCGGATCCCCGTACCGCTGAGCCCCGTCACCGCCTTCCACAAGATCGCCAAACGTCGCTTCGACGACATCAGCAGTGTGGCCGTCGGCTTCGCCCTGACCATCGACGACGGGGTCGTCAGCAGAGCTCGCATCGGTCTGGGCGGCGTGGCCGCCACCCCCATTCGAGCGCGAGACACGGAGGCCGCCCTCGAAGGGCGGCCCTTCACCCGCGACGTGGTGCGAGCGGCGGCCGCCGTGATGCGCCGTGAAGGCACGCCGATGAGCGACCATCGCGCTAGCGGCAACTACCGGGCCGCCATGCTCGGAACGGCCCTGCTCAAGCTGCACTCCCAACACGGCACCACATCCACCACGGAGGTCTCGGCATGAGCCACCTGTCCGAACGCCCGGTCAACCCCGTTGTCGGCCAACAGATCCCGCACGAGTCGGCGGCCCTCCACGTGACCGGCGCCGCTCTCTACACCGACGACCTCGTGCTGCGCACCCGCGACGTGCTGCACGCCTGGCCGGTGCAGGCCCCCCACACCCACGCCACCGTCACCGGCCTGCGCACCGCGCCGGCCCTCACGGTGCCCGGGGTCGTGCGGGTGCTGACGGCCGACGACGTGCCGGGCGCCAACGACGCGGGCGTCAAGCACGACGAGCCGCTGTTCCCGAGCGAGGTGATGTACCACGGTCACGCGGTCGCCTGGGTGCTCGGCGAGACGCTCGAGGCCGCCCGCCTGGGCGCCGCGATGGTCGAGGTCGACTACGACGTGCTGCCGGCGCTCGTCACGCTCACCGAGGCCATCGAGGCGAAGTCGTTCCAGGGTGCTCAGCCCCACATGGAGCGCGGTGACATCGAGGCGGCGTTCGAAGGGGCCGCACACGTGTTCAGCGGCGAGTTCGAGTTCGCCGGCCAGGAGCACTTCTACCTCGAGACCCACTGCGCCCTGGCGCACGTCGACGAGTCGGGACAGGTGTTCGCCCAGTCGAGCACGCAGCACCCGAGCGAGACGCAGGAGATCATCGCCCACGTGCTGGGCCGGTCGAGCAACGAGGTCACGGTTCAGTGCCTGCGAATGGGTGGTGGGTTCGGCGGCAAGGAGATGCAGCCCCACGGCCTCGCCGCCATCGCCTCCCTCGGGGCGGTACTGACAGGTCGCCCGGTTCGCCTGCGCCTGAACCGAACCCAGGACATCACCATGACCGGCAAGCGGCACGGCTTCCACGCCCAGTGGCGGGCCGGCTTCGACGAGCAGGGGCTTCTCCAGGCCCTCGACGCCACCCTGACCGCCGACGGCGGGTGGAGCCTCGACCTCTCCGAGCCGGTGCTCGCCCGAGCCCTCTGCCACATCGACAACGCCTACTTCATCCCCAACGTGCGGGTGAACGGCCGCATCGCACGCACCAACAAGACCTCGCAGACGGCTTTCCGAGGCTTCGGCGGGCCCCAGGGCATGCTTGTCATCGAGGACATCCTCGGCCGCTGCGCTCCCCTGCTCGGGGCCCCGGCCCACGAGCTACGACGGAAGAACTTCTACGCCGAAGGGCAGAGCACTCCCTACGGGATGCCGGTGCGCCATGCCGAGCGCCTCACCGCGGCCTGGGACGCCGTGCTGAGCAAGGGCGACGTCGCCGACCGACAAGCGCAGGTCGCCGAGTTCAACCGTGGCCACGAACACACCAAGCGGGCCATCGCCATCACGCCGGTCAAGTTCGGCATCTCGTTCAACCTCACGGCGTTCAACCAGGCCGGGGCGCTCGTGCACGTCTACAAGGACGGCTCGGTGCTGATCAACCACGGCGGCACCGAGATGGGCCAGGGCCTGCACACGAAGATGCTGCAGGTCGCGGCCACCAGCCTCGGTGTTCCCCTGTCACGAGTGCGGCTGGCCCCGACCCGCACCGACAAGGTGCCGAACACCTCTGCCACCGCAGCGAGCTCGGGCGCCGACCTCAACGGCGGGGCCATCAAGAACGCCTGTGAGCAGATTCGCGAACGACTCGCGCAGGTCGCGGCGGGGCGCCTCGGAGTACACCCCAACGAGGTCGTGTTCGACGGTGGCGTGGTGCGCGGTCTCAGCGCTTCGGGCGAGCACATCGACTGGGACGACCTCGTGGTGCAGTCCTACTTCCAGCGCGTCCAGCTCTGGGCGGCGGGCTACTACCGCACCGAGGGTCTGCACTGGGACTCCGCCAGCATGCAGGGCACTCCGTTCAAGTACTTCGCCTACGGCGTCGCGGTGTCAGAGGTGGAGGTCGACGGCTTCACCGGCGGCTACCGCACGCTGCGCGTCGACATCGTGCATGACGTGGGTGACAGCCTCTCTCCGTTGGTCGACCTCGGCCAGATCGAGGGCGGGTTCGTGCAGGGCGCGGGCTGGCTCACCCTCGAAGACCTCCGGTGGGACGAGACCGACGGTCCGAACCGTGGTCGCCTGGCGACGCAGGCGGCCAGCACCTACAAGCTGCCCTCGTTCTCGGAGATGCCCGAGGAGTTCAACGTCTCGCTGCTCGAGCACGCCCACGAGGACGGCGCCGTCTACGGCGGCAAGGCGGTCGGCGAGCCGCCGCTCATGCTGGCCTTCTCGGTGCGCGAGGCGCTGCGGCAGGCCGCTGCCGCCTTCGGGCCGACGGGCACCAGCGTCGACCTCGCTTCACCGGCCACCCCCGAGGCCGTCTACTGGGCGGTCGAGTCGGCTCGCTCGGAGGCCGCGGCGATGCATCGGACGACCGCCGAGGGGGGAACCGGAGCCGTCCCGGAACAGCCCGGAGCCTCGGCCCACCCGATGCACCCGAGGTCGGAGCGGGTCGTCGGGCATCCCGTTCCGGTCGATGGACCGGCCGCCCCCTCGGCGTCACCCGAGGGCTCGCGCCAGGCCGCCGGGGTGCGTCCGTGAACTGGCTACGCGCCGTGGAGCGGCTACGCACCGAGCGCCGGGCCGGCGTGCTGGTGACCATCTCGTCGGTCAGAGGTCACGCGCCGCGCGAGGCCGGGGCCAAGATGGTCGTCAGCGCCGACGACGAGTGGGACACCATCGGCGGCGGCAACCTCGAGGCCACCGCGATCGAGCAGGCCCGAGCCATGATCGCCGGTAGCGCTCTCACGCCCGAGACGGTGCACGTGCGGCTCACCGACAAGGCCGAGGCCGTTCATGGCCGCCAGTGCTGCGGCGGCGAGGTCGACCTGCTGCTCGAACCGCTCGCCGTCGTGCCGGCCGTGGCCATCTTCGGGGTCGGCCACGTCGGCCTCGAGCTGGCGCGCATCCTGGCCCGGCACGACCTCGAGCTGCACCTTGTCGACTCGCGTGCCACCCATCTGGAACCGCAGCGCCTCACCGCGCTCAACGACGCCGTCGCCCGCATCCACGTGCACCATGCACCGGTGCCCGAGATGGCGCTGAGCGAGGTACCCGACGGGTGCCACGTGTTGATCATGACGCACGACCACGCCGAGGACGCCGCCCTGTGCGACATGGCGCTGCGCAGCCCCCGGCTGGGCCCGATCGGCCTCATCGGTTCGTCAGCGAAATGGTCACGCTTCCGCAAGGTCCTTGCCGCCGAAGGCCATTCGCCGAAGACGCTGGCCCGCATCACGACCCCGATCGGGTTGCCGGACGTGCTGGGCAAGAACCCGGCCACGATCGCCGTCAGCGTGGCAGCCGACCTCGTTCGCGGCTTCTCACCGGCGTCGGTAGCAGCGCCGGCGCTCCAACCGACGCGCTCATGACCATTTTTCGTGGCACCGTTCTCGACACCCCCGAGGGCGACGCCCCGGGCGGCATCCGCCTCCGCGCCGACTCCGATGCGGGGTTGCTCGTCACCGACGGCACCATCGTGGAACGCGGCCCGTTCGCCGACGTCGCCGCCCGGCATCCGCACGAGCCCGTCGTCGACCTGAGCGACGGACTGGTACTCCCCGGGCTCGTCGACGCCCACGTGCACTACCCGCAGGTGCGCACGATCGGCGCCCTCGGGATGCCGCTGCTCGACTGGCTCGAGAAGTCGGCGTTGCCGGAGGAGGCCCGACTGGGCGAGCCGGCGTATGCCGCCGACGTGGCCCGGGAGTTCGTGCAGGGTCTCGTCTCGGCCGGCACGACCACGGCGCTGGTGTTCGGGTCCCACTTCGCTCCTGCCGTCGAGAGCCTCTTCGACGAGGCGGCCCGCGTCGGCCTCCGGGTGACCTCGGGCCTGGTCGTGAGCGACCGCGCGCTCCCCGCGCCGTTGCTCACGACGGCGGAGCGCGCCCACGCGGAGTCGCTGGCCTTGGCGCAGCGGTGGCACGGCCGGGGGCGGCTGCGGTACGCCGTGACGCCCCGCTTCTCGCTCTCGGCGAGCGAGGCCGTGCTCGCCTCGTGCGCCGCGGTCATGACGGAGGTTCCCGGAGTCTGGTTCACCACCCACGCCAACGAGAACGTGGTCGAGGTCGACGAGGTGGCGCGCCTGTTTCCCAACGCCCGTGACTACGTCGACACCTATGACCACCACGGTCTGCTGGGGCCGCGGAGCGTGCTGGCCCACAACGTGCACGCGACCGCGCCCGAGCTGGCGATGCTGGGCTCGCGGGGGGCGTCGGTCGCCCACTGTCCCACCAGCAACTCGGCCCTCGGCAGCGGACTGTTCCCCCTCCGCGCTCATGTGGAGCACGGCGTACGGGTGGCCGTCGGCTCCGACGTGGGGGCCGGCACCGGCTTCTCGCTCTTCAAGGAGGGATTGCAGGCCTACTTCGTGCAGCAGCTGCTCGGAGCGCGTGGCCTGCCGCTGACCGCTCCCGACCTGCTGCACCTGGTGACCCGTGCCGGAGCGCTCGCCCTGGGCCTCGGCGAAACGGTGGGCGACCTCGGCGTGGGCAAGGCCTTCGACGCCGTGTGGGTCCGGCCGCTGCCGGGGGATCCGCTCGAGGTGGGACTGCGGCACGCGTCGTCTGCCGAAGACGCGGTCGCCAAGACCTTCGCCCTGGCCTGCAGCCCCGATGTCGCCGGGGTCTGGGTCGCCGGTGACAGGGTGAAGGCAGGGTGAAGACAGGCTGAGCTTCGCAACGCGAACGTCGTGGACCAGCAGAACTATCCGCCCTGCTGGGTTACCATGATTCCATCCTACGGAAATACTTTTTCACATTGACACTTCCCATTGTGAACGCACCGAGAGAGAGCCCGATGACCGCACCACCGGCCGCCGACCACGCTGTCACTGCTGTCAAGTCACCGGCCCCGAAAGCGGCCGGAAGCGGCGGCGTGCAGTCGCTCGACCGGGCCTTCGCGATCCTCGAGACCATCGCGGATGCCGGTGGCGTGATCTCACTCTCGCAGCTGGCCACCGACACCGGCCTGCCACTGCCGACCATCCACCGCCTCGTGCGCACCCTCGTCGATCTGGGCTACGTGCGGCAGGAGCCCTCGCGCCAGTACTCGCTCGGGCCGCGGCTGATCCGACTGGGCGAGACCACCTCCCGACGCCTCGCGACCTGGGCGCGGCCGCACCTGACCGACGTCGTGGGAGCTCTCGGGGAGTCGGTCAACCTGGCGATGCTCGACGGTGACCAGATCGTCTACATCGCTCAGGTCATGCCCTCGCAGAACTCCATGCGGATGTTCACCGAGGTCGGGCGCCGCGTCGACCCGCACACCACTGCGGTCGGCAAGGCGATTCTGGCCAGCGACCCCGAGCTCAGCGTGCGAGCCCTGCTCGGGCGCACCGGGATGGCCGAGCGCACCGAGCACACGCTGGTCACCCCCGACGCCTTCATCGACGAGCTCGTCCACGTGCGCGAGCGCGGCTACGCCCTCGACAACCAGGAGCAGGAGATCGGCGTGCGGTGCGTCGCCGTCGCCGTGCCCGGCGACTCGCGCCTCGCGATCTCGATGTCAGGTCCACTGACCCGAATGGGCGACGCGACCATCGACCGGGCGATCGCGCCGCTGCACGAGGCTGCCGGTGCGATCGCGAGCGAGCTCAGCACTCGCGCCTGAGCCTGCCGAGCCCCTACCGAGCCCTACCCAGGGATCCGGTCGGCCGCCGCCACCATGGCGTGGACCCGCTGCGACAGCGCGTCGTCGAACGCCTCGTTGACGGCTTGCCACGCCCAGTTCCCGTCGGCGACGCCCGGCACGTTCATCCGGCTCTCGGTACCGAGCTCGAGCAGGTCCTGGGCCGGTACGACGACGAGCCGCGCGGTCGAGCTCAGGGCGAGCCGGATCAGCGCCCACGGCATCTCCTCGTCGGCATCGGGCACCGCGGCCAGCACTTTCGCACGCGTCGGCTTGTCAGCCCCCTCCCACCAGCCCAGCGTGGTGTCGTTGTCGTGAGTGCCGGTGTAGACCACGCTCCACTCACCGTGGAACTTCGGCAGATACGGGTTGTCGGGGTCGTCGTTGTAGGCGAACTGGAGGATCTTCATGCCCGGCAGACGGTAGTCGTCACGCAGCGCAGTGACCTCAGGGGTGATCACCCCGAGGTCCTCGGCCACCAGGGTTCCCTCTCCCGCCGTCTCGACGAGGGCGCGGACCACCTCCCTGCCGGGCCCCTTCACCCAGTGACCCTCGCGCGCGGTCTTCGCCTCCAGGGGAACGTGCCACGCGGCCTCGAACCCGCGGAAATGGTCGATCCGCACGAGGTCGAACAGCTCACGCTGCCGGGCGATTCGAGCTCGCCACCAGGCGAAGTCGTCAGCGGCCATGCGGTCCCAGGCGTAGTGCGGGTTGTTCCAGCGCTGGCCGTCGACGGCGAAGTAGTCGGGCGGTACGCCGGTCACCGTGATCGGCCGGCCCTGGCCGTCGAGCACGAACATCTTCCGGTTGGCCCACACGTCGGCGCTGAACGCCGCGACGAAGATCGGCAGGTCGCCGAAGAAGAGGATGCCGGCCTGTGCGGCGTAGGCCCGCAGCTCATCCCATTGCGAGTCGAAGACCCACTGCTCGAAGCGGAGCTGCTCGAGGCGCGCTGCGTGCGGGGTGAGCACCTCCTCGAGGCGAGCCGGGTCACGATCGCGCAGGCCCGGTTCCCAGTCCTGCCAGTCACGCCGGCCGAACAGGTCACGCAGCACGGAGTACTCGGCGTAGGGCTCGAGCCAGCTCGCGTGGGCCTCGCACCACGCGCCGTACTCCGCTCGCTGGGCCGCGGTGAGCGAACCCGCGTCGGAGAGCCCCGAGTCGGCCTGCCGTCGGCGGTCGATCAGGTCGGGGTTGCCCGCCATCGCCGAGAGGGCGTTGTAGGGCGAGAGCTCCTCCTCGTGGACCGGCACCAGGGGCAGCACCTGCCAGACCGTGACACCAGCGGCGGCCAGGAAGTCGACGAAGCGATAAGCCTGCTCGCCCAGAGTCCCCCGGCCGGTCGTTCCCGAGCTGGGTGGCAAGGACGTGACGTGCAGCAGGACCCCCGCTCGTCGCACGTCGAAGGGGGTCGTTCCGTTGCTCGTACTCACCATTCCAGACGTCCCTCGTGTCGACTGCGGCGAGCCTATCGGTTCAGCGGCGGTGCTACCGCAAGCGACCGCTGCCTCAGCCGTGTGCGTCGGCCGGCAGCGACGCGCCAGGCGGCGACGCCGTGGTGCCCCGGGTGCTGAGGCGCTGCTGCGGCACGAGGTAGGCCTTCACCGGCCCACCCGCGAGGGTGTTGAGCACGGCATCCGCGGCCTGGTTACCCATCGCGTACACATCGAGGGTCACGGCCGACAGCGGCGGGTTGGACAGGCGACACATCGGGGAGTCGTCCCACGCCACGAGCGAGAGGTCGGCCGGCACCGTGAGCCCGAGCTCGGTCGCCACCCCCATGCCGGCGAGGGCCATGACGTCGTTGTCGTAGACGATGGCGGTTGGCGGCCCCGCCCTGCCGAGCAGCGACCTCGTGCACCGGCGACCGGCCTCCTCGGAGTAGTCGCCCTCGACCGTGGTGGCCCGCAGCCCGAGCTCGTCGCACACCCGGCGGAAGGCAGCGTCGCGCACCTCGCTGTGGTGCAGCCCCACCGGTCCACTGACCCTGCCCAGGTGCTCGTGGCCGAGCAACGCGAGGTAGCGCACCGCCTCCGTCATGGCTCCGTCGTCATCGACCCACACGTTCGACACGGGGAGGCCGGCGCGAGGCCCACCGATGGCGATGGCGGGGATGCCGAGCTCGGCGAGCAGGGCGAGGCGGTTGTCCCCAGCGTGGAGGTTGACGACGACGACCGCCTCGACCATCGACCCGGTGGCCCAGCGGCGGTAAGCCGCCAGCTCGCGTTCCGGGTCAGGAACGACATGCAGCAGCAACGAGCGGCCCTCGATCGAGAGACCTTCCTCCATGCCTGCGATGAGCTCGGCGAAGAACGGCTCGATCCCCAGCATTCGTGCTGGCCGCGCCAGCACGAGACCCACGGCTTCAGAGTGTTGCACCAGGCCAGCCTAGGGTGTCGTTGTCGCCCGCCAGTCAATGCGCGCGCCGGTGTGAGTGAGGGGCGCTGCTGTGTCGCGGGTCGGGGCCGCTCCGATGCCACGACCGGGCAAGACGATCACGGGCCGCACCGTGCGGGTGACCGGCATCTGCGCGAAGGAGCCCGACCGTTCGTCGACGGTCAGCACCCCCTCGACGTCGTTCCAGCGCATCGGCGTCAGACTGAACTCCCCACGCTCGTAGGCGTACCCATCGCCGGCGTCGTCGTAGAGGTCGAACTCCCCGTCGGCGCCGGGGTAGACCCGCACCTCGAGCTCACCCCAGGGGTCTTGCCCGGTGTGTTGCACCTCCGGCCCCAGCGGCAGGATGCAGCCGCTGCGCACGAAGAGTGGAACCCGTTCGAGGGGCGCATCGGCCACGATCGTCTGGCCGCCCCGATACCGCTCCCCGGTCCAGAAGTCGTACCAGTCGCAACCGGCGGGCAGGTAGACCAGCCGCGAATGTGCCACTCCGGCAAGGGGCGTCGAGTCGGGTCCGTGATCCATCGCATGCGTCACCGGACAGACCAACAGGGCCGGGCCCACCATGAACTGGTCGGCGATGTCGTAGACCGCCGGGTCGTGACGGAAGTCGAAGGCGAGGGCCCGCAGGGGGGTGTACGCACGCTGGGTGGTCCAGCCGTTCAGGGAGTAGAGGTAGGGCAGCAGCCGGTAGCGCAGCCTCAGGAAGGCCGCGATCGTGTCGTAGACCACCTCCCCCGGTTCGCCGAACCGCCACGGCTCACGAGCCGTGCACCGCCCGTGCGAACGGAACACCGGCATGAACGTGCCCGCCTGCAACCAGCGCAGGTACAGCTCGCGGTAACCCAGGTCGAGGTTGCCCTGCTCGTAGTCGCCCGCCCAGAACCACAGGTCGCCGGGCGTGACGAAGTAGGCGCCGATGTCGAAGGTCCAGAACGGGGTTCCAGTCACACACAGGTTGAGCCCGGCGGCGAACTGCCGACGTAGGGCGTCCCACGTCGCCGACCAGTCTCCCGACCAGGTCACCGCCGCGTAGCGCTGCTGGCCGACGAAGCCCGACCGGGTCAGGGTGAAGACCCGCTTGCCGTCGTTCTGGGCGCGCAGCCCCTCGTAGAGGCCGGCGGAGTGCGCCAGCGAGTACCCGTTGATGCGCTCGGGGTCGAGGTACTTCTTCATCGCGTCGGTGTTGATGACCACGCGCTGGCCCGGCTGGGGCCGCACCGCTCCCTTCCAATCGGCCTCGAACGGCTCGGTGCAGTCAGACCAGAAGGCGTCGACGCCGTGCTGGGCGTACCCCTCGCTCACCTGGGCCGCGTACCGCTCCCGCGCCGCCGGGTCGAACGCGTCGTAGGTCGAGCCGTCGCCGAGCAGCTGCCCGTGCTCGCGGAACTCCCGCTGGTTGGCACCGTTGCCGTGCATGTTCGGCCAGATCGACACCATCAGTCGGCAGTCCATCCCGTGCAGCTGATCCACCAGACCCTTGGGGTCGGGAAAGCGGTTGGGGTCGAGGGACTTCTGACCCCACTGCCCCTCGGGCCAGCTCTGCCAGTCCTGCACGATGCAGTCGATCGGCAGGTCGCGAGCACGGAACTGGCTGACCACCTCGATCAGCTCGGCGGCATCCACGTAGCGATCCTTGCTCTGCACGTAGCCCAGCGCCCAGCGGGGCAGCATCGGCGCCTCCCCGGTGAGGCGACGCACCTCGCCGACGATGTCGTCGAGCTCCGGACCCACGATGAACAGGAAGTCGAGCTCGTCGTCGGTCTCGGTCCAGAAGTAGGTGCCATGCTGGTCGTCGTGGAAGGAGGCCAGCGACTGGCTGTCCCAGAGGATGCCGTAGCCGCGTGTCGAGACGATCATCGGCGCGACGATCTTCATGTTCTGCTGGTAGAGGTACTCGTGGTGCCCGCGGTAGTTGAGGATGCCGTCCTCGTGCTGACCGAGCCCGTAGATCGCCTCGTCGTCCTGGAACTCCAGGCGCAGCGTCGTGGAGTACGCCTGCCGGTCGACCACGGTCTCGGTGCCCGTCACCACCGCCCGTTCCCCGTCTGCTCCGCGCACCGTGGTGATGTCGGTGTCGTCGGAGAACACGGTGCGCAGCACGTCGACCTCCTCGAGCAGCTTCGCGTCGCGCCGGTCGTGGGGCTCACGCACCAGCAGTCGCCCGGTCTCGTCGGCCCAGCTGAACGCCCCAGTGGCGCGGTCGATCTCGAGGCGCAACCGAGGGGTCGAGAGCACGAGGATGCCGTCTGCCTCCGCGACCGCGGGGGCGCTGCGTTCCAGCCCGCCCAGCAGCATCCCGTTCGACGCCAGGGACTGGTCTGAGAAGGTCGGGCGGCCCGTGTAGACCACGCGCATCACCCGGTCGCCGATGGCCTGGAGCCGGAGACGGCCGACGGAGGTGGTGATGACGACGGCCTCGCCGTCGACGGTGTGGTCGAGAACCCTCATGCTGACACCGCTTCCGATCGTGGGTGGGCACGGTGATTCACACTCATCAGCACCGGCGGTGAGGTCAGCGCGGCCGGGTCGAGGTCGGCTGTGCTGGTCACCGAGAAGGTGTACGACTCGCCCGGCAGCAAGGTGACGAGCTGGTCGGAGACGATGGCAGACGGGTCGAGACGGTCGACGCTGAGCACGAGGTCCTTGACCAGCGCGTCGGCCGTGACCACGACGCCATAACCCTGCTCCGAGCGCCGCACGTCGGTACGCAGCGACGGCGCGAGGAAACGCAGATCGAGGTCTTCGACGAACCACCACCAGGCCCGGCCGGCGTCACTGGCCGACGAACAGCTCGCGACGAGCAGCTCCTGCGACGCGTCGACCGGGGCCTGCAGCGGCGACGCCAGAACGGTGGTGGCTCCCGACCTGGGAGCGACGTCGATGGCCACCTGCTCACTCGCCAGCGTCTCGCCCGCGAGGTTGGTGCGCCTCACCTCTACGGTGTCGCACCAGGGTTGCGCACTGTCGTTGCTGACGATGAGCGCGACTCCACCCTCACGCGGCTGGAGCAGCAGCACGCGCGGCGCGTTGAGCCGGCGCAGGGCGTACCAGAGCGGCTTGCGGCGGCCCCCGCTGTCGATCACGGCCCAGCTGATCGCCGGCCAGCAGTCGTTCAGCTGCCAGACGATGTAGCCGGCGTTGCGCGGCGCGTGTGAACGGTAGTGCGACACGGCGCAGCTGATGGCCCGCGCCTGGTCGAGCTGCGTCGTGAAGTACCAGTCGTCGAAGCCGGCCGGCGTCGGCACGTGCCCGACCCAGCCGCGCTCGAGCTTGAGGTTGCCGTCGATGGCCTTCTGGTGGTTCAGCATTCCCGGCGATTCGGGGGCGGGGTGCTCGTCGTGGATGGCCGGCATCAAGGTGGCGTGGTTCGCCGGGGCCTGGAAGCCGAACTCCGCCACGAACCGCGGGATGGCGCTCCGGTACTCGAGGTAGTCGACGCTGAACCAGACCTTCCAGCTGTGCACCGGGCCGTGGTCAGGCAGGGTCGGGTGGCTCTCGTCGTTCGGTGACCACGGGCTCGACGGGATGTAGGCCCGACCCGGGTCGATCTCGTCGATGATCGCCGGGAACAGCTCGTCGTAGTAGCGGCCACCCCAGCCTTCTCCCTGCGCCAACCGCTCCTTGAAGCCCCAGGTGTAGTAGCCCTCGATGTTCTCGTTGCCGCCGCTCCAGAGGGCGAGGGAAGGGTTGGCCGCCAGCCGGGCGACGTGCTCGCGCGCCTCGGCCTCGACCTCCTGCCACATCTCGGGGGCCTCGGAGTAGCAGGCGCAGGCGAACTGAAAGTCCTGCCAGACGAGGATGCCCTGGCGGTTGCAGGCGTCGTAGAAGTCGTCGCTCTCGTAGATGCCACCGCCCCAGGCCCGAAGCAGGTTCATCCCGGCGTCCGCTGCGCCCTGCACCGCTCGCTCGTAGTCCTGCGGCGTCATCCGGCTCGGAAAGCAGTCGCCCGGGATCCAGTTCGCTCCCTTGACCCAGACGAACTCGCCGTTGACGTGGAACTCGAAGCTGGTGCCGTGCTCGTCCGGCTCGACGCGCACCTCGACCGTGCGAAAGCCCATGTCGTGGCTCCACGCGTCGAGCTCGACGCCACCGGCCGAGGCCCGCACGACGAGCCGGTACAGCGGCTGCTCCCCGTGTCCGCGTGGCCACCACAGCTCCGGCTCGTCGACGGTGAACGAGAGCTCGGCCGCGTCGTGCGTCGTCGTCGCCGTGGCGCTCGTCGTGGTCCCGTCGGGTGCCGTGAGCAGAGCGTCGAGCGTGACGTCTTGTTCTCCGGTGCGCTCGAGGTCGACCGACAACGTCACCCGACCCCTCCCCCGCTCATCGACGGTCACGGTCGGCACGACGGAGGCCAGCCGGGCCGTCGACCACTGCTGCAGACGGATCGGCCGCCAGATCCCAGCCGTGGTCAGGGTGGGGCCCCAGTCCCAGCCAAAGTTGGACGCCATCTTGCGCAGCGCGTTGTAGGGCAGTGCGTCCCCCACCAGCGGCTTGACCCCGATGCGCTGCTCCGACTCCCGAGCGGCGCGCAGGGGGGCGTCGAGGTCCACCACGAGCTGGTTGCCGGGGCTCAACAGCGCGCGCACGTCGAACCGGTAGGTGCGGTGCTGGTTCTTGGTGCGCCCGACGACGGCGCCGTTCAGGCTCACCGTGGCCGCCGTGTCGAGCCCCTCGGCGACGAGGTCGACCCGTTCGTGCCCCTCGTCGACGAAGGCGAACGAGGTGCGGTACCGAGCGTCGGTCTCACCGATCCACTGCACCTGCTGCTCGTTGCAGCCGACGTACGGGTCCGGGATCAGCCCGGCGGCGAGCAGGTCGGTGTGCACGCACCCGGGCACTTCAGCGGGGACGTGATCGGGGATGCCGTCGGGGACGGCTACCGCTGTTCCGTCAGGGCCGCGACCCGACCGCAGGGTGAGGGTCCAGCCCTGTGAGATTGCCATGCTGCTCATCCGTCGAAGATCCTTCTGCACGAGTCGGTTCGGGGGCGGTACGGGTCCGGGTCAGGTCGTTCGCGGTGCGCAGGACCGGAGCCGTGGCCAAGGCGGCTTCGAGCCCCCGCACTGCGCTGCGCACGTGGATGGTGGTACTCGCCCCGGCCGGGAGGGTCACCAGGGCCTGGTCGACCGTGGCGGCGGGGTCAAGACGGTCGGCGAGCAGGGTGAGGTCCTTGACCAGTCCCCGGGCGGCGAGCACCCTCACCTGGTACCCGTCTTCCACGACCTCGACGTCAACGGTCACAGCATCCGGGTGCAGCGACAGCTCTGTGTCGGGTGCCCAGCAGTGCACGTCGCGAACCATGGTGGCCGAGCCCGATGTCGTTCCCGCACCGAGGGATGTCTCGGCCACGAGCACCTCTGCGGTCCGGTCGTCGGGAGTGCGCAGCTCGGGCGGGAGGCCCAGAAGCTGTACAGACCGCGGGGCCGCGTCGAGCACGATGCTCGTCTCGGCCAGTAACGCTCCGCCCAAACTCTCCCGCCGCATCCGCACTTCCCCGTTCCAGGGCGAACCGGTGTCGTTGACGGCAGCAAGCACTGGGACGGGCTCACCCGTCACGGGGTCGGGCCGGGTCTGTACCGTCAGCAGCCGGTCGGCGAAGCTCGAACGTAGCGCCCACCACAAGGGTTTGACGATCTCGTCGCCGTCGATGGCTGCCCACGACGTGACCGGCCAGCAGTCGTTCAGCTGCCAGACGATGGCGCCGGCCGTGCGCGGCCACCACGAGCGGTAGTGGGTCAGGGCGTGAGCCACTGCCCGGGCCTGGTTCAGCTGCGTGGCCCAGTGCCAGTCGGTGAAGTCGGTGGGCACCCCGAGGTGCGGCTCGAGGCCGCGGTCGAGCTTGCCGTTGCCGTCGTCAGCCTTCTGGTGCAGCAGCCACACCGGGTCGTTCTTGGTGGCCACCAGACCTTCGGCGTTCGTCATGGCGCGCTCCATGGTGTGCCAGGCCGGCGGCCCCTGAAAGCCGAACTCGCTGCAGAAGCGGGGGATCTCGCTGCGGTACTGCGTGTAGTCGATGCGGTTCCAGACCTCCCACTGGTGGTGGGTGCCGTGGTCGGGATCGTTCGGGTGGATGATATCGAGCGCTGCCCGGGGAGAGTACGGGCTGCCGTCGGCGTACGGAGTGGTCGGAGCGAGCTCGGCGATGATCGCTGGGAACAGCTCGGTGTAGTAGAAGTGGCCCCAGGTGCGGCCCTGCAGCTCCTCCTGCCAGCCCCAGTCCATGAAGCCCCAGAGGTTCTCGTTGCCACCGTTCCACAGCACAAGGCTGGGGTGCGCAGTCAGCCGCGCGACGTGTTCGCGGGCCTCGGCCTCGAACTCGCTGCGGTGCGGCTCCTCCTCGGGGTAGGCGGCGCAGGCGAGCAGGAAGTCCTGCCACACCATGATCCCCGTCTCGTCGCACAGCTCGTAGAACTGCTCCGACTCGTAGATGCCGCCGCCCCAGACGCGCAGCAGGTTGAGGTTCGCCCCCAGGGCCTGACCGATGCGTCGGGACAGCTGCTCGCGGGTGATGCGGGTGAGCAGGTGGTCGTCGGGAATCCAGTTGGCGCCCTTGGCGAAGACCGGGGTGCCGTTGACGACGATCGTGAAGGCCGTGCCGAACTCGTCGTCGCTCGTGTCGACGCGCACCGACCGCAGACCGATGCGGTGCTGCCACTCGTCGATGCTGGTCGCGGTCGAGGCATCACCGTTCATGAGCTCGACCGTGAGGTCGTGCAGCGGGTGGTCGCCGTAGCCGACCGGCCACCAGAGCTCGGGCTGCGCGACGTCGAGAGTCACGACTGCCGAGGTGGCTCCCGTCTCGACGACAGCCGTTGCCTCTGTGACACCCCCGCCAGGGCGGGTGAGCCGGGCGACGAGGGTCAACGGCGCGGGGTCGGGCTCGAGGCCCGAGCGCTCGACGTCGACGTGCACCTGCACCCGCGCCGCGCCCAGGTCGTCGGTCACGGTGACCAGCGGGCGAACCGACGCCAGCCGCGCGACGCGCCAGCGCTCGAGACGAACCGGCTTCCAGATGCCGGCGGTCTGCAGGTCAGGACCCCAGTCCCAGCCGAAGCTGCACGCCATCTTGCGCACCATGCCGAGCGGATAGTCGTAGGCCGCCGGACGGGCGCCGAGGCGCGCGACCTCCGACTCGGCGCTCTCCAAGGCCGACGCGAAGTCGACGGTGAGCGGCATCCGGCCCCCGTCGACGCTGGCCAACGCGGCGCGCAGGTCGAAGCGGAACGTGCGGTGCTGGTTGGCGGTGTGCCCGAGAATCTGACCACCGAGCGAGACGGTCGCCACCGTGTCGAGGCCTTCGAAGACGATGTCGACCCGTTCAGCGGGTTCCGCTGGGGGCACGACCAGCTCGCGCTCGTAGCGCCACTGGGCCCGGTGCATCCACGCCACCTCGGTCTCGTTCAGGCGCAGGTACGGGTCGGCGATGAGGTCGGCGGCGAGCAGGTCGGTGTGGGTCGTACCGGGCACCGTGGCGGGCACCGTGCGGCCCACGATGGCGTCGGGCACGGGGCCGCCGGTCGCCAGCAGGCTCCAGCCGCCGTGCAGGTCGGTGGCGTGCATCAGGATCTCTCCAGGGGTCGGGATGGGCGGCTCACTTGGTGGCTCCGGCGGAGATGCCGTTGTAGATCCATCGCTGGAGCAGCAGGAAGATGATCAGGGTCGGCACGATGACGATGATGGCGCCGGCCGAAAGCACTTCCCACTGGGTGCCGAGCGGGCCCTTGAACCGGAACAGCGACGTCGAGATCACGCCGAGATCACTGTCCGGCATGTAGAGGAAGGGGATGTAGAACTCGTTGTAGACGGCGATGCCCTTGATGATGACGACGGTGGCGATAGCGGGCTTCAGCAGCGGGAAGATGATGCTGCGGTAGATGCGGAAGTGGTTTGCGCCGTCGAGCTTGGCGGCCTCGTCGAGCGAGATGGGGATGGAGCGCATGAACTGCACGAAGATGTAGATCGAGACGATGTCGGTGCCGAGGAACAGCGCGATCGGAGCCCACCGGGTGTCGTAGAGGCCAAGGGTGTTGACGACCTGGAAGGTGGCGACCTGGGTGGTGACACCGGGTACGAGGGTGGCCACGAGGAACAGGGCCACCACCAGCTTCTTGAACCGGAACTGGAATCGGTCGAGGGCGTAGGCCGTCATGGTGCCGATGATGATCGTGCCGGCGACCGAGATCACGAGGATGAAGGTCGTGTTGATGAAGGCCTGACCCATCTGGGCGTCCTTGAAGGCCCGACTGAAGTTGCTGAAGTCCAACGACTTCGGCAGCTCGAGCGGCCCACTGGTGGCGTAGTCCTTCGGTGACTTGAGCGAGGTGAGGCCCATCACCACCAGAGGGACCAGGGCGATCAGGCTCCAGGCGACAAGACTTGCGTACTTTCCGGTGCTGGCCAGCGCCGACCGTGGGGTGACTGCGCGGCTCATGACAGGTCCACCTCCTCTTCGGGAACGAGCTTTCGTTGGACCCACGTGACGAGCAGCACGATGAGAAGCAGGATGACGGCCATCGCCGAGGCCAGACCCACCTTGTTGTTCTCGAAGGCCAGCTTGACCGTCTGGATGACGAAGGTGGTGGAGCCGTTGGCACCGTCGAGCATGATGAACGGGATCTCGAAGACGGCGAGGCTGCCGGAGACCGCCAGGATGAAGGACAGGCTGATGATGGGTTTGATGCTCGGAGCGATGAGGTAGCGGAACTGCTGCCAGCGCGACGCGCCATCGAGCTCGGCTGCCTCGTAGATGCCGCCCGGGATCGACTGGATGGCGCCGAGGAAGAGCACGAAGTTGAGGCCCATGTAGCGCCAGACCGAGGTACCGGCCAGCGAGAAGTTGACGATGTCGGGGTTACCGAGCCACAGCGGCGCCGACCCCTTGGCCATGCCGAAGAACCCCAGCACGGTGTCGAGGGTGCCGCCGGGCTGGAAGAAGAAGAGGAAGACGAACGAGATGGCGACGCCGTTGATCAGGTAGGGGAAGAAGATGATCCCCTTGAAGAGGTTCTTGAACTTGGTGTTGAAGCTGAGCAGCGTGGCGAAGTAGAGCGCCAGCGCGATCTGCAGCACCGAGGCCGCCAGGTAGTAGAGGCTGACGAAGAAGACCCGGTACAGGTCGGGGCGAGTGAAGAACTCGGTGTAGTTGGCGAGCCCGACGACCTTCTTGGTCTTGCTGAGGCCGTTCCAGCTGGTGAGCGAGTACCAGAACATGTTGGCCACCGGTACGTAGGTGAAGGTGATCAGCAGCACGAGCGGCACGAGCAGGAACAGCCACGGGATGAGCCGTTGCCGGAACGACTTCTTCCCAGATTCCCGGACGCGCATCGGCCTCGGGATGTTCGCGGCCGCCGTCTCCGACTCGCGGTTGGGGGCGGGGATATCTGTCACGGGACTACTCCTCGTTGAGCGTCACAGCCGATGGTGGGGAACATAAGTGGGGAGGGGCAGCGCGCCAGGAAGGCTGGCGCGCTGCCCGTCAGGTGGTGCGGGAGGGGTCAGCCGACCGATGCGATGGCGTCGGACCACTTCTTGTTCAGCGCGTCGAAGATCTGCTGCTTGGTCTGGCCCGAGGCGCCGCGGGCGGCGTCGACGAGGTCGCGGTAGTAGTCGGGCTGGTTCAGCCCGATCTCCGACTGCTTGTCGACGGCGTCGAGCTTGGCCGAGGGCGTCATTTCGACGAACTTCACGCCGCTGGCCTCGAAGTCCTTGAGCTGGGCCGGCAGCTTGGCGTCCTTGAGCGTGGGCACGCCCCCGACGACGTCGCTGTAGCCGGAGTCGTTGACCATCCAGTCGATCCAGGCCCGGGCCGCCGCCTTGTGGTCGGAGTTGATGTTGATGGCCTGGTTGAAGTCGGGGCCGACCGGGGACTGGTAGGAGCCGTCGGCCTGGAACGGCATCGGCATGTACCCGATGTCGTCAGGGTTGGTGCCGGCCTTGGTGGCCGCGTCCTTCATCTGCGGGATGGCCCACGAGCCGAGCGGCATGATGCCGATCTTGCCGGTGGCGATCAGGTTCTTGCTGTTCTCCCAGTTGGTGGTCGTGGGGTCCTTCTCACTGAGCCCCTTCTGCACCATGTCGAACAGCAGCGAGTTGAGAGCGTTCAGCTCCTGCCCTGCGGCCCAGGGGGCCTTGTTGGTCGACATCTTCACCAGGGCGTCCTTGTCGCCCGAGACTGCGCCCATGTCGCCGTAGGGCCAGCTGAGCGGCCAGCCGTCCTTGTAGTTCGTGTAGTAGGGCGTGGCCTGCGTCTTGGCCTTGATCGCCTGCAGGTCGGTGATGAGCTCGTCGGGAGTCTTCGGCAGCCCGGTGATGCCGGCCTCCTTGAAGACCTTCTTGTTGTAGACGATGCCCGACGCGTTGCCGAAGGTCGCGAGACCGTAGGTGGTGCCGTCGACCGTGCTCGAGTCGACGAAGCGGTACTTCTTGCTCAGGTCGGCGGGCTTGCCCAGCGGCTCGAAGAAGTCGGCGTAGTCGGCCTTGGCCACCCCCGCTGGGATGAGCAGCACGTCGCCGTACTGCTTCGTGCTCATCCGGGTCTTGACCTCACCTTCGTAGTCGGTGAGCGCCTGGAACTTCACGTTGACGTCAGGGTACTTGGCGTGGAACTTCGCGGCGTAGTCCTTGAACGTCGTGTTCACGATGTCGGTGCGGTTGGTCAGCACGAGGATGTCGCCCGAGGGCTTCTCGTTGGAGGTTCCGCCGGCCCCGGAGCCGGAGTCACCCGAGTCTCCCGAACCGCAGGCGGCGGTCATGCCGATCAGCGCAACGGCAGCGGTGAGGGCGACGACGCGCCCTCGTCGAACTCGAAACATCTGTGTTCCTCTCGAGAGCCGACACTCGTGTCGGACGATGACGACCCGCTTCAATGAGTGGTGATCTGGGCCTTGCCACATTGTTAGTTAAATAAATAAAGTATGTCAAGGGTCAGATCTCACGAGATCTGTCCCGTGGCCGAACCGCAACATCCCTTCCGCATCCCACCAACCAGGACGGCAACGCAGCCATGAGCACCCCCACCGGCGTCGGCGCCTACGCCATCAACCGCGGCCAGCTGATCGACGCGATCCGGCGGGCAGGTCGGATCAGCCGGGTCGAGCTCGTGCACCAGATGGGCTCGAACGCAGCGACCGTGTCGACCGCCGTGCGCAGCCTCATCGACGACGGCCTGGTCGTCGAGGTGGGCCGGGCCGCCTCGACCGGCGGAAAGCCGGCGGTGCTGCTCTCCGTCGTGCGAGACGCCCGCTTCGCCCTCGGGGTGAGCCTCGACCACTCCGGCATCAGCTACGTCGTGGCCAACCTCGGCGGGGCGGTCGTGGGCCGACTACGGCGACGCGGGGCCGGCGCCGACACGCCGGCCGCCGTCGTCGAGCGCATCGCCGCCGAGATCACGAGCCTCGTGACGCACGTCGGGGTCGACCCGGCGCTGCTGCTCGGGCTCGGCGTCGTCTCGCCGGGGCCGATCACGGGCGCGAACGGGATGGCGCTCACCCCGCCGGTCATGCAGTCGTGGCGCGACTTCCCGCTGGCCGAGTCGCTCGAGGCGAGCACCGGCCTGACCGTGCTCGTCGAGAACGACGCCTCGGCCGCCACCATGGGCGAGTACTGGTCGGGGACCGCAGGAACGAGCCGAACCTTCGCGACGCTCTACATGGGTACCGGTATCGGTGCCGGGTTCATGATCGACGGGATCGTGCACCGCGGGGTCAGCGGCAACACCGGCGAGATCGGCCACATCTGCATCGACCTCGACGGCCTTGACTGCTGGTGCGGAGCACGGGGCTGTGTCGAGACGGTGGCCGCCCCGACGGCCCTGGTCACCGAGGCCCGGGCTCGGGGCCTGGCCCTGCCCGGCCTCAGCGTCGTCGAGGACTTCGCTGCCATCGCCCGGCTGTCGCGCGCAGGCGAGCCGGTGGCCCAGCAGCTGTTGTCACGATCGGCCCGGGCCGTCGCCGCCGCCGCGCAGTCACTGGCCAACATGATCGACGTCGACCTGATCGTGCTGACCGGCCCGTCGTTCACCAGTGCGGGCGCGCTCTACCTGCCCGTCATCCAGGCCCACCTCGACGCGACCTTCTTCGCTCGCGACTGCCACCGCGTCAAGGTCGCGCTCTCACCCAACGCCGTCGATGCGGCCGCCATCGGTGCGGCCGCCCTTGTGCTGCAGAGCGAGCTGGCGCCACACATGAGCGCAGCCGCGGCCACCGACAACCGCGGCTCGCGCCCGCTCTCCCGCCAGCGTCTCCAACCCACCTGAGGCCGGGCCACCCCAGCCGCAGCTCCCACCCGGCAGCCGGACACCGCGCAACGTGCGCTTCCGCACCGTCCTCGCCCGCTCCGAGAACGGCGCCTCCATCGCCGCCGACGCACCGGGGCTCGCGGGTGATCGGCCTCAGGAGGCGGCGGCCAAAGGCTCGGGCAGGGGGAAGACACCGTCGCGCGTGGCGAGGTAGAAGCCGAGCAACGGCACGTCGTGGGCGGCGCACACGTCGCTCGTCTGCTGGTGCCAGGCCCGGTCGAGGTCGTTCGGGACCCCGCCGCGCGGCCGACCGCGACCGATGACCAGCGAACCCTGCTGCTCTGCCACGCGGGGCAGCAGGTGGAGGAAGAACGCTGCCACGGTGGTGGCGTCGGCGTCGGGCGGAACGTCGGACAGCACGATCGGGTGCACCAGACGTCCGTGCTCGTCGCAGACCAGGATGCCAAGAGCGCCGTCGGCCCGGGCCGAGTCGGTCACGAAGAGGTCGACGGCGTCGGCCGCATGGCGTCGGTCGGTGAGGCGCAGGTCGTCGATGTTGTCGGGCAGGTTCTCGAAGGTCATGCCCGACAGCGTGGCGCCGATCGCTGACCCGGCGGCCGAGTTATCCCCAGCCTCGTCGTCAGGCGCGAACGACGTCCTTGTCACGCCACGAGAACTGCGGGTCGTAGCCCAGCACCCGGCGTGCCTTGTCGATGGAGAGCAAGGTGGTGTGTGCGCCGATGCCGTCGCGGCGGGGCACCCCGGGAAACACCTCGTCGAGCAGCTCGGCGTTGGGGGTCGTCATCACCGTGTCGGGTGAGGCGATGATGAACCGGTCGAAGCCGGGTGCCGCGTGCGCCAGCGCCTTCTCGACCGCCTGTGCGCCGTCACGGCCGTCGATGTAGCCCCACAGGTTCCACTTGCGCGCACGAGGGTCGGCGTCGAAGGGGAACTCGACGTAGTCGCTTCGGTCCATCACGTTCGAGAAGCGCAGGGCGGTGATCGTGAGGTCTGGGTGCCAGCGGCACAGCTCGATGGCCATCGTCTCCTCGAGGTGCTTGACCAGGCTGTAGACCGACTCGGGGCGAGCGGGGTACTCCTCGTCGACCGGAACGTAGGGAGGCGGAGTGTCGAAGGGCAGCCCGAGCACCGTCTCCGACGACGCGTACACGATGGTGCGCACCCCGAGACGGATGGCCGCTTGGAACACGCTGAACGTCGTGACGATGTTGTTGCGGAAGGTCTCGATGTCGGGCGCCAGCCCCGGGGCCGGAATAGCGGCCAGGTGCACGAGCGCGTCGACCACCGTTGGCTGGTCGCCGTCACGAGCGCCGCTCAACGCGTCGACGACCTGGCCGTAGTCGGTCAGGTCGACCCGCCTGAAGCCGTCGCCACGGGCCCCTTCCCGGTCGAGGTTGACGACCTCGTGCCCGCTCGCGCCGAGCCTGGTGACGACATGGCGGCCGAGCTTGCCCGTACCCCCGGTGACAGCGATGCGCATGACGATCTTTCGGTTCAGAGCTGGATGCCGCGGGTCAGGGCCCCGTCGACGACGAGGTTGGTGCCACTGACCCGGCTGGCGATCGGGCTGGCGAGGAACACGACCGGGCCGGCGACCTCCGCGGGAGTGCCCATGTGCCCGGTGGGGTTGAGACCGACGGCCATGGCGTAGAGGTCGGGGTCGGCGGTCTCGATGCTCGACCAGACACCGCCCTCGAAGTAGGTGTTTCCCGGCGAGACGGTGTTGGCCCGGATCCCCTTGTCGGCCAGCTGCATCGCCAACCCCTGGATGTAGCCGATGATGGCGGTCTTTGCGGTGCCGTACGGCCCCGAAGCGAAGTCGGACTCGCGACCCGACACGCTCGAGATCGCGATGATCGACGCCGCGTCGCTCTGCTCGAGGTAGGGCATGGCCGCTCGAACCAGGCGCACCGTGTGCATGACGTCGACGTTGAGGCTGAGCTGCCAGTTCTCCTCGGACTCCGGGATCGCGAGGGCACTGACGCTGGCCACGACGATGTCGATGCCCCCGAAGGCCTGCGCCGACCGCTCGACCCAGGCCGCGAGCGCCTCGGGGTCACCGACGTCGACGACCGAGCCGGTGACCGAACCCCCCGAGCCGCGCTCCTTGAGCGTCAGCTCGACGGCACCGACCTCCTCGGCCTGCCGGGCGCAGAAGCCGACCACAGCACCCTCGGCCAGAAAAGCCTCGACGATGGCGCGGCCGATACCGCGGGTTCCGCCGGTGACGAGAACGCGCTTGCCTGTCAGCTGTAGATCCATGAAAGTGCCTCTCGTACGGGTGAGTTGACGGTCAGAGAGTGCCGAGCTCGCGGGCCCGGGCCCGGAGGTCGGCGTGGATGCCGTCGAAGGCGGCGCCGTCGGGGAGCAGCGCCTTGGCCGCCTTGACCACGACGCTGTAGTTCGCGTCGACGACGTTGGCGATGGGGGCCTGCGTGATCTGCGCCAGCAGCTGGTACGCGTCCATAGTGTGCAGCCCGTGCAGAGCGCTCACCCAGCGCACGAGCTCGGCGTTGGCGATACGCCACGAGTCCTCCATCGGGCGGCTCGAACCGATGGCCATCACGTGGGTGTCGTCCTCGAGGCGCGGCCAGCCCGGGGCCTGACCCCTGATGAGGTCGACGATGAGCGTCGTGGTCATGGCGCCCTCGACCGCAGTGCCGCAGGCCTCGCCCTCGCCTTGGCGGTAGTGGCCGTCGCCGACGGAGAACATCGCCCCCTCAACGTTGACGCCGAGGTAGACGGTCGAGCCGGCTCGCATCTGCGGGGTGTCCATGTTGCCGCCGAAGCGTTCGGGAACCAGCGACGAGCGCACCTCTCCCCCGGCCGGGGCCACCCCGACGGTGCCGAGCATGGGCTCGAGCGGCAGCTCGATGCGGTGGTCGCTGTGCCGGGCCACGAAGCCGACAGTGCGACGGTCGCGGTCGAGCTCGTAGATCCAGGTCGTGTCGGGCAACGCGTCCTGCAACGTGACGGTGCGGTCGGTGCTCGTCATGCCGCCGAAGAACGGGATGGCGGCCGAGGCGGCCCAGTCACGGGCCGGCTCGAGCGCGACGAGGTGCAGCACGAGCGTGTCGCCCGGCTCGGCCCCCTCGACGTAGAACGGCCCGGTCTGGGGGTTGACGAAACGCAGGTCGACCTTGGCGCTCGACACGTCGTCGACGCTGCGCAGGGCCCCACCGAAGGCGTCGTCGGACCACAGCCGCAGCGCCGTGCCCGGCGTGACGCGCATGACGGGGGCGACGCCTCCGAACGTGTAGGCGTAGTGCTCGCGGGTAGGGGTGTACTCGATGACGTCCATGCTCGAACCCTCGGCGACGTCAGACGAGCTTGGCGACCGTGAGCAGCACGACTGACGGCTCACTCGCCTCGAGGCGGTGCGAGGCGTCGGGGATCATCATCAGGTCACCCACGGCGCCCTCCCACTCGGTGTCGCCGGCGACCAGCCGCACGGCCCCCTGGAGCACCTGCAGGGTCGCCTCACCGGGGTTCTCGTGCTCGTGCAGCTGCTGGCCCGCGGCCAGCGCGATGAGGGTCTGACGCAGCGTGTGCGCGGCGCCCCCGCACAAGGTCTGGGCGCTGCGGCCGCTCGATGCCTCGGTGGCGGCGCGCAGGTGCTGGGCGGCCAGGTCGGTCAAAGACACGTTCTCCATGGGATCTCCTCCGTAGGGCACAGACCCCGATCATGCCCCACCGTGCCAGCGCCTGCCAGCGCCTGTCTGCGCCTGCCCGCTGCGTCAGGATCCTGGCACGCCGGCATCCTCGATGCCCTGCGCGCGGTCGATGAGGGCGTCGTCGCGGCGCACGAGGTCGAGCCGCGCGACCCGAGTGGGCAGCACGCTCGCGTAGAGCCAGTTCGTGGCGACCCGGACGCGCGCCGACAGGGAGGGCAGCGCCAGCAGGTGGTAGCCGCGAGCGACCGCCTTGGCGACCGGCCCGGTGAGCGGCACCCCCAGCGGTTTGGCCACGGCATCCCAACCGCCGAGGTCGGCCACCAGACCGAGGTCGCGATGCCTGTATGTGCGGCTGACACCGAGCCCGAGGGAAGCGGCCACGTTCGCGGCGGCCACCGGCCCCTGCCGCTGCGCGTGCTGGGCCGTCGGCGCGGTGATCGGGCGCCCGCCGGCATTGTCGCTCCGCTCGGACACCGCGAGGTCGGGCACCGCTGCTGCATCGCCCAGGGCCCAGACGTGGGGCGCACCCCGAACGGCGAGGTCGGGGCCTACCTCGAGACGGCCGCGCTGGGTGGGCAGGCCAAGGCTCGCCATGAGCGGGCTCGGCACGATGCCGGCACTCCACACCACGGTGTTCGTCGCGATCCGGGTGCCGTCGGTGAGGGTGACCCCCTCGTCGTCGACCTCGCTGAGGCTCACCCCGAGCCGAACCTCGATCCCCCGGCGGCGGAGTCGTCCGAGGGCGTGGGCACCCAGTCGCGAGCCCAGTTCGGGGAGCACCTGGGGCGCGACGTCGACGAGCACCCAGCGCACCTGCGACGGGTCGAGGCGGCCCCAGCGCCCGGTGACCCGCGACACCCAGAACTGCAGCTGGGCCACCAGCTCGGTGCCCGTGTAGCCGGCGCCGACGGCGACGACGGTCAGGCGCCGCCGACGTTCGTCGTCGTTCTCGGGGCCTTCGGGGAGCGCGTCGGCGCGGTCGAGCTGGGCGATGATGTGGTCGCGCAGGTAGGTGGCCTCGCGCAGCGTCTTCATTCCGTGGGCGTGCTCGCGCAGGCCCGGGATGTCGAACTGGCGCGTCACCGACCCCGGGGCGATGACGAGCCGGTCCCAGCGGAGGTCGACCTGACCCTCCTCAGGGCAGTCGAGGCCGATCGTGTGGGCGGTGAGGTCGAGCTCCCGGACTCGGCCTACGAGCACTCTGACCCCGCGCAGCGTCTGCCGGTAGGGCACAGCGATGTCACGGGGCTCGAGCACCCCGTTCGCCACCTCGGGCAGAAGCGGGGCGTAGAGCAGGTAGTCGCTCGCGGTCACCAGAACGAGATCTGCCTTACCTCCGAGCACCCGTTGCAGCCGGCGTATCGCGTAGAAGCCCGCAAACCCACCGCCGATCACCATTACGGTCGGTCGACCCTGAGTTGTCGTCACGAGGGGCTCCTTCGGTGGGTTCTCGCCACCATAGGCCGCCCTCACCACCCACCGATTGAGTCATTCGACTTCATCTGCGGCCGTGTGCAGACCTCATTCCCGCCGCCATCCGAGAGCGGTCAACTGCGCCCGGCATCATCCACTGCCCCGACCCGCGCCGGATGGCGACGTTCTACGGCGCCCTTCTCGGGCGGGATGTGAAGGCCTCCGACGACTGGGCCGAGGTGCGCGACGACGGCCAGCGCATCTGCTTCCAGCCGGTGGCCGACTACGCCGCGCCGAAGTGGCCGGGCCAGCAGGCTCCCCAGCAGATGCATCTCGACGTGATGGTCGACGGCCTCGACGAGGGCGAGGCCGCGGTGCTGCAGCTCGGAGCGACGAAGCACGAGCACCAGCCCGGCACGTAGTTCCGGCTGTTGCTCGATCCCGCCGGCCACCCGTTCTGCCTCTGCGTCGACTGACCGCACGGTCTGGTCGACCGAGGGTGCCAGCGTCCAGAGAATGCCGGATGCCGCTCAGCCGGCGAGCGATCGCCCGCTGAGCGGCATCCGACTTCACGCGGTGGAGAAGCTCAGGCGACGCGCTTCTGGGGCGCGGTCGCCTCGGTCTTCGCCGGGTCGGTCTCGACGATGTCACCGAGGGCGTCGTCGATCTTCTTCATGAGGTCGGCCTCGAGCTTGACCCCGGCCGCCAACACGTTGTCGGCGACCTGCTCGGGCCTCGAGGCCCCCACCAGGGCGGCGGCGACGTTGTCGTTCTGCAGCACCCAGGCGATGGCGAGCTGCGGCATGGTCAGGCCGGCCTCGTCGGCGAGGGGCTTCAGCTTCTGCACCCGAGCCAGCACGTCGTCGTTCATGAACCGCTTGATCATGTCGGCGCCGCCCTTCTCGTCGGCGGCCCGCGAACCCTCCGGCGGCGCCTCGCCCGGAAGGTACTTGCCCGACAGCACGCCCTGGCCCATCGGGCTCCACACGATCTGGCTCAGACCCAGCTCCGCACACGTCGGCACGACCTCGTCCTCGATGACCCGCCACAGCATAGAGTACTGCGGCTGGCTCGAGATGAGCGAGAAACCCAGCTCCTTCGAGAGCTTGACGCCTTCGCGGATCTGCTCGGCGGTCCACTCGCTCACACCGATGTAGAGGGCCTTGCCCTGGCGCACCACATCGGCGAAGGCCTGCATGGTCTCTTCGAGGGGCGTCTCGGTGTCGAACCGGTGCGCCTGGTAGAGGTCGACGTAGTCGGTCTGCAGCCGCTCGAGCGAGGCGTCGATCGACTCCATGATGTGCTTGCGTGACAGCCCGGTGTCGTTCTTCCCGCCCGGCCCGGTCGGCCAGTAGACCTTGGTGAAGATCTCGAGGCTCGCGCGCCGCTCGCCCTTGAGGGCCTCGCCGAGAACCGTCTCGGCCTTGCCGTTGGCGTACGCGTCGGCGGTGTCGAAGGTGCTGATGCCGGCCTCGAGCGCCGCCCGCACACACTGGGTGGCGACGTCGTTCTCGACCTGGGAGCCGTGCGTCAGCCAGTTGCCGTAGGTGATCTCAGAGATCTTGAGTCCGCTGTTGCCGAGGTATCGAAAGTCCATCCCCCCACCGTATGTCGCCCGTCTGGCAACGGGGGGCCGGGGGGGCGGCGGGCCTTCGGCAGCGCGGACAGGAAAGCGCTCAGGTCTGGCGGTCTGCTCCTTCGGTGGGTATGACTGGTGTCATGACCTCGCAGACACCGGATGCCGCCCAGCCACCCCTGCCCGCGCGGATCGCCGTCGCGCTCGAGAACGACGAGCGGCTCGACCCCGCGGTCGACGCCCTGGGCGAGCTCACCGCACCGCTCGGCGCCCCGGGGCTCGGCGATGTGCTGCGCGGGTCGTGGCTGGGCCATGCACTGCACCCCTCGCTCACCGACGTGCCCCTGGGCCTGTGGACCGCCGCCAGTGTGCTCGACCTCGTCGGTGGCCCGTCGGCCCGGCCGGCCGCCCAGCGGCTGCTCGGGATCGGTCTGCTCAGCGTGGCCCCGACCGCCGCATCCGGCTGGGCCGAGTGGCACCGCTCCGACCGCCCGGCCCAACGGGTCGGGGTGGCGCACGTCGCGCTCAACGTGGCGGCCATCGGGCTCTACGCCGGGTCGTGGGCCGCGAGACGGGGCCAGCGTCACCGTCTCGGCGCGATGCTGGCCCTCGTCGGGGCCGGTTCCGCTGGTGCCGCCGGCTACCTGGGCGGGCACCTGGCGGCCGTGCGAAAGGTCTCCACCGCGCACCCGGGTCTGACCGGGGCCTCGGAACTACGCTCTGCCGACGGTGATCTCGCGAGCAGCGTCACCAACCCTCTCAAGGCCGCGGCGGTGACGGCGGCGCTGCCACGATCGGCGGGCAAGCGCTCCGACCCGACGACCGTCACCTCCGAAGACGTGCACGAGGCCCTGGTCGCCCAGCATGCTCACCTCGGCACACTGCTGCACCATGCTCGCGTGGCGGCACCGCAAGAACATGCTGCCGCGATGCGCGACTTTCTCAGCCACTTCGCCGGCCACGTGGCCGTCGAGTCGCAGCTCATCCACCCGGTGGTGCCCCAGGTCGTCGGCACGTCGTTGGATCTCGGCCGGGCCGCGGAGGAGGCCGGCCTGGCCCAGCAGATCAAGCGGCTCGAGGAGATGGACTCGGAGGCTCCCATCTACCGAACGCAGTTCGGGCTCTTCGAGGAGGCGATGACCAAGCACCTGTCGATGGAGGAAGGCCAGGAGCTGCCCGAGATGGTCAACCGGTTGCGCGACGACCACGCCGCCACGGTCATGGCCGCCCTGACCGCGGTCATCGACTCGGCGCCCGACCGGTCGGGTTCGTACGCCCGGATGCTCGACGAGGCGAAGGCACAGGTGAGGGCCCTGACGCACGAGTAGGACTCGCGGTCTGGCTTCCCGTCGAGCGGGGCCCGCCTAGGCTTCGGGCCATGACCTGGATCACCACCATCGGCCGCGAGAACGCTGAGCCTCGCTTGCGCGAGACCTACGACCGCATCGCCGGCCCGCACGGCAAGATCGACAACATCCTGCTGGCGCACAGCTTGCGCCCGCACACCCTGGCCGGTCACCTGGCGCTCTACAAGGCGGTGCTGCACCACTCCCGCAACCGCCTTCCGGTCTCGTTCCTGGAGACCATCGGCGTGCAGGTGAGCCACCTCAACGGCTGCGCCTACTGCGTCGACCACCACTCCGCTGGGCTGCGTGAGCTGCTGGGCGACGACACCCGCCACGACGTCGTCCTTCGCGCCCTGCTCGCTGGGCGGCCCGAAGACGCCTTCGAGGGCCGCGAGCTGGCCGCCCTGCGCTACACCAGGCTGCTCAGGGAGTCGCCTGGCGCGGTCTCGGAGAACGACATCCAGACGCTGCGCGCGGCTGGGTTCGACGACGGCGAGATCCTCGAGATCAACCAGGTGGCGGCCTATTTCGCCTACGCGAACCGCACCGTGCTCGGCCTCGGCATCACGACGGACGGTGACGATCTCGGCACGGCGCCCACGGAGTCCGACGACGTCACCGACTGGCGTCACGGCTGACCCACCTCTTGGCCAATCTCACTGCCATCCAAGCGAATTGGGCGATCCCCTCTTGACAGGTCTGTCGAACACCTGTTCTAATGGAGGTAGTAGGGACGTCAGCGTGGTGCGAGCGACAGGAGGCACGGTCGATGGTCGAAACCCCTCGACAGCATGCCTCCCCGACGCCCGACGGCTCACGTACCGACGCTGCCGCACTGGCACGGATAGTGGGCCACGATGATGCGGTGGTCGACCTCGATCGGCTGAGCGCCTTGTACCGGGCCCGTGACGCCGGCCGGGTGTCGTTGAACCAGAAGCAGCTTCCCCTGTTCGAGCGAGCCCTGCGCCGCCAGGTGGCCCAGCACGTGCTGACCCGCCGGCTGCCGATGCTGGTGGCCGAGCTGCTCGAGGCGGCCGCCGACGACCTGGCTCCAGTGACGTCTGTCGACGAAGCGCCAACCGTCTCCGACCTCGAAGCCGAGGCGAGCGACGAGCTACGCCGGTTCGAGGCGGTAGAGCACTGCAAGGCTGCGCTCGACGCCGTGGCGGTGGAGTCGCTGGGGCGCCTGCACGCCGACATCGATGCCGCCGAGACCGCACGGTTCGCCGCGTTGGGCCGAAGCACTCCTCCCGGCTGGGTCGACCCCGAGCGGCTCACCGTGATGGAGGTCTGCACCGCCACGGGCCTCGGGGAACGTGACGTCTTCGCTCGGGTTCGGTTGGGCTCCGCCCGTGGGGCAGCGGCCACCGACCTGCGGGCTCGACTTTGGGCCGGCACGGTCAACCTCCACCGGGCGTGCACCATCCACACCGAAACACAAGGCTTGGCCGACGAGGCGGCCTTGGGAGTTGCCGATGCGGTGCTGCGCCCGAAAGACGGTGCGCCGCCGTCAGCAGCCCTGTTCCGCCAGCGACTGAACCGGTGCGTGATCGCGGCCGACCGTGACGCGGCAGAACGGCGCCGGGCCGCTCGCAAGCGCCGCCGCGGAGTGTACGCCAGAATCGACGAAGACGGGCTCGGCACGATGACCATCACCAACGATGCCGAGAAGGTGATCGCTGCGATGGAACGCGTGAACGCGGCCGCGCGAGCCGCCCGGCAGAGCGGCGACGAGCGCGATCTCGAGACGTTGCGGGCCGAGGTGGCCACCGACCTGTTGGCGTTCGGCGGGCTGGCGCCGGACGTGGTCCCAACCGACCAGAGCAGCTCCGCCGACCCGGATCCCGAGACCGCCCCGGCTGGTGACCAGCAGCGCACCGACGAGCCCGGTTCGGTCGACGACCAGGCGAGTGGCCACTCTCGAACGCATTCCGGCGCCAGACACTCTCGCGGTCCCGCGCCGAAGGAAGCCGCTCGCGTCGGCCGGCCACCGGCCGCGGCCGTTTGGGTCGTCGTGCCCTTCACCACCGCGGTCGGGCTCACCGACGCTCCGTGCGAGATCCCGGGCTACGGGTGGGTGCCGGCCGATCAGGCCCGCCGGATCATGCTGGCGGCAGGCTCCACCTGGCAACGCCTCGCCGTCGACGTCGACACCGGAGCCGCCCTGCAGCTCGAGACGACCGCCTACCGGCCCACCGCCGCGATGCGTGCTCAGGTCATGGCCGTCGATGGGACCTGCCGCGGCCCGGGCTGCACCGTGCCCGCCAACCGGTGCGACCTCGACCACGACACCCCATGGCCAGCCGGCCCGACCCACGTCAGCAACCTCACCGCCAAGGAACGCCAACACCACAACCTCCGCACCCATGAGCACTGGTCTGCGACCCGTGACCCCGACGGCGCCGTCCATTGGCGTACCGCCGCTGCACGCGTCTACACCACTTACCCCAAGGACTGGCTCGAAGGTCTTCGAGAACCAGGGCGGCCATCGGAAGCAGCGGCCCAGCGCCCGGTGAGCGATCCGAAGCCGATTGAACCCGCCGACGACCGGCCGCCCTTCTGATCCGCAGCCAAACGCTCGCGACTTGGAAGCAACGGCCTCTCCGGTCCCAGCCGATCGGTCACAGTTCGGGGAGCCATGGAGTGCGAAGCCACGGCGACCGCACTACCGCGCGTCAATTGACGGCCGCGCCCACCTCAGGGTGCCCGCCCACGGGCTCTCGTTGACGTCGTCCGACATCGGAGGACCCTCCCGCGAGCACCCCACCTCCGACCAGTAGCAACCCGACAGCCACCAGCGCACCGGGGCCCAGGTAGCGAAACCCGACACCGGACGAGACCACATCTGCGGGCAGTCCATCGCCGAGCGCGGGCGCCTCTCGCTCGTCGACGCGCGCCCGGACCCGGTCACCGACCGCGCTCACCTGCTGCTGGCTGCGGCTCAGGTTAATGAAGGCGTGCGGCTGTCCCGGTACGTCGACCCAGACGGCGTCGGCGTACCCGTCGCGGCTGACCTCGCCGAGCTCGGTCACGCGATAAGACCCGGCCGGGGCATGCTCACGCAGCCACCCCATTTCGGAGGCGTCGTCGTGCACGGTGTTCAGCGCCAGGGCGCCCCAGACGATGGCCATCACACCCATGACGGCGGCGAAGGCCGCGCCGAGATGTCTCAAGGCCGGAGCGAACTTGGTAGGCATGTCAACCCTTCAGATGGGGAACGGCCTCAGTCGTCGGCCAGACGAAGAAGAAGTGCACCCGCGAACTACCTGACCCGGCTCGCGCCCGAAGAATCCACACAGTGACCAGCAACACCAAGCTAGCCCAGGCCGCTGCCAGGCGAATGACCTCGCCGCGGTGATCGGTACGTCGCCACCGGCACCCACACCGGTATGAAAGATGCCGTGGGCGACCAACGCCCAACTTCCCCTCTTGGCGCTGTCGGGCGCCGCAGGTCTCAGGCGAGGTTCTGCACCGCGTAGCGGACGTAGATCACGCCGTTGTCGAATCGTCGGTGGTCCAGCAGCTCGAGGCTGAGTCGTACGCCCCGAGGAAGCGCCGGCTTGCCACCGCCCACGAGGGCAGGGCACAAGAGCAGGACGCACTCGTCGACCAGACCGTGCCGGAAGGCCTCCGCCGCGATCCCCGCTCCTCCGATGCTCAGGTCTGGACCGGAGGTCACCTTGAGCCGCTGCACCGCCTCGGGCTCGAACTGCCGCTCGATCCTGGTGCGCGCGGTCGAGACGTCCGTGAGCGAGGAGGAGTAGACGACCTTGTCGGTGTCACGCCAGATCTCGGCGTACTCACGGACCACCAGAGGCTCGTTCTTCAACCAGTCGTCGTTCTCCCAGACGGACATCGTCTCGTACATGCGTCGCCCATAGAGCGACATGCCGATGTGCCGTTCGTGCTCGTTCCAGAACGCGTGTACATCCTCGTCAGGCACAGACCAGTCGAAGGAACCGGTCTCGTCCTCGAGGAAGCCATCGAGGGAGATGTTGGCCGCGTAGATCAGTTTGCCCATGGAGCCCTCCGCCCGGATGAGGGCCCAAGCTACAGCGTCACGCCGACACCGGCAACACCTCTGAGTGTGAGATCAGTGAGCGCCCCGCCAGGAGAGCAGGAGGGCCAGGTGAGCCAGACGAGGCGAGCTTCACCCGTCCCTGGTGGATCCAATTCGGGCTCCGTTGCCGTGAGCTGACGCCGAGGCCGGGCGTCACGCATCGCGCGACGCCGGCTTGGTTGCAACTCAGCTCGGTCGGCGGAAGTCGGTGACGTCCGCCAGCCGGTCGAAGCCCGCCGACACGTAGGCACCGACACCGCCGACGTTGCTGCTCGGAGTGCACACGGACACGCTCGAGGCCTCCATCTTCTTCAGCTCTGCGGCGGCTGCGACGGTGATGGCGCGGCCGTGGCCGTGGCCGCGGTGGTCGCGGTGCGCACCGAGCGGTTCAATGAGCCCGGGACGCCCCTTTCCGGCCGACCATACGGTCGTCGCCGCCACAGCGTGTCCCGCACGGTCGTACGCGACGAGGCAACGGGCACGGCGGTACGCGGGCGACGAGGCCATGGCCTGCCAGCGCTCCAGGGTGAACGTCGAGTTCGGAAAGGAAGCTCGCTGAACCGCGACTCGATCGCGAACGATGTCATCTCGCACGTTGTGCGTATCGATGGTCTCGATCCGCAGGCCACAGTCCTCGACGGGATCGGTCAGGTCGCGACGCAGCGGCGTCCACGGCTCGTCGTCGACCCACCCGTCTCGACGTAGGACGTGGCGGAACGCGGCACCGAACCTGGCTTCGACCAGTCCACGCCCCGCCGGCAGAACTCCTCGATCGGGGTCGGACAGATCCTTCAGGAGTTGAGCCGCAAACTCCTCGTCATCGTTGACGCTCGGGGCGATCGCCAGGCGGATCAGTCCGCTCTCGTCGTCGACCATGCCGGCTGCGAGGATCCTTCCGCCGCGGTGCCACACGCGCAGTTCATCCGCCAGCGCCTGAGCGCCGAAGCTGCAGTTCCAGCCCAGGTCACCTGGATGGAGCTGGATCGGTGCCCCGTCCTGCTGCCACGACGCGACTGCCTCGGTGACGTCCCCCAGCATCGCGGTTGTTCCGGGCTGCACGGTGATCGTCATGCGATCACCCAAGCGCATGGCTTCCCCGCCGTGCACGCGATTTTCCGGCACCCCGTCGGCAGAGATAGCCCCGCCTGGTCTCGCCGTCGTTGCCGTTCCTGTCCCGGAGCCTTCATCCGGTCTGCTGGCCGCTCGTTCTCGGCATCCCCTCACCACCGCAACCTCGAGGTGGTACTTAGCCGACGCCGAGCTGGTGAGCCACCCGGTCACCGCCGATCTCGCGCACGACGGCGGGGTCGCCCACGACGACCAGCTGGTCGGTGGCCCGCGACATGCCGACGTAGAGCATCTCGCGGGCCCGCTCGGGCTTGGTGGAGTTGACGCAGAGCACGACCGCCCGCCGCTCCAGCCCTTTGCAGCCGAGCACGTGACCGTAGAAGACGTCGTCGTTCTCCCAGAACGAGCGCCAGTAGCCGAGGTGGCCCTCGCTCTCCTGCCGCTCCTTCTGGATCGGGTGACGAGACCCCATCGTGAGCAGGGCGATGTGCTCCGGTCGCCACCCGGCATCCAGCAGCCGCTCGACCTGGTCGTCGCCGGTGTCGATCACGGCGTCGGTGGCGCACGGCACGAACGTGACGTCGGAGCCGTCGCCGCCCCTCAGCTGCATGCGCATCGGCGCGAGGGGCCCGAAGGCGCGGGCGATCTGACGGGTGTTGCGCAGGTTGTGGTCGAGCACCAACGGCACGAGGGGCACCGGCGGCTGGCCGAAGCGCGCGAAGATCCGCTGGTTCTCGTCGCTGTAGACGTAGAGCCCACCGGTCTCGGGGTCGCGCAGAGCCGCCATCAGGGGCTGCCACCAGTGGTCGGCGAAGTCCTGCGCCTCGTCGACGATCATGGCGTCGAATCGTTTGCCGTCGGGCAGTTCGCGGGCCCGCTCAGTCATCCGCTCGGCGAGCTCCCGCTCCCAGAACGACGCATCGTTGCGGTCGTGCGAGGTCGTCTCGACGCCCCACTCGTTGGCCAGCGCCTCGAAGGAGCCGACGAACGCGGGCCGGTGGTTGCGCGGCGCGCCGGCCAGCTGGCGCGAGAAGTAGCTGCTGAGCCCCAGTGAGTAGCAGACCAACGCCACGCGCTGCGGCTTGCGATCACCTTGGCCTCGGGTCAGGTCCTTGGCCTGCGTCAGGGCCAGGATCGTCTTGCCGGAGCCGGCTCCCCCGCGAATCTCCAATCGGGGCAACAGCCGCGTGATCTTGAGCAGGGTCGCCTGTTCGAGGGTGAGCCGGTCAGCGGCGGCCTCTCGCTCGTCGGCCTCCGCGGCGACGTCGTAGGTGGGCAGGCAGCGCCCGGTGAGGATCTCGAGGATGAGGTCGACGTCGCTCTGGCTCGGCACCCGCTGGTCGTTCTCCTGCCGGGCGGCCACGTCGCGGATCCGATCGGCCAGGGCGTCGAGGTCGCCCCGGCCACTGATCATCCACCGCGGACAGTCGGTGGTGGCGAAGTCGTCGTGCACGTCGGTGTACGGCACGACGATGGCGTGCCCCCACCGCACCCGGCTGTGCTTCGACCGCCAGCGCGGGTCCTTCTCGACGAACTCTCGCAGCACGTACTTGCCGTCACGGCACTGTTCGACGGGGCGCGCCGGGTGCCGACGGCTGCCACCGCCGGTCCACCACCGTCCCTGCTCGTCGACCGACACGCTTCCGCCCTTGACCTCGACCACGACGATGCCGACACCGGGCATGAGCACGACGAGGTCGAGCTCGTGGTCCTTCAGCTCGGAGGTGAGCCGCAGGTTCGGCACCAGCACCGTGTCGGGGCTGACGGTCGCGGCGAGCTGCTGCCACACCAGCCGCTCCGACTCGTGCTCGAACTGTGGCGTCTCCCCCGTCGCGATCATGCCCAGACGGTAGCGAGGACCGTGCCCACCCGCACTCCAGACGTGGGCCAGACACGGGGCCAGACGCAGGGATGCCGCTGAGCCGGCGATCACTCGCCAGCTCAGCGGCATCCGGACGGGGCCTGGGGCGGGTCCGTGGGGTCTTAGCGTCCGACGGAGACCCGCTCCTGTGGGACCGCCACCACCGGGGTCGACTCGGTCAGCACGGCGAGGCGGATGCGCAGCTGCACGACGGCCACCCGGGCCAGCACCATCGTCAGGGCCCAGATGACGAAGAACGGGGCGATGACGGCGAAGTCGACGTGGTTGCTGATCATGAAGGTGCCGAACTCGTTGCGGGCCCACAGGTTGTTCTCGACGAGCCAGATGAAGACGAGCCGGGCGGCAACGGCGACGAGCCAGACGGCGACGAAGCCGAGACCGCAGATGGTGTATGCCTTGCCGGTGAGGCGGTCGACCTCGACGCGGGTGAAGGCCACTGCCCCGGCCGCGAAGATCAGGCCGACACCGACCGCGCCGAGGTAGACCTTGACAGACGTGGGGTCGGTGGGCGCCCCGGCTAGGTAGCCGTACCCCACGAGTACGACCATGATGATGGGCCGCAGGGCGCTCATGGTGCGGTTGGCGCGGCGGCCGAACTGGGTGAGCATGACGACGGCGAAGATGCCTCCGCTGATGAGGGCGGCCTGGGCGAGGTCTGACATGGGGACTCCTTGGGCTGTGGTCTCCCGTTCGGGAGAGGGTCTGTGGTGTGGCGGTCGGTACGGGGTTGCTGCTGATGTCAAGACTCGTCGGATCGGCGCCGGCCCGAATCGGCCTGCAAGTGGAGACCGGATGGAGAGGGAGTGGAGACCGGGTGGAGACGCGATCTCCACCCGCATCGGAGGATCTCTGTGTCCCGACCGACCACCGGGTTTGGAACACTGGGACCGTGACCGAGCAGCTCAAGAGATGGGTGCGCCCCCAGGTGCCGCCGAGACCCGCGGGGGCAGGTGAGCCGACGCTGCTGATCCAGCGGGTGCTCGCCGTCGCCACGCTGGCCCTGTCGCTCGCGACCGTGTCACCGCTCGGGATCACCGGGGCCGGCCTGTGGGGCTCCGTGCTGCTCGCGGCCAACGTCGTGGTGTCGGTGGTGCGGATGCGCACCCCGGCTCGGGCGAGCGAACGTCGCCAGTTCGCCGTCGCGCTCGTCGGCGCCGTCGCGGCCGGGCTGCTCTACGCCCACGACCCGGCCAGCTGGGGCGTGGCCTACGCCTATGTCGTCGCCATCAACGCCGGCAGCCGGCTGCCGACGGGCCGCGCCGTCGTCGTGGCCACGCTCGTGTCGGCGGTGGGAGTGCTCGGGCTGGTGCTGCACCCGAACGTGGCCGACTTCCCGCTCTGGCCCCCGCTCACCGCCGGCGCCTGCGTCGCCTTCGGGATCGCCCGGCGTAGCCGCGCGCAGGCGCTCGAGGCGATGAGCCGCCTGGTCGAGCAGACCCAGCGGGCGGCGCAGGCCGATGCTCACGCGGCCACCCTGGCCGAGCGGGCCCGGGTGGCGCGCGAGATCCACGACCTCCTCGCGCACTCGCTCTCGGGCGTCAACCTCCAGCTCGAGGTCGCCGACGCCCTGTTCGACAAGGGCCGTGACGTGGAGGCCCGCGACCGGGTGCGGTCGGCACGCAGCCTCGTCGTCGAGGGACTGGTCGAGGCCCGCCGCGCGGTCGGCGCCCTGCGGGAGGACACCCTCGAGCTGGTACCCGCGCTCGAGCACCTCGTGGCGGGGCACGGCGAGCAGCTGCACGTCGTCGGAGTGGTTCCCGACCTCGGTACCGAACGAGCCCAGACCGTCATCCGGGTGGCCCAGGAAGCACTGACCAACGCCCGCCGACATGCCCCCGGCGCCCGGCTGTCGGTCCGGCTCGAGAGCGATACCCACGACAGCCGGCTACTGCTGATGGTCGTGAACGCGGCACCGAACCGGGCAGCGGATGCAGCACCCGACTCGGTGCGGCCGGCATCCGTCGGAGGTGGCATGGGCCTGCTGGGGATGCGAGAACGTGCTGCCCTGGTCGGGGCCACGGTGACGGCGGGGCCGGTGACCACCGACGACGCCCTCGACCCTGCGTGGGCCGGCGGCTGGCTGGTGGTGCTGACCCTGGCGTTTGGGACGACAGGCACCACCACCTCCGCCGACCGACCAGAAGCGAAGGAGAAGCTGTGACGGGCAACACGATTCGAGTAGTCGTGGCCGATGACCAGACCGTCATCCGCGAGGCGCTGGCCATGATGCTCGACCTCGAGGACGACATCGACGTGGTGGCTACCGCCGAGAACGGCGCGGTCGCCGTCGAGCGCGTTCTCGCCCTGCGACCCGACGTGCTGCTCACCGACCTGCGGATGCCGGTCATGGACGGCGCGGCGGCCACGGCGCAGGTGGCGGAGCGGGCGCCCGACACCGCCGTCATCGTGCTGACCACGTTCGACGACGAGGCCTCGATCCTGTCGGCGCTGCAGGCCGGAGCGCGCGGCTACCTGACCAAGGATGCCGGCCGCGGTGAGATCGCGGCCGCGATCCGTGCCGCCGCTGCCGGCCAGTCGGTGCTCGACAGGGCCGTCCAGGCCCGCCTCGTGTCGGCAGCCGTCAACCGGTCGGCAGTGTTGGCCTCGCCGACCGCCCCGCCCGCAGCCGGCTCGGCCGGAGCGCCGACGACGTCGGCCGTCGATGGGCTCACGCCACGCGAGAGCGAAGTGCTGGCGCTCATCGCCGAGGGCCTGAGCAACCGCGAGATCGCCCGCCGGCTCTTCGTGAGCGAGGCGACGGTCAAGACCCACATCAACAACCTCTTCGCCAAGGCGCACCTACGCGACCGGGCGCACGCCGTCAGCTACGCCTACACCCACGGCCTCGTCACGCCCTGAGCGTTCGCGGCCTCGGGCGGCATCCCGCGTGCTCGTGTCGGACATTCCGGACAGCAAACACGTATCACGGGGCGCCCCGACGCCTCCGTGCTTATACGTTTCGCCGTCGTCCACCCACAGCCTGCACCGAAGGAACTCCATGAAGGTAGCGATCATCGGGGCCGGTTTCTCCGGCCTCGCGACAGCCAAGGTACTCACGGCCCTCGGGCACGACGTGACCGTGTACGACAAGACGCCCGACGTGGGCGGGGTGTGGAGCGTGACGCGTCGCTACCCTGGGCTCTGCACTCAGAACAACAAGGGTACGTACGCGTTCTCCGACCACCCGATGCCGCAGTCGTATCCCGAATGGCCCAGCGGTGAGCAGGTTCAGGCCTATCTCGAGAGCTACGTCGCTCGCTTCGACCTCTCCTCCACGCTCCGTCTCGGCACCGAGGTCACCAGTGCGGTTCCCGCCGACACGGGGGGCTGGACCCTTCGGACCTCCGCCGACACCCTGCATTACGACCACCTGGTCGTGGCCAACGGGATCTTCTCGACGCCGTTCGTGCCGCGGTTCGCCGGCGAAGAGGAGTTCCGCGCCGCCGGGGGCGAGGTCGGACCGGCGGGCTCTCTGCACGACCACACGGCGACGGCCGGTCGCCACGTGGTCGTGGTCGGCTACGGGAAGTCAGCCTGCGACGTCGCCGTCGAGGTGTCGAAGAGCGCTTCGTCGACGACCGTGGTGACCCGCGAGCTGCTCTGGAAGCTGCCGCGCAAGCTGGGCGGACTGCTCAACTATAAGTTCCTGATGCTCACCCGGCTTGGCGAGGGGTTGTTCCGCTACCGCAGCGTGTCAGGGGTGGAACGGGTGCTGCACGCCAACGACTCGGCGTTGGCCGGCGGCATGCTCGGCAGTGTCGGCGCCGCCACCATCCGGCAGCTGGGGCTGGCCGATCTCGGGCTGGTACCGAACGCCAGCTTCGGTGACATCGCCCGGAGCACCGTGAGCCTCGCCACCGAAGGGTTCTTCCCGCGCGTGCGAGACGGTTCGATCGCCGTGGCCCGTGACTGCGTCATCGATCGTCTTGAGGTGGTCGACGGAGCACCACACGCCGCGCTCTCCGACGGACGGGTCGTACCCGCCGATCTCGTGATCGCGGCCACCGGCTTCCGGCAGGTCGTGCCGTTCCTGTCCGAGGAGGTCACCGACCAGCTTCTCGACCGGAACGGCGACTACCAGCTCTACCGTCAGATCCTGCCGATCGCAGTGCCCGACCTGACCTTCAACGGGTACAACTCATCGTTGTTCTCGCCGCTGTCAGCCGAGATGTCGGCGGCGTGGATCGGTTCGCACCTGGCCCGGGCCCACCGCCTCCCCTCCCCCGAGGCGCAGCGTCAGCACGTGACCGAACGCCTCGCCTGGATGAAGCAGCGCACCCGAGGGAAGCACGCGCGCGGCACCAACATCATTCCCTTCTCGTTGCACAACATCGACGAGGTACTCGGCGACCTCGGGCTCGACGTAGGACCCGGCCGCAAGGCGATGCAGTGGTTGCTGCCCGTGTCCCCGTCGGCCTATTCGGGGGTCATGCCCCGACTGGTCGCCAGACTCACGACCAAGCCGACCACGGTGTCGCCACTCGCACTCGACCCCGAGAGCGAGCCGTTGGCCGCCTGACCGTCCGGGTCTGATCCGAGCTGGCTTACCCGGGGGCGGACGTGCCTGGCCGGAGCACCGCGCAGGCTCGGTGTCTGGCGAATCCGAGGCTCGTGAGCGGTGGCTCCTGCCCAATGGGTGGACATTGCGGACACGAGGCGTCAGAGATGCCCCACGATCGGGAACTGCGCATATGACGTCATCCGTTGCTCGGTGAGTGAAGAGGCCACGGTCAGGTCTGTCGGAATCTTCAAGTTTGCTTGAACGTTGACGTGTGTGACGGTCGGTGAGCCCCGGGCCCACCCGCGAAATCGGAAGAGGTGCACAGTGAGGCGCAAGAAGTACGAGGAGTTCGAAGAGGACAACGGCACCGTGCTGCGCTACGCCCGGCACGAGAACGGCGGCGGTTCGGTCGAGGCCAACGCCCACGTCGACCCCACGGCCTACGTCGCCCCGTCTGCCTACGTCGACCGTGGTGCGAGTGTCGGCGCCGGAGCCCGGATCGGCATCGGCGCCTGGGTCGACCACGACGCCGTCGTGTGCGCTGGGGCCGTGATCGGCTCAGCCGTCCACGTCGGAGCGGGCGCGGTCATCGGCCGGGAGGCCAAGCTCGGCGCCCGAGTCAAGGTCGGCGACAACGCCCACCTGTGGGACAACGTGCGCATCGGGCCAGACGAGGTCATCTCCGACGGAGCCGTCATCCGCGCGGCGGCTCGCGACCAACGCGCCGCCTGAGGGCGCCGTCAGCGCACGACCATGACCGGGCACGCGGCGTCGTGGATGACGCGGTGGCTCACCGATCCGAGCAGCAGACCCGTGAAGCCCCCGCGCCCGCGGGAGCCGACGACGATGAGGCCGGCGGTCGCGCCGAGGTCAGCCAACGACTGGCCCGGCTCGCCGTAGAGCACCTCCGTGGTCACCGTGACCTCTGGGTGCAGTGACGCCACCCGGGCTGCCGCGCGTGACAACGACTGCTCGGCCTGCTCGCGCAGGGCGTGGGTCTTCTCGGTGCCGGCTTTCGCGGTCTCGACGTAGGCCCACGACTCCATGGAGTGCGGGTGAGCCACGCTGACGATGTGCAACTCGGCACCTTCCCGCTCGGCGACCTCGACCGCCGCGTCGACGGCGCGAGCGGCGGCGTCCGAGTCGTCCGTGCCGACGACGACGGCGTGGTCCGGCCCGGGCCTGACCGCCGACACGTCGCCTGGTTCCACTCCTGCCGACCCGCGTACGACGACGACAGGGCAATGGGCATGGGCGGCCACGGCATACGACGTGGAGCCGAGCAGGCCCGCGAGGATGCGACCGCGACCCCGACTCCCGACGACCACGAGTTCAGCGTCTTTGGACGCCTCGATGAGCTGCCCCGCGGCGCTGCCGATCCAGTACTTCGTCACGATCTGCGATGTGTCGAGCGTGGCTCCGGCGCGATCGGACCCCTCGTCGACCAGCGACTTGGCGGCCTGCTCGACCGACGGCTCGAGCTGCGTGACGTCCACCGCGGGCAACGTGGACAGGTTGACGCTGTACATCAACGCCAAGCCCTTGCCCTGCAGCCGGGCCGTCTGCGCCGCCCACTCGAGCGCGGCTTGTGATCCTGGTGAACCGTCGTACCCGACGACGATGCCGTGGGTGGTCTGTGCCTGGCCGTTCATGGTGAAGCACCTCTTCTGTGGGTCCGTGCCGAGCCGCCGCTCCGGTCACCCCCATCGTCTCGCGAAGCCCTGCGGCCCGGGCTGCTTTGTGACCACTCAGACAACGCTCAGGAATACCACCACGGATGCCGCTGCGGTCCCACGTTCCTTTCTCAGGCGTACAGGGACGTCGGCTTAGCCAGCGGCGCGGAACTCGCCATAGGCCACTTCGAGAAGCGCTCGATCTGGCCGCTCGCTTCGCGCGGTGGGTAGCGCCATGAGCCGTTCGCCGTGACGTTCTTGCAACCCGTATCTCAGCATCGGCCCGTCAACCTCGTGAAGCAGGTCGTCGCGGATCTCCACGACGTAGTCGGGCCGTACCCCGAGGATGTGGGAGTCGAGGGCGGCGTGGTGAATCTTGCACAGGGCCAGTCCGTTGCGGACCGCAGCGATGCCGCGCTCGTCACGATCAGGGATGATGTGTGCGGCATCCAGCAGCTGCGCGTGGCCCAGAGCGCAGACTGCGCACCTGGTGTTGTACGCGCGGATGACGGTGGCCCGGAAGATCGGCTGATGGAGGCGTCGCCGAGTCTCCACGGTGATGTAGCGCTTGACGGTCTCTTCCAGGGCGCTGTCGGCTCCGAGGGCGCCCCGACTGACTGCGTCGACAACGAACTGCAGCTCGTTCGGCTCTTCCTTGATGATGAACACCGGATAGGTGGGCAGGTAGCGGGCCGTCCCGACCCCGAAGAACCAGATCAGGGGCAGTCGACGGTTCATTGCCACGCGCAGTGCGCGATTGTCGGGGTGGTCGGGGTCAGTTCCGCGGTACTTGTAGCGGATCAGACCGTCGACGCCCACCGCGTCTTCGTACGGCCGGTCTGCGCCCTCGGGCCGGTAAACGGTGCGGAACGACAGCGCCGCCTCGAGCACCGCGGGCTTGCGGATTCCGCGCTGCAGATCCATCAGGGGCAAGGGCGCCCCGTCGAACCGGAAGTCTTTGATCTCGTCCGTGGTCAGCGCGTCGGCCCCGTCGTTGCTACGGAGCGAGAACCAGTCCATGGCCTGCTCTCGAAGCCGCCGATCCGTCTCAGCGCTCCAGGTCGTCGGCATGTAGCCCAGCTTGCCAGGTGGCGCCGCCGGGCGCCCCGGCGACACTCATGGCCGGCAACGGGACGGGGCCCGGGAGATAAACGCCCGAACCCCGTCTCATTGAACGCTGATCAGCTGCAGCCGCTGGTGCTTCCGCAGCCTTCGCAGACGTAGCAGGAGCCGGCGGGGCGCATCTTCGTGCCGCAGGTCAGGCACATCGGAGCGTCAGCCGACTTGCCCTGGAACTTCTCCATCAGCTCGGCCGAGCTGTGCACCTCACCCAAGATCTCACGGGCCGAGGCCGCGCCGGCACCCGACTTAACCTCGGAGGCGACCAGTTCATGCCTGTCCTCGCCCTTGGCTGCCTCCTGCGCCCGGCGTGAGACCGGGGCCGACTGCTGCAGCGAGGCGAGCTCGTCGGCGAGGTCTTCGCCTCCCTCGTCACCGTCGGACTCGTACGAGCCGGTCTCGAGCTGACGGGCCCGCTCTGCGGCGGTGTGGATGCCCATGAAGGAGCGGGTGTCGAAGTCGAGGTAGTCGAGCGCCAGGCGACGGAACACGTAGTCCATGATCGACTGCGCCATCCGCACGTCGGGGTCATCGGTCAGCCCGGCCGGCTCGAACCGCAGGTTGGTGAACTTCTCGACGAAGGTCTCGAGCGGCACGCCGTACTGCAGGCCGATCGACACGGCGATCGAGAAGGCGTCCATGACACCGGCCAGGGTCGAGCCCTGCTTGCCGAACTTGAGGAAGATCTCGCCGAGCTGGGCGTCGTCGTAGGTGCCGGCCGTGAGGTAGCCCTCGGCGCCACCGACGGCGAACGAGGTCGTCTGCGAGCTGCGGCGCTTGGGCAGGCGGCGGCGGACGGGGCGGTACTCGATGACTTTCTCGACCTTGGCGGAAGCCGAGTCAGCGGCATCCTTCTTGTCCTTGGCGGTCGACCCGCCGTCAGACAGCGGCTGACCGACCTTGCAGTTGTCGCGGTAGACCGCCAGTGCCTTGAGGCCGAGCTTCCAGCCCTGCAGGTAGACGTCCTCGATCTGCTCGACCGACGCGTCTTCGGGCAGGTTGACCGTCTTGGAGATGGCGCCCGAGAGGAACGGCTGGGTCGCGGCCATCATCCGGACGTGGCCCATCGCCGAGATCGAGCGTGCGCCCATGGCGGTGTCGAACACCTCGTAGTGCTCGGGCTTCAGGCCCGGGGCGTCGATGACGTGACCCTTGTCGGCGATGTACTCGACGATGGCCTCGACGGTCTCACCCGTGTAGCCCATCTTGCGCAGCGCCCGCGGGATGGTGAGGTTGACGATCTGCATCGAGCCGCCGCCGACGAGCTTCTTGAACTTCACGAGCGAGAAGTCGGGCTCGATGCCGGTGGTGTCGCAGTCCATCATGAAGCCGATGGTGCCGGTCGGCGCCAGCACCGACGCCTGCGCGTTGCGGTAGCCGTTCTTGGCACCGATCTTCACGACGTCGTCCCACGCCTTGGTGGCGAGCCGGTGCACGTCGCCGTCCATCGCGTCGATCGTGCGGAGGTCGTCGTTGGCGGCCTGGTGCTTGCGCATGACCCGCTGGTGGGCGTCGGCGTTGCGGGCGTAGCCGGCGTAAGGCCCGACGACGCCGGCGATCTCGGCTGAGCGCTTGTAGGCGGCGCCGGTGAGCAGCGAGGTGATGCCGGCGGCGAGCGAGCGCCCACCATCGGAGTCGTAGCCGTGACCGGTCGCCATGAGCAGCGCGCCGAGGTTGGCGTAGCCGATGCCGAGCTGGCGGTAGTCGCGGGTCGTCTGGCCGATCGCCTCCGTCGGGAAGTCGGCGAAGCAGATCGAGATGTCCATCGCGGTGATGACGAGC
>JAKDLG010000356.1 GCA_030452985.1 Humibacillus sp.
CAATGCCACTTAGCGTGTGCGAATCATGCTGCGGTTGGGGTGTTTCGAAGGTTGGGCAGGGTGATCGTCGGTGGGCCGGCGTGACGCACGCCGACATCGTCGGGGCGTTTGACGCGGTAGGAGTTGTGCCGGGCTCGCTTGACCGCGCGCGGGTAGGAACGTTCGCGGCGACGCGGGTTGAGGTGGCTGGCTCGGGTGATGTCGGCCATGGCTCGTTCCCGTGAGCGGTGTTGGCGCTCAGGGGGAAAAGGCCGACGAGCCGGTGACTCGTCGGCGGATGATGCGCACGGTGCGTTTGAACTTGACCCGGTCCGGGTCGATGTCCGCCTCGGTCGCGGCCTGACAGATCAAGGCGCTGATGGCGTGGTGAGTCAGCAGGTAGCCGTAGATCTCCTGGCGGACCATGTCCGGGCTCTTGGAGCGCAGCACCTGCCCGGGCCCGCGCAGGTAGGTCTTCAGCTGCCGGTTGCCCGACTCGTGCTCCCACCGCTGCTGATACGCCTGCGCCAGCTCCGCCGCGAGAGCCTGACGCGGGTCGGTGATCGTGGTGAGCAACGCGATCAGCTCCCCGTCCCCGTTGCCCTCCCGGTCCGGGACCTCGTACTCGATCACGCGCACCAGCTGCGCCCGTTCGGGATCGAGGTCTTCCCCGGCGCGGGCGGCCTCGACCAGCCGGGAGCGTGCCCCCTGGGCGCGGATCGCCGGGTTGACCAGCACCGCGCTGTACGAGCCGTCCCGGTGGTGGGCCACGATGGGCAGGCCCAGGTCGGCCTTGATGCGCCACAACAGGTCCGCGCCCGAGGCCTGCGCCCGGTTCCAGTCGACCCAGTTGTAGAAGTTGCGGTCCGCGATCAACAGCCAGTCCTGCTCCAGGCGCGGGTACAACACGCGGGCAAGGGCCTGCTCCCCGGTACCCTTGCCACTGATCGGGCCCATCGCGGCATCGGTCACGGCGTGCGAGCCGCACTCGGAGATGGTGACCACGCGCACCTTCGGGAACGCCGAACGGTTCGACCCCGACCCGGCGTAGCCGAACTCGCTCGCATTCGCGGGCGTGTCCGGCGCGTCCCACTCGAACCCGTCGATCGCCATCAACCGCCACGGGCCCAGCCACGCGCCGCGGGTCAGCTGCTCGGCGACCGGGACTGCGACCTGCTCGAACAGCATCTGCAGCGGCTCGTATCCCAGCCGCTGCCTTGCCTGGGTGATCCCACCGGAGGTCGGCACCCGCCACGCCTGATCCCAGCACCCCCAGTCAGACAGTGTCTCGGTCAGCCTGGTGGCGACCTCCTCGTAGTCGTCATCGGCGAACAGGGCCAGCGCCATCGCGAAGTACACCATCACCCGCGGTGGCAGCTTGCCGTCCGAGCGCTTCGCGCCTCGACCCGCCGCCTCCACCGCCTCATCGACCGCATCCCGCGGCACCGAGGCGGTCAGCAGGCCCAGCGACACCAGGTCAGGCACTCGCCCAGCAGGAACCATCGAATCATCTGTCACACCAGCCACATCGACAGATCATCCCGGCAACCACACCCTCAGCCCGGCAGACACGCCGACCCGGCGTCAGATCACGCTAAGTGGCATTG
>JAKDLG010000357.1 GCA_030452985.1 Humibacillus sp.
GTAACTACTCAGGTCTCAGGCTGGGACTGGGACCCAGGCGTTGCCCTGCAGTGCGTGGCGTAGCTCGGTGATGATGTGGCGCCCGTTCTTGCGCAGCGTGTCGAGGTAGCCGCGGATGGTCAGGAACTGTTGCAGCCCGGCCAGGGTGCGGAACCCACCGGAGGTCTTCGTCTTGGTCTTGATCATCCGCACGGACTGTTCCGCAACGTTGTTCGTGGCGGGCACGGCGAAGTCGCCCAGCCAGCGCAGGTAGTCCTCCTTGCGGTCGCGCAGGCGCACCGCGAGGCGGCGGGCGTGGGTCTGCCCACCGGCCCGGCCGGGCTGGTGCGGATGGACCACGAGGGCCCGGGCGAGCAGGTCGTCCCACTCGCGGGTGATCTTGGCGAGCTTGAACGGTGGGAGCTGCTCGTGTCCGTCATCACGGTAGGTGTCGCGCCATCGGAACAGGTTGCCGATCAGCTCGTCCAGCCCGGCCGCCCAGCCGTCCCGCTTCGCGGCCGGGTCGTGTTCGGCGATCCCGCGCGCCTCCCGCTGGATGTGCACCACACACAGGGCGTGGATCAGGCCGTCCTGGTTGATCACGTCCGAGTAGTAGGCGGCGTACGCGTCGTGGACCGCGACCCCGGTGAAGTCGTCCAGGATCCCGAAGGCGGTCATCGCGTCCAGCCCGCGCCCGTCCGCGTCGGCGTGGTACGCGGTCAGGGTGTCGGTCGCGGCGGTGTGGAACCAGGCCCGTTTCCCGCACACCGTGGTCATCGACTCGTCGAAGAACGCCGTCCCCGACCCCGCGATCTGCTTCTTGATCTCCTCGGTGGCCGGCTTGAGCGCCGCCTCGGCGCGGGCCAGGGCCAGGGAGACCCAGCCGGTCGAGACGCGGATCCCGTACAGGGCCTCGATCGTCTCGGCGATCCGCTCGAGCGGGATCATCTGCGCGGTGGACAGGTACACCGCGACCGCGGTGATCCCGTCCCCCAGGTTCGTCGGGCCCGCGGCCCGCTCCGGCGCCGCCGCGCGGGTGGTGTGCCCGCACCCGCAGGTCACCGCGAGCAGCTGGTGCTCGGTGACCTCGACCACGATCTCGGGCAGGTCGAAGACCTGCCGGACCACCGGAGCACCCGCCACTGGCGCGTCCGCGCCCAGCGTGGCGGCGCACCCGCCGCACACGGCCGGGCGGTGCACCACCGTCTGGTCCGGGTCGGCGACCTGTTCCAGCCGGCTGCCGGCGCGGCCGGGTTGGCCGCCCGACTTGCGGCCGGTCTTCTTGCGCAACGAGGTCGGCGGGGCCTTGTCCGGCCCGTCACTGGAGGGCGGCTTGGACGAGTTGCCCGAGTCCATCCCCACCCGCCGCCGCAACTCAGTGTTCTCGGCCCGCAACTCCGCGTTCTCGGCCTCCAGCTCGGCCACCCGGGCCCGCAACGTCGGCAGCCGAGCAGCCTCGGCCTCAAGCTCCAGGACCCGGGCCTGCAGCCGCGTCACCGTCGCGAGGACATCCTCAAACGACGCAGCGGGCATCCCCAGAACCTACCGAACCACCAGTCACATCAGCCACACGCCACGCCGGGGTCCTGAGTAGTTAC
>JAKDLG010000046.1 GCA_030452985.1 Humibacillus sp.
CTGCTCGGCATAGGCCTGTTCACGTTCGATCTCGGTGTTCGCGTCCCGAGAGGCGAACCTCGAGGCCTGGCGGCGTTGGACCCGGCCGCTGACGGCCGTCGCCGTGCCGGCGATGGCCGCGGTGCGAGCGATTCCGCGAAGTAGTCCTGGCATGTCATCCTCCTGTGGATTCGACCGGTGGCTTGAGGGTCACGCCTCGGCCTCGGCGAGGTCGAGGGCGTCGAGGGCGTCGAGCAGCGTCTGGGCCGGGATGCGCTCGCTGGCGACGACCCGCCCTCCCGCCGCGTGAGCTGCGCTCACGAACCCGCCGGCCCAGGTGTTCTCGAAGGCCACGATCAGGCCGACCATCCCCGGCTCGAGAACCTCGCCGGCCTGGTCGAGATCGGATTCGTCGAAGAGCCCGCTCTGGGCACCCGCGAAGCCCGCGAACGCGCTGAGGCCCGGTGCACCTTCGGCCAGATCGACACGGCTCACCGTGCCGTCAGCGTCCTTGCGAGCAGCGGCGATGTCGAACAGTCGCACGATCCCGCGATCGAGCACGGCGCCCAGTGCTGCAGCGACCGGAGCCGTTGCGGCTCCTTCGGGAAACTCGAGCACGATGAAGTCGAGAGGGCCGAGGGCTGTGTCTTCTGGCACCGGATTCTCCTCGCCTGTGAGCGGGTAGCGGATGGAGACTCCAGCGTGGCCTGCTCACCGGGACGCGGGGATCACCCGCACCGGGTGATCCCCGCGGGCCGAGCCGCTCACCCCTGAGAAGCCGACGCGGCCCGCGGTCTCAGAGGTTGCCGCGCTTGTCCTGCTCGCGTTCGATCGCCTCGAAGAGCGCCTTGAAGTTGCCCTTCCCGAACCCGAGTGAACCGTGCCGCTCGATCAGCTCGAAGAACACGGTCGGTCGGTCGCCGAGCGGCTTGGTGAAGATCTGCAGCAGGTAGCCGTCCTCGTCGCGGTCGACCAGGATCTTGCGCTTCTGCAGCTCCTCGATCGGCACGCGCACGTTGCCGATGCGTTCACGCAGGGCAGGGTCCTCGTAGTAGCTGTCGGGGGTATCGAGGAACTCGACACCGTTGGCCCGCAGCGCGTCGACGGAGGCGAGGATGTCGCCCGTCGCCACCGCGAGGTGCTGGGCGCCGGCGCCGCGGTAGAACTCGAGGTACTCGTCGATCTGGCTCTTCTTCTTCGCGATGGCCGGCTCGTTGAGCGGGAACTTCACCCGGTGGTTGCCGTTCGCCACGACCTTGCTCATCAGGGCGGAGTAGTCGGTGGCGATGTCGTCGCCGATGAACTCGGCCATGTTCACGAAGCCCATGACGCGGTTGTAGAAGTTGACCCATTCCTCCATGTGGCCGAGCTCGACGTTGCCGACGATGTGGTCGAGCGCCTGGAAGAGGCGCTTGGGCTGACCCGCGCGCTTGACGAACGTCGAATCAGCCGTGGTGTACCCGGGCAGGTAGGGCCCGGAATAGACGGACCCATCGCCTGCCACATTCGACCGCTGCACGAGGGTGTGGCGCGTCTCGCCGTAGGTGGCAATGGCCGCGGTGCGCACGGTGCCGTGCTCGTCGGTGTGGTCGGTCGGCTCCTCGAGCACGGTCGCACCGGCCCGGCGGGCCTGGGCGATGCAGCGGTCGACGTCGGGCACCTCGAGGGCGATGTCGACGACACCGTCGCCGTGGCGGCGGTGGTGGTCGGCCAAGGGGCTGTCGGGTTCGACGGCGCCCTTGATGACGAAGCGGATCGAGCCGCTCTTGAGCACGTACGCCTTGTGGTCACGGTTGCCGTTCTCGGGGCCGGAGTAGGCGACGAGCTCCATGCCCCAGGTGTTCTGGTAGTACTGCGCGCTCTGGGTGGCATTGCCCGACACGAAGACGATGGCATCCCAGCCCGTCACGGGGAAGACGTCCTTGTCCTCGTCGTACTCGACGAGGCCGACGAGCTGCTTGAGCTGGTCGAGGTCGAGGTCGGCCTCGCGCTCCTGGTCAGTGAGTTCGCGCTGCGGGTTCGAGATCGTCTGGCTCATGAGTCCGAGAGTGACTCACCCGAACGCACTGGTCAAGAGTGGCAGTTTATGGTGCGCATCATGTGCAGGTTGTTGCCCGAACGCCGGTCTGGACTGGACAATGTGTCCATGCCGAACACCACTCCGACCAGTGTCGACGCCCTGGACTGCCGCATCCTGCTGCTGCTGCTCACCGAGCCCGGGGTCGGTGTGCTCGGTGCCTCCCGACGGCTCGGGGTGGCGCGTGGCACCGTGCAGGCCCGCCTCGACCGACTGCAGGACCGTGGGGTGCTGCGCTCGCTGGCTCCGCAGGTCGACCCGGCCGCCCTGGGCTACCCGGTCATGGCGTTCTGCACGCTCGAGATCCGCCAGGGGCAGGGGCACCAGCGCGTCGTCGACCACCTGGCCGGCATCCCCGAGGTGCTCGAGGCGCACACCATCACCGGCTCCGGCGACGTGCTCATCCGGATCGTCGGGCGCGACAACGCCGACCTCCAGCGGGTCATCGACCAGGTGGTCGACGACTCGCACGTCACCCGGGCCTCGACGGCGATCTCGCTCGCTACTCGTCTCGACCCCCGCACGGTCCCCCTCGTCGAGCACCTCCTCGACGAAGCCACCCGCCCGTGAGACCCCCGGCCGCGGCCTGCCCGGTTTCGTCCGTCGAGGCCCGGGACGACAGGATGGGCCCGTGAGTGACAACCCCTACCGGGCGGCCCCCGATGTGTTGCTGACCCACCCGGAGTGGTCGAAGGACGCGACGATCTACCAGATCAACCAGCGTCAGTTCACCCCGGAAGGGACCTTCCGGGCCGCCGAGGCGCACCTGCCTCGCGTCCGTGACCTCGGCGTCGACATCGTGTGGCTGATGCCGGTCAACCCGATCGGGGCGCAGAACCGCAAGGGCCCCCTCGGCAGCCCCTACGCCGTCTCGGACTACCTCGCGGTCAACCCCGAGTTCGGCGACCTCGACGACCTCAAGCACTTCGTGGCCGTGGCGCACGACCTCGGGCTGCACGTCATCCTCGACTGGGTCGCCAACCACACCGCGTGGGACAACGTGCTCGTCGAACGGCATCCGGAGTGGTACCAGCGCGACTGGAAGGGCGACTTCTGCCCGACGCCGTGGTGGGACTGGGACGATGTGATCGACCTCGACTACTCCAACGAGGGCCTGCGCGAGTACATGACCGACGCCATGAAGTTCTGGGTGCGCGAGGTCGGCGTCGACGGGTTCCGCTGCGACGTGGCCGGCTACGTTCCCGTCGACTTCTGGGACAACGTGCGACGCGAGCTCGACCAGATCAGACCGGTGTTCATGCTGGCCGAGTGGGAGACCCGAGACCTGCACACCCGCGCGTTCGACCTGACGTACGCGTGGAGCTGGAACGAGACCCTGCACCGGATCGCCCACGGCAAGGCCGACGTCGACGCCCTCAAGGTCTACTACGCCTGGAACGAGCGGGCGTGGCAACGCGACGCCATGCGCATGACGTTCGTCAGCAACCACGACAAGAACGCGTGGGAGGGTACCGAGTACGAGCAGTTCGGCGAGGCGCTCGAGGCGGCGATCGTGCTCTCGGTCGTGGGTGAGGGGATGCCGCTGATCTACAACGGCCAGGAGGCGGGCAGCGACAAGCGGCTGGAGTTCTTCGACAAGGACCAGATCCAGTGGCGCGAGCACGAGCAGGGCGAGCTCTACCGCGCCCTGTTCGCGCTGAAGAAGGCGCACCCGGCGCTGTGGAACGGCGCCTGGGGCGGCCGGATGGTCCGCGTGCCGAACGACGCCGAGAGCTCAGTGCTGAGCTTCGTGCGCGCCGTCGCCGACGACCGGGTCTTCGGCGCCTTCAACTTCACCGGGCAGGAGGCGACCGTCGTGCTCGGCGACGGTCCGCAGGCCGGTGACTGGGTCGATGCCTTCACCGGCGACACCGTCAGCCTGACGGCCGGCGAGCCGATGACCCTCGCGGCCTGGGGCCACCGGGTGCTGACCGCAGCTCAGAGGGCGTAGCGCAGCAGCACGTAGCCCCAGGTGATGAGCAGGGTCACGGCCGTGACGATGAGCCCGTAGCGGGTGAACTCCCAGAAGCTGATGCGGATGCCGTTGCGCGCCGCGATGCCGATGATGACGACGTTCGCGCTCGCTCCGACGGCAGTCGCGTTGCCGCCGAGGTCGGAGCCCAGCGCCAGCGACCACCAGAGTGAGTGGTCTCCGGTGGTGGCGACGAGCTGCTCGACGATGGGGCTCATGGTCGCCACGTAGGGGATGTTGTCGACGATGCCCGACAGCACGCCCGAGCCGATGAGCAGGGCCGAGTGGGCCACGACGAGGTTGTCGCCGATGAGCCCCGCCGCCCACTGGCCGACCGTCTCGATGACCCCGACCTTGACCAGGGCGCCGACCATGATGAAGAGCCCGGCGAAGAACACGAGGGTGGGCCACTCGACCTCGTGGAGGTAGACCGAGGGCTGGCTGCGCGAGAGGGCGACGAGCACGCCGGCGCCGAGCAGGGCCACCAGCGACGGCTCGATGCCGATCAGCGGGCGCAGCACGAACCCGGCCATCACGAGGAGTAGCACCACGCCGCAGAGGGCCAGCAGCCGCTTGTCCTCGATGGCCTCGCGTTCGTCGAGGTCCATGATCGAGTCGGCTCGAGCCGGGTCGACCTGCATCTTCCGGCCCCAGAGCACCCAGGCGAGGCCCACGAACACCACGAGCAGCAGCACCACGATCGGGCCGAGGTTGGCGACAAAGTCGTTGAAGGTGATTCCCGACCGCCCCGAGATGATGATGTTGGGCGGGTCACCGATGAGCGTCGCGGTGCCCCCGATGTTCGAGGCCATCGCCTCGGCGAGCAGGAACGGCACCGGTGAGGTGCCGAGCCGCTCGCAGACGAGCAACGTGACGGGGGCGACGAGCAGCACCGTGGTGACGTTGTCGAGCAGAGCCGAGGCCACGGCGGTGAGTACGACGAGCATGACCATCACCCGGAAGGGTCGGCCGCGGGCCCGTTTCGCCGACCAGATCGCGATGAACTCGAACACTCCGGTCTGCTTGACGATGCCGACGATGATCATCATGCCGAGCAGCAGGAAGATCACGTTCCAGTCGATGCCGGTGTCTTCGGAGAAGAAGGCGCTCTCGGCGTTGACGGCGCCGAGCACGACCATCGCCCCGGCTCCCCAGAGGGCGGCGGCGACCCGGTGGATGCGCTCCGTCGCGATGAGCACGTACGCCGCGACGAAGGCGGCGATGACCAGGAGCGTCACGCAGGGGCCTGCTCGCTGTCTGGCCCGGCATCCGGGAAGAGCACCTCCAGCAGGCGCCGGATGGTGATGGTGCCCACGATCTGCTCTCCGTGGCCCACGACGACGATGGGGCTGTGGAACGAGGCCATGACGGCGCACACCTCCAGGAGGGTGTCGTCGTCGTTGACGCGCGGGATTTCCGCCAGCTCGCGGCGGGGCGGCATCACCTCGCCGACGGTGCGCCCGGCGAGCTTGGTGGCCATCAGGTCAGACGCCTTCTCGTCGTAGACCCGGGCGAGCGCAGGGTTCTCCTGCACGTAGGTCGGGATGACGAAGCGCAGCACCTGCGAGGCCGGCAGCACGGTGTACGGGTGCTTCCCGTCGCCTCGGATCACCAGCCCGGGCAGCGACCGGCTGGCCATCAGCTTGGCCGCCTCGAGGGCGTCGGTCGACTCGTCGACCATCGGATGCTGCTCGGTGATGTCGATGGCGCGCAAGGCTCCCCCTTCGTCGGCTGCCGTGTTCGGCGGGCACCCAGCCTAGTCAGGCCCGCCGAACCGTCGAGAACGAAACCGCTCAGCCGGTGAGCGTGATCTGGCCGGCGTCGCGTCAGACGTGGACCGGCCTGGCGTCAGGAGTCGGCCGCCTCCGTCTGGCGATCCTCACTCGCACCGGCAGCGGTGCCGGTCAGAGCCGGAATCGCGTCTCCGTGGGGAGCGTCCTTGCGCAGGTAGGGTCGGGCCGCGGCCATGTAGACCAAACCGGCCCCGACGACGATCACCGCTGAGAGCAACACGATGTAGTTGTCGTACCACGCGGACTCCGGGGTGCGGGGCCAGGCCATGTTGACGGCAGCGAGGAGCTGGTAGGCGAAGGCGGCGATGGTGACCGGCATCCCCATCCGACCCAGCCGGAACTTGCCGCTCGGCTGCCACCCCTTGAAGCGGGCGCGCAGCGCGGCCAGTACCACCATCATGAAACCGAGATAGATGCCCAGAGCGGCAAACGACACGATCTTGGTCAGCGCATCCTCTGACACCTTGGACCCGATGACGATGAGCGCGGGAACCGCCGCCGCCAGCAGCAGCGCGTAGGGCGGAACGGCCCGCCCGACCGAGAACCGTGACAGCAGCGAACTGCCTGGCATCATCTGATCGCGTGCGTAGGAGTAGATGAGCCGGCTACCGGCTGCCTGCAGCGACAACGCGCAGGAGAAGAAGGAGATGAGCACGATGCCGATCACGAAGCGAAAGCCGACCGGCCCGAACGCGTCGCTGAGGATCGTGGTCACCGGGTCGGGGTCCGCACCGGAGATCACGGCGCCGATGTCGGGCACCGAGAGCAGCAACGCGAACGTGATGAAGAACGAGGCGAACCCGCCGATATAGATCGTCATGCGCATCGACTTCGGAATCTGTACGCGGGGGTTCTTGACCTCCTCGGCGACATCACCGCACGCCTCGAAGCCGTAGTAGAGGTAGACGCCGAGCAGCGCCGCCGCGAGAAAAGCCGGTAGGTAGGAGCCATTCGTCACGACCGCTGAGGTGTCGAACATGACCCCCAGGCCTTGATGTCTCTCGGTGAGGAGCAGCCACCCTCCCACGACGACCGCACCGGCCAGTTCGGCGGCGAAGCCGAAGAAGGCCACCTTGGCGAGCAGACGCGTGCCACCGAAGTTGAGCACGGTCACCAGGGCGATGAGCCCGAGAGCACAAAGGATGGTGATGTTCGTCGAGGGCTCGAAACCGAACAGGATCGCGACGAACGGGCCCGCACCGTAGGACACGCTGGAAATGGTCACCACCAACGCCAGCATGTAGATCCACCCGGCCATCCACGCCCAGCGGCGACCCCACAGTCGCCGGGTCCAGGGGTAGATCCCACCGGAGACCGGATACTGCGACACGACCTCGCCGAAGACGAGGGCGACCAGAAGCTGGCCGACCGCTGCGAGGACCACGGCCCAGATCATCGGGCCACCGCCTGTGGCGAGTGCGAAGCCGAACAGCGTGTAGACCCCGACCACCGGGGAGAGGTAGGTGAAGCCGAGCGAGAAGTTGCCCCAGAAGCTCATCTCCCGCTTGAACTCCGAGGTGTAGCCGAGAGACGCCAGAACCGCGTCCTCGTCGTCCCCGTGGGAGACGGCCCTACGTTGCTCGCTCATGACTGTCCTTCCGTTGAGCCAGAGGTGCTGGGAACCCTATTACGAAATCGGGCCGACCGCTCCGGTCGGTTCTCGGCCCTCATCGGTGCGGCAACGCTCGGTGCCGCGCACCAGTCACGGACGACCCGGCTGTGCTCGCCCAAGGCCGGCGGCGGCTGGTCTCGTCGTGGTGCGTGGGCCGAGTAGGTGATCGGGTGGCTCACCTGAGCCGCTCGGCCGTCACCGACGTCGAAGGTCGGCGCCAGCCCGAGCTCTGCGGCCCGGTCGAAAGCAGACCCGATGTCGCCGACCCGCGCCGCCGCGATCCCCGCGTCGAGCAGCGCGCGTTCCCACACCAGCGCCGGCTGGCTCACCAGTCGCTGCTCCAGGACGGCGACCAGCTCAGGCCGATGCGCCACCCGATCGGCGTTGGTGACGAACCTCGGGTCGGTCGCCAGCTCTGCGACCCCGAGCACCGATGCCAGGCGGGCGAACTGGGCGTCGTTGCCGCACGCGAGGGCGATCACCCCGTCGGCGCAGTGCAGGGTCTCGTACGGGGCGATCGACGGGTGCCGGTTTCCCATCCGTCCGGGCGACCGCCCGGTGGTGAGAAAGCTGCTCGCCTGGTTGACCAACGAACCGAGCAGGCTCGAGAGCAGGTTGACCTCGACCCGTTGGCCGAGCCCGTCGGCGTCACGGGCCCGCAGGGCGGCAAGGATGGCGATCGTCGCGTCCTTGCCGGTGAGCACGTCGACGAGGGCGACACCGACCTTCGTCGGGTCACCGCCGGATTCTCCGGTGATGCTCATCAGTCCGCCGAGGGCCTGTACGACGAAGTCATAACCGGGCAGGGCGGCTCCGGCCCCCGAGCCGTAGCCCGTGATCGAGCAGTAGATCACCCCCGGGTTGTCGACCGCTACGGTCTCGTGGTCGAGCCCGTAGCGACCCATCGTGCCGGCCCGGAAGTTCTCGATGACGATGTCGGCCTTGGTCGCGAGGGAGCGAGCGACGTCGCGGTCTGCTGGATCGGCCAGGTCCAGTGCGACGCTCAGCTTGGACCGGTTGACCGACTCGAAGTACGAGCTCGACTCGGTGGTCCACGGCGGGCCCCACGCGCGGGTGTCGTCACCGCTGCCGGGGCGTTCGACCTTGATCACAGTCGCGCCGAGGTCAGCGAGGAACATCGTCGCGTATGGGCCGGCGAGCACCCGCGAGAAGTCGGCGACGACGATCCCCTCCAACGGCGCGGTCATGCGGTGCCCTGTGCCGCGTCGTCAGTGGAATCCGCGGCAGCGGAGCGCGACGGCCTCTTGGCCCGTGTCTTCGATGGGACTGCAGCGCTCTTCGCCGTCGTGGAGGCGCCAGTGGCCTTGGTCTTCGAGGTCTCGGCGGTGGCGCCCCTCGAGGTACCGGCAGTCTTCGTCGTGCGTCTCGCGGCCCGGGCCCGCTTGGGGGCTGCCGGGCTGAGGATGCCGTCGAGCCGACGCGGCAGGCCCCACGCGTTGTCGGTGCGCAACGCCACCGGCAGCGCGGCGTCGGTGATGCTCTGGTAGGCCACCGGTCGGGTGAACCGGTCGAGCGCGCCCGAGCCCACTGATGTCGCCGCCGGGGCTGTGGTCGAGGGCCACGGCCCGCCGTGGTGCTGCGCCCAGGTGGTGGCAACACCTGTCGGCCACTCGTCCACCACCACCCGCCCGGCCAGGCCGGTCAGCACCGACACGAGACCGGGCAGCTCGGGATCCTGTGGCCCGTCGCTCATCACGGTCGCGACGAGGCAGCCCTGCAACTGGCTCAGGATGTAATCCCGGTGGGCGGCGTCGTCGTACTCCACCACGACGACGACCGGGCCGAAGCACTCCTCGAGCAGCGGCGACCTTGGCTGGAGCAGCTCGGCGTCTGCCGCCAGGACGACGACGGAGACGGCCGTGCCCTGGCCCGGCTCCGCGACGTAGGTCAGCGTCATGGCGCCGGCGGCGATGAGCCGGTCGATGCCAGCGGCGTAGGCGCCCGCGATTCCGGTGGTCAACAGTGGACCGCGCGGCTCGTGCCGCTGCACCGACGCGACGATCTCGTCGGCGATGGCCGACCCACGAGGCGCGAGGACGAGGCCCGGCTTGGTGCAGAACTGGCCCATACCCATCGTGAACGAGTCGGCACACCCGGCCCCGACGATGGCCGCCTGAGCCTGCGCCGCAGAGGTGACGACGACAGGGTTGACCGTGCCCATCTCGGCAAAGACCGGGATGTAGACCGGACGGGTGGCCGACAGCCCGGCGAGGGCCAGGCCCGCCTGCTGCGAGCCGGTGAAGGCGACCGCGCGCAGCGCGGGATGTACCACGAGCTCGGTCCCGGCGGAGAAGCCGGTGACCGTTGAGAGGGCGCCGTCGGGGGCGCCCACCGCGGCGAGCGCCTCTGTCGCCGTGCGTAGCAGCAGGGCATGGGTGGCCAGATGGGCTGGGTGCGCCTTGACGACGACGGGGCAACCGGCGGCGAGGGCGGAGGCCGTGTCGTTGCCGAGCGAGCCGAACGCGAACGGGAAGTTGCTGGCTCCGAAGACAGCGACCGGACCGAGCGGCACCCGCATCCGGCGCAGGTCGGGCTGGGCCGTCGTGGCATGGTCGATGACGACGTCGAGGAAGCCGCCCTCGCGGGCAACCGCAGCATAGAAGCGCAGCTGGGCGGCGCATCGGAGCACCTCGGCGTCGAGCCGGGCCCGGCCCAGGCCGGTCTCCCGGTCGGCGACCTCGGCCAGGTCACCGGCGCGGGCGGTCACGGCGTCGGCGATGGCCTCGAGCCAGCCCGCGCGGACGGCCGGTGCGGCACCTGCGACGGCGTCCGCGGCGGCCAGCGACGCGCGCACCACAGCATCCACCTGGTCCGGGCCCTGGGTCGCCACGGTGAGCACGGGCTCCCCGGTCGTGGGATCGTGGCTCGTCTCGGTGGTCGGCAGGTTGGTGGGCAGGTTGGTGGGCAGGTTGGTGGGCATGGCGATAGCGGTCATGACAGGCTCCGGCAGGCGTCGGCGAAGACGGAGAGGGCGTCGTCGAGCAGGTCGTCGGTGATGACGAGGGGCGGGAGCATCCGAACGACGTTGCCGTAGGTGCCACAGGTCAGGGCGAGCACCCCGGACCGGTGGCAGAAGGCGGCGACCGCCGCGGTCGCCTCGGGGGACGGCTCCAGCGACCCGGGCACGATGAACTCGACGGCCTGCATGGCCCCGATCCCCCGGACTTCACCGATCCACGGGCACTCGTCTGCGATGGCGCGCAGACGGCGGGTGATCAGGTCGCCGATCTCGCGGGCTCGCTCGAGCAGGTGGTCGTGCTCGATCGCCTCGAAGACCCCGAGCGCGGCCGCACAGGCGATCGGGTTGCCGGAGTAGGTCCCGCCCAGACCACCGGGGTGCACGGCGTCCATGAGCTCGGCCCGGCCGGTGACCGCAGACAGGGGCAGGCCACCGCCGAGAGCCTTCGCGGTGACCACGAGGTCGGGCACGATGCCCGCGTGCTCGGAGGCGAACATCGCCCCCGTGCGCCCAATACCGGTCTGCACCTCGTCGGCGACGAAGACGATGCCGTGGGCGTTGGCGATGGCCTGGACCCCGGCGAGGTAGCCGGGGGGCGGCACGATGAAGCCACCCTCGCCCTGGATCGGCTCGATGACGATGGCCGCGACGTTGTGGGCACCGATCTGCTTGAGGACGAGGTCGTTGAGGTCGGCCAGGGCCTCCTGGGCACACCGCTCAGGGCTGGTCCCCCAGCGGTAGGGGTAGGCCAGCGGCGCGCGGTACACCTCGGGCGCGAAGGGTCCGAAGCCGTCCTTGTACGGCGCGTTCTTGGCCGTCATCGTCATCGTCATCAGGGTGCGACCGTGGTAGGCGTGACCGAACGTGATGACGGCTGGGCGCTTCGTCGCGCTGCGGGCGATCTTGACCGCGTTCTCGACCGCTTCGGCGCCGGTCGAGAAGAGCATCGTTTTCTTGGCGTGGGTGCCGGGCGTGAGCCGGTTGAGGGTGTCCGCGACCTCGATGAAGCCGTCGTACTCGGTGACGAGGAAGCAGGTGTGGCTGAAGCGGTCGACCTGGTCGTGGACCCGACCGACGACCGATGGGTGGGTGGCGCCCACCGAGGTCACGGCGATGCCGGACGCGAGGTCGATCAGCTGGTTGCCGTCGACGTCCACGACGATGCCACCCGACATCCGATCGACGAAGACCGGCAGCACGGTACCGACGCCCTGGGGCACGGCTGCTTCCCGACGGGCCTGCCGGGCGAGCGACTCCGGCCCGGGAATGGCGGTGAGCAGTAGCCGCTTCTGGTCGACGGTCTGCGCGCCGACGGTGGGTGTCAGGGTCGTGGTGTCGGTCATGGGAGCTCCTCTGCCGATGTCGGGCCCCGTGGTGGGGGGGCCGCGCTGAGATCCCCTGAGCCTAGGGAGCCGGCGCGATGAACTCTTGGATAGAATGTCCCAGATGGAACGGCATCGAGACATAACAACCTCAGCGGCGTCTGACCCTCTGACCGTGGGCCATCTCATCAGCCTGCTGCCGGGTGCCCTGGTGCCGCACGACCCGACCGATCCCGGCACGGCCGTTCTGGACGCCGTACACATCAGCGAGCTTGCCGACCCGACGACCTACCTCCACGGCGGTGAGCTGCTCCTGACCACCGGGCTGTCTCTGCCGCTGACCGGCGCCGGGTGCGGTGCCTACGTTCGACGCCTCGTCGGTGCACGTGTCGCGGCTCTCGGTCTGGGTCTCGGCCCGGTGCACACGCGAGTGCCCGGCGTTCTCGAGCGGGCCTGCGAACGGCACGGCTTGCCCCTTCTCGTCGTGCCCGCGGAAGTCCCCTTCCAGTCCGTCACGCGATCTTTCTGGGCGTCCGTCGGCGCGCAGCAGGAGCGGTCGCTGCACGCCACCATCGGCTTCCACCAGCGGCTGGTCACGGCGGCTGCCTCACCCGATGCCGCACCAGCCGTTCTTGCCGTGCTCGCTGAGGCGGTCGGGGGCTGGGCCACGCTCATCGACCCGACGGGCCGGCCCCTCGTGACGCGGCCTCCCGCGCGAGCGGCGGACGCGTCCGCGCTGTCTGAGGACGTCCGTCGGCTGCGCCCGGCCGGCCCTCGGAGCGCCGCGACCTTCCCGGTCGGTCAGCAGGTCGCCTCGCTTCACCCCGTTGTGGGCAACGGAGAGGCGCTGGCCTACCTCGGCACGGTCTCCCCGGTGCCGATGTCTCGGCAGCTGCGCGGCCTGCTGCTCTCCTCGCTCGCCCTGCTCGGCTCCGACGCGGCCCACCGCAAGGAGGCCGTGCGTGCGGAACGGGCGCTCACCGCCGGGGTCGCCCAGCTCGTCCGGGCGGGCCACGTTCAGGCGGCGGGCGACCTGGCGGATGCACTCGGAGTGCCACCGCCCCCACCGCGGGTGCGGTTGCTGCTCGCGGCGGCTTCAACGGGTGACGTCGCGCTGGAGAGACTGGCCGCCGCGCTGGAACCAGCGGGTGCGGCCTGGTGGGGGCTGGTGACCGGCAAGGTCGCGACGGTGCTGATGCACGCAGCGCACGACTGGGCCGACGACGAGCATCGACACGCCGCGCTGGCCCCGCATACTCAGCAGTGCGCCTTGGGGGTGGGGCCGCTCGTCCGCCTGCGCGACGTGAGCGCCATCCACGACGCTCTCGTCGACTGGTGTGCGGCCCTGCCCCGACCCGGAGTGCACGTGTGGCGACCGGGCGTCACCCCCCTGGTGTCACCGGCCTGGGCGGACGAGGTCATCGGGGCGCTCACCGACGAGGGACCCGAGCTGGTCTCGCTGGTCGCTGACTACCTGCGTCACCGGGGCCGGTGGGAGGCCGTAGCCACCGCATCCGGCCTGCACCGCAACTCGGTTCGGGCCCGCATCGCTCGCGCCGAGCAGGTGCTCGGCGCGAGCCTGGCGGACCCCGATACGGCAGCGCGGCTGTGGCTGGCCCTGCGGGCGACCGGCCTCGACAGCGCCCCTTCGGTCAGGCCTGGGCGGGGTCACTGATGGCAGTGACCCCCTGAGGCGGGCACATCGAGCGCCGGGTTGCGGTCGAAGAAGCCGAACGGCTTCAGCATGAACGACACCTTGTCCGAGGGCATGACCGGCCCGTCCTCGGGGCGGGTGATGTGGTGGATACCGAAGACGTACCACATCACGACGTCGGTGTTCTCGATGGACCGGTTCGCTTTGGTCCAGACGGGCAGGCCATGATCCTCGCTGCTCTGGTTGACGAACTCGCCACAGGGCCAGCGCTCGTCAGGTGCGTAGGGCGTGACCCACAAGGTGTGCCCGATGACCTGAGCGCGTTTGAGAACGGGAGATTCCGGGTCCAGCATCGAGGGGAAGGTGCCGGTGGGCACCAGCTTGTACGAGACCGGAACACCCATCGCGTTGCGCGAGTTCTCGTTGACCACCTTCCACGCTCGCTGGGTCTCCCAGCAGTAGTCCTGCTGGCCCTCCGCCTCAGTCTTCAGCGGCGTCGACTCCGAGATCAGGCCGATGCCGTAGGGGTCGGCCTCGCTGACCTCGGCGCCCCTCGACTGCGTCATGTAGACGGTGTTGCCGCCGCCATCGATGTTCATGTCGAGACGGGCCACCAGGAAGTGCTGGTGGAACGGGGCGTAGGTGCGCTCGTCCACCATGGTGCCGTGCAGCACGGGTTGGCCCTCGTCGACGTGAGAGACCACCATGATGCCGGTGGCCCGCACCTCACACTCGATGGTGCCGTCCTGGTAGAACGACCAGTACACGAGGTACTCGTAGTTGGCCACCGTGACGTGGCAGGACACGGTGAGCCGACGGGATCGGCGCACCTCGGCGCCGGCGACGGAGTCGACGTGCTTCCACAGCACGCGGTCATCCTCCTCGTGGATGCAGATCGCGTTCTTGATCGTGTACGGCTTTCCCGCGCTGTCGTGCAGCACTGCGTCGAGATAACGGATCTCCCCCAGACAGTCACAGCCCAGCTCCAGAGACGTCGTCATGAACCCGAGCCCCCACTCGCCGATGTCGAAGGCGGTGCGTCGCACGTGGTCGACCGAGGGGTCGCGGTACGGCACGACCATCTCGGCGAACGACATGCGGTCTGCGACCGGTCGCTCCCGACCGTTGTCGTCGTAGCTGATGCTGTGCAGCACCATGCCCTCGCGGTAGTTGAACCCGACCCGCAGCTTCCAGTTCTGCCAGGTCAGCTCGTTTCCGTTCACGGTGAACGAGACGCCCTCGGGCTGGATGATCTCCAGGGGCTTGATGTCGGTGCGCTGCTGCATGCCCGGGATCAGGTGGGGGATGTACTCCCCCATGGTCTTCGGCGTGTCCTTCACCTCGAAGGTGTCCTCGATCTCCAACAGCTCCATCGCGTTGACGTCGATGAGGCAGTGGAAGCCGTTGACCGGGTTGGCGTAGGGGTTCGAGTCTTTCTGGGTGCGAAGCCAGGTGTCGGTCCAACACACCCGGCGACCCCTGAACTCGTCGGGGATCAGGAAGTCTCCGAAGGTCCAGGTATCCATGAACACGAGGTCCAGGTCGGTGATCCCGCGCTTGGCCAGCGCCTCGATGACTCGGGGGTCCTTGCGTAGCGCCGCGTCGCACTCATGCCACTCGTCGACGGTCATGTTGGGTTGCACACCCGGTTGATGATCGAAGCTGACGACGGAGTCGTCGCTCAGGGAGACGACTGCGATGTACACCTCGCCACTGTCGCGGTCGAAGCACACCGTCCGAGAGTGCCGGGTGATGGGGTCACCGGCCGAGAAGCCCCGAACGACCTCCTTGCTCGGTTCGACGAGCTCGACGGCCGCGAAACGCCACCGCTCGGTGACGCCGGCGTCCCGGCGAAGAACAGCAGCAGTCTGGCGAAACTCGTCGGCCGTCAGCGGGTCGAGCGGGTGCGCGCTGTTCTGGTGGTCGTCGTGAGCCGAGGTCTCCGACGATAGGTCTGGGGATGTCACGTCATTCTCCTGAGTCGATGTGTTCTGGTCCGGTGGCTCCCGCCACCATGTCGCTTTCGTCGGTGATGGTGGGCGTGTCCCTGGTCAGGGTCCGCCCTTGGAAGAAGTCGGGTTGTCGAGCTCGCATCACCACCAGGGCCACCGCCCCGAGCAGCAGCACCCCGAAACCGAGGTAGAAGACCAGGCCGATGCCGCCGATCGAGGCCCCGCTGCCATTGTCAGGATTCATGCTCTCGCCGACCGAGATGACGAAGACCACCGCCAGGATGAGACCGCCGACGAGCGGGAGGAGAAGCTTGAAGAAGGCATTCCTGGAACTGGCGAAGAGATCCCTGCGGAAATACCACACACACGCGAAGGCGGTGATGCCGTAGTACCAGCAGATCATGATGCCGAGGGCGGCGATGGTGTCGAGCAGCGTGCGCTCGGACAGGATCGTCGTCACGGTGTAGAAGGTGGCGGTCACCACACCCGCTACGACAGTGGCGAACGAGGGCACGAGGAAACGGGGGTGTACCTCGGCGAACTTGACCGGGAAGGCTCGATAGGCGCCCATCGCGAGCATGGTGCGCGCGGCGGGCAGGAACGTCGTCTGAAGGCTGGCCGCGGATGAGGCCAGCACCGCGAGGAACAGCAGCAGCCCGATCCATTCGCCCATCACCGGTCCGGCGAGCGCACCGAAGACGTTGTCGGCAGTCTCCGGGTTGCCGAGCCCGAGCCCGGTGTCACCCACCCCCGCGTACATCATCATGGCGACCGAGACCAGCAGGTAGGTCAAGAGAATTGTGACGATGGCGAGCAGGCCGGCCCTACCCGGGGTCCGCTTGGGGTCCTTGGCCTCTTCCCCGAGGGTGAGGCAGGTGTCCCACCCCCAGAACGCGAAGATCGACCCGGTCAGCCCGATCACGAACGCACCCATCGCCAGCCCGGAGAACGGGTTGAACCAGCCCAGGCTGAAGCTGACGTCCGCCGGGGCGGACCCGTCGGCGACGTGGATGAAGGTCAGCACGACGAAGATCGCGAGTACGGTCATCTGGAAGCCCACCAGCACGAACTGGATACGCTCGCTCGTCGTGATGCCACGGTAGGAGATGGCGGTGGCCAGGGCGATGAAGGCGAGGGTGGTCAGGATGTTGACCAGCTTGTTGTCGGCCAGGTCCGCGATACCGGGAGTGCTGAACACTCGAGCGAGAAAGAGATAGAAGAACTCCACGGCGATGGCGGCAAGGTTCGCCAAGACGATGATGGTGGCCATGACCATCCCCCAGCCGCACATGAATCCGACGTAGGGCCCGAACGCTTTGGTCGACCAGGTAAAGGACGCCCCACAGTCGGGCGCGGCGTTGTTCAGCTCCCGGTACGCGTACGCGGTGAAGAGCATCGGGATGAAGCCGGCGATGAAGATCGCCGGCATCTTGAACCCGACGGCCGCGACGATGAGACCGACGCTGGCCGTGAGGGTGTAGCCCGGAGCCACGGAGGAGATGCCCAACGTCGCACCGGCGAGCGTGCCGATCTTGCCCTTCGCAAGGCCCTTGTCGATGAGCCCGCCAGACCCCGTGGGGCTGGACTGCTTTGCCGTTGACTGCTGTTCAGACACCGTTCGTACCTCCAGTTTGGCCGAGACCTCAGATGCCGCAATGTGCTGCCAGCGATCCCTGTCGCTCGGGTTCAGGAATGCTCGTCAGAGGCTGGTGTCGTCGCGTCGGGCTGATCCGGCCGAGGCACGGCGATGACCGGTACCGGGCAGCACCGCAACAGCTTCAGGGCCGTTGAGCCCAAGAACACCCGAGCGAAGGGGCCCATCGGTGCCGAACCCAGTACCAGCACATCGCCGTCTCGCCACTCGGCCCGCGCCACTGCCTGCGCGATGTTGCCCCCCGTTCGCACGCAGGTCTCGACCTCGATGTCATCCGGTAGTCCGTCAGCGACCTCGGCGAGGAGTTGGTCGGCCGCCGCTGCCCTCGCCGTGCGGTCATCGGCCAACGAGCTCAAGCCGGGCATCTGACGCAGGTGGGGGTACTCCGGAAAGACGAACGTCACCAGCTGTAGCGGTACCTGATGGGCCCGACACAGCTCCAGTGCGAGCTCAAGCGCCTGTCGAGAGTCCGGGGAGTCGTTGTAGGCGCAGGCCACTCGCCGGATCGTCTCGACGCGCACCTCGGCGAACCCGTCCGGGGCGAAAGCCAACGGCACTGGTGAGGAGTGCTGCAGCAACCCCGCGAGGCTACCGATCGCGTAGCGACCCGAGAGCCCGCTACGGGCGCTGCCCAGCACCAGCATCGTCGCACCGAGCTCAGCGGCGTAGTCGAGCAGCCCCACCGCGACGGAGCCGGCGAAGCGCACGGTGAACTCCGCCTCCACCGGCGCGAGGTCGGCCTTGACCTGCTCGTACGCGGGCTGCAGCTGCCCGACCACCAGGTCGCCGTACCCACGCCCCCCGAACCCGGCGTCCCCCCCGGAGGCGGTCTGGGGTGCCACCGAGCAGACGACCAGCCGGTCGGTGGATGCTCTGGCGAGGAGCCGACCCAGGGCCACGGCATCGGCTCCAGCGTCGGTGGGTACGAAACTGACCAGAAGGGTCTGTGGCGTCGGCGAACTGCGCACGGTGCCCTCTGTCATGGCGACCATTCCTTCTCGAAGCGGGGTGACTACCAGGTACCTGACATCGTCGGCGGCAGGGCGTTAGCTCGGAGCGAAGCGGAAGGTCTTCTTGTTCTGGAACTCCTCGATACCGAAGCGGCCGAGCTCGCGGCCGAAGCCACTGCGCTTGACGCCCCCGAAGGGCACTTGGGCAGCGTCGAGGTTCACGCCGTTGATGAACACCATCCCGACCTCGAGCTCGGATCCGATCTTGACGGCGCGGTCCTCGTCCTCACAGATGACGACCGAGCCGAGCCCGAACGGTGACGAGTTGGCCAGCTGGACCGCCTCTTCGTCGCTGGAGACCTTGTAGAGCACGGCGACCGGGCCGAACAGCTCCTCCTGGAAGGCGTCCATGTCGGGGGTGACATCGGTCAGCACGGCCGGGGAGAAGAAGTTGCCGTCGACCTTGATGTCTCCGGTCAGCGACCTCGCGCCCTGAGAAAGCGCCTTCTCGACCTGCTGCTTCAGGTTCTCGGTGGCCTGCGCCGACGACAGCGGGCCGAGCTCTGCGCCGTCTGCGGTCGGATCACTCGGGTCGAAAGCACTCATCGCCGCCGAGAACTTCTCGGCGAACTCGTCGAAGTAGGTGTCGAGCACAACGATCCGCTTCGAGGCGTTGCAGGCCTGACCGGTGTTGCCGACCCGGCCCGCCGTGGCGGCCTCGACCGCGGCTGAGACATCACTGGTGTCCAGCACCAGCAGCACATCCGATCCACCCAGCTCGAGGACCACCTTCTTGAGGTTGCGGCCGGCGGTCTCTGCGACGGCTGCACCGGCGCGCTCCGACCCGGTCAGCGAAACCCCTTGCACCCGAGGGTCGGCAATGATCGATGCGACCTGGTCGTGCGTTGCGAACAGGTTCGTGTAGGCGCCTTCGGGAAACCCGGCCTCCTTCATCATGTCCGCGATCGCGAGAGCCGACTCGGGGCACTGCTCGGCGTGCTTGAGCAGCACGGTGTTGCCCAGCACCAGGTTGGGCCCAGCGAACCGGGCGACCTGGTAGTAGGGGAAGTTCCAGGGCATGATCCCGACCAGCACCCCGATGGGCTCCCGCCGCACGAAGGCGCGACCACCGTCGTCGGTGGCGATCTCCTCCTGCTTGAGAAACTCCTCGCCGTTCTCGGCGTAGTAGGAGTAGATGGCGGCGCTGAAGTCAACCTCTTCGAGGCCTTCGGCCAACGGCTTGCCCATCTCGCGCGCGATGATGTTGGCCAGCTCGTCGCGACGCTCGACGTGCAGGTCGGCGACCTTCTGCACCAGGGCAGCCCGCTCGGCGACCGTCGCCTTGCGCGACCAGTCGCGGTAAGCCCGGTCAGCCGCCGCAACGGCCTGCTCGGCATCCGCGTCGCTCATGTTGGGATACTCGGCAACGGTCTCACCGGTGGTGGGATTGACGACCGCATAAGCAACCATGGACTCTCCTGGATACGTCATTGTGATCTGAGGTTCGATCGATGCTCTCGAGCCGCAATGTAGCAGCGGCCCCTCAGGGTGTCCACCATCGACGCCGACGTGCCCGTTGCTCGGGGTACGCCGGGGCGACGGTGCGCAACGTCCTGGACCGGCGCACCGGGGTGGCCTTTCGTGAGACCTGCACCCACCCGGATGCAGAGGTCCGGGTGATGGAGCGGATCTGGTCGCCCATGGGTGCGGAGTTCGGTGCCGCGGTCACGGTCGACTGCGTCGGGACGCCATCCATGTCGGCGGGATCTCCCTCGTCGACACGCTGCAAGCGGTGGGCCGGGACGGGTCACCGAAAGGCCGCTTCGCCGGTGAGGGCCTGACCGATGACGAGCTGGTGCACCTCACTGGTTCCCTCGTAGGTCAGCACCGACTCGAGATTGTTGGCGTGGCGCATGACCGAGTACTCGGTGGTGATGCCGGCCGCGCCGAGGATGGTGCGACACTCCCTGGCGATGGCGATGGCCTCGCGCACGTTGTTGAGCTTGCCGAGGCTGACCTGCGCCGGCTTGATCTGCGCCTCGTCCTCGAGCCTGCCCAGGTGCAGCGCCAGGAGCATGCCCTTGCCCAGCTCGAGTGTCATGTCGGCGAGCTTGGCCTGGGTCAGCTGGTAGGACGCCAGTGGCCGGTCGAAGATGGCGCGCTCACGGGCGTAGGTGATGGCGGTCTCGAGGCAGTCGCGGGCCGCGCCGAGGGAACCGAAGATGATACCGAACCGGGCTTGGTTCAGACACGACAGCGGCCCCGAGAGACCCGCCGCCTCAGGGAGGATCGCCGACCCGGGCAGGCGCACCTCGTCGAGAACGAGCTCGCTGGTCACCGAGGCCCGCAGCGACAGCTTGCGGGTGATCTCAGGGGCCGAGAACCCGGGGGTGTCGGTCGGCACGACGAAGCCGCGGATGCGGTCGTCGGTCTGGGCCCAGACGATCGCGACATCAGCGATCGAGCCGTTGGTGATCCACATCTTGGTGCCCGTCAGAACCCAGTCGTCTCCGTCGCGTCGGGCGCGGGTGCGCATGCCTGCGGGGTTGGAGCCGAAGTCGGGCTCGGTCAGTCCGAAGCAGCCGATCGCCTCGCCGGCCGCCAACCGCGGCAGCCATTCCTGCTTCTGCTCCTCAGAGCCGTGCTTCCAGATCGCGTACATCGCCAGCGAGCCCTGCACCGAGACGAGTGAGCGGATGCCGGAGTCGCCCGCCTCGAGCTCCATGCAGGCGAGCCCGTAGGCGGTGGCGCTCGTTCCGGCACAGCCGTATCCCTGCAGGTGCATCCCCAGCACGCCGAGGCTGCCCAGCTCTTTGGCGAGGTCTCGCGCCGGCAGTGTTCCCGCTTCGTACCACTGCGCCACCTCCGGGCGGATCTTGTCATCGACGAACCGGCGCACCGTGTCGCGCATCGTGCGGTCCTCTTCACCGATCAGCCGGTCGGTGTCGAACAGGTGCAGCGGCAAGATCGGCGCGGTGGGGCGGGCCATGTCGGTTCTCCTATAACGTGTCGAATGGTGTTCGAATATTAACCGAACACCATTCGGTTAGCAAAGCACGGATGACCTGCCCGCTCTTTTGGTGAAGGAGAACCATGGCCCGGCCACGCACGCCCCTGCTGAGCCCAGACCGCATCCGCGACACGGCATTGGCCCTCATCGACGAGCACGGGCTGGCGTCGCTGTCGATGCGCCGGCTGGCAGAGACCTTGGGCGTGCAGGCCTCCTCGCTCTACAGTCACTACGCCACCAAGGACGATGTGCTCGACGCGGTGGCCAACCGACTCGTGCGCGACGTCGACACCAGCGACTTTCGGCACGGGTGGCAAGACGGGCTGCTCACCTGGGCCCGGTCCTACCACGCGGCGCTCACGGCCCACCCGAACTGCGTGCCGCTGATCGCCTCGGGAACCGGGCGCCGCGAACAGTTTCTCGGCATGGCCAACTCGGTTCACGGGGGGCTTGTCGGTGCTGGCTGGCCCGCCCGGCGAGCCACCGAGATCTCGGGCGCCGTCAAGTACCTCGTCATCGGTGCCGCGTCGACGCCTTTCGCCTCGGGCTTTGCCGACGACGTCCAGGTCTACCTCGACCGCTATCCCCACTTGAGCCAGGCCCACCGCCTGCGCGACGATGCCGGCCGCATCGACCACGACAGCTTCGAGCTAGGGCTCACCTGCCTCATCGCAGGGCTGGAGCCCGGCCCCCGCCGCCCGGAGTGACGAGCCGACCGACCGTAGAGGCCAGGCTTGCCCCGGGCAGACCACTCAGTCGGTGATGGTGATCGGGCTTCCGTTGCTGACCAGCCTCCAGTCGATGCCGGCGAACAGCGTCGGGTCGATCGTGCCGTTGGCGCCGGCCCAGTCGATGAGCAGCTGGCGGATCTCGATCTGCCGGTTGTAGACCACCGGGGCGGCCTTGACGTGCGGGAAGTTGCCCCCACCCGACTGCCGGTAGTTGTTGATCGCGATGACGAACCGGGCGGCGGGGTCGACGGGCCCCCCGGCGTAGACCAGGTTGGAGATCCGCGAACCCGGAGCCTCGGCGACGTCGATGTCGTAGGACAGCGCGGCGTCGAGGCCGCCCATGATGTCGTAGTTGTAGTCGGGCGTGCCGTTGGGGGCCAGCGCCGTGACCGCGTTGGTCAGCTCGTCGGGGGTGAACGGGCCGGTGCCGCTGACCTGCTTGAAGTAGGTGGCCGAGGTCTCCAGGTAGTCCTTGACCTCCGCCCCGGTCAAGGTGATGCCGAGCAGGGTGTTGTCGTAGATGTAGAGGCCCGCGACGTCCCGCACCGTCACCGCGCCGGCCGGGATGGCCGCCGCCTTGTTGAACGGCGCCGCGATCGAGAGCACCGGCAGGTCAGCCTCCGGTGTGCCCACGAGGGCCGCCTTGACGGCATCCGCCTGCACGTAGTTGATGAAGTCGATCGCTGCGGTGTCCTCGTAGCGCGAGGTGGCGGCCGACATGGCCGTCGTCGAGGTGCCGATGACGCCGTTGACGTACTTCAGCACCTTGGCGTGGGCCTTGCGCACGGCGCCGATGACGGCGTCGTCGGGCTCCACCTCGTTGGAGTTGTAGAGCCTTGCAGTCGAACCGACGACGTGCCACCGGCCTCGGCGCTGCTCGACGTCGATCGACATCTCGGTCACTCTCATGCCCCAGTAGTTGGGCTCCGAGAGCAGCACCTGCCTGCCGGTCTTCGTGTTGGTGACGTACCGCTGCTCGATCTCCTTGTGGGCGTGCCCGACGAGGATGGCGTCGATGCCTGGAACCTGCTCGGCCAGCAGGCTGCTCGCGTTCTCGGGGTAGGGCAGGGCGTCGCCGTACGACGAGGAGGTGTCGGCGCCCGAGTGGCACGAGACGATGACGACGTCGGCGCCGGCCCGTTTGAGGCGCGGCACGAAGATCTTCGCCTGCTCGACGATGCCCGGGAAACGCAGCTTCCCCTCGACGTTGGCGCTGTCCCAGATCGCGACCCCCGGGGTGACGAGGCCGAGGATGCCGACCTTGATCGGGGCGCGACCGCGGCGCTTGATCGTCTTGACCACCCACGGCTTGAAGGCAGGCCGACCCGTGTTCCAGTCGACCGAGTTCGCCGACAGCAGGGGGAAGTTGAGCTGCTTCTCGAACGCGCGCAGGGTGTCGAGGCCGTAGTTGAACTCGTGGTTGCCCAGGGCTGCGGCGTCGTAGCCCACCTTGTTCATCGCGGCCGCCATCGGGTGGGTGGCTCCGCGCGTGATCGGGTCGATCTTGGCGTAGTAGTACGCGAGCGGAGTGCCCTGGATCGTGTCGCCGGCGTCGAGGGTGATGCAGGTGGCGGCCCCGACCACGTCGCGGACCGTCTTGATGATCGTGGAGGCCCGCGCCAGGCCCACCGCGTTGCCGGCGGCATCGGCGTAGTCGGCGTTCTTGAAGTAGTCCCAGTTGTAGACGTTGCCGTGCAGGTCGGTCGTGCCGAGCACGGTGAGCCGAACCGCCCCCGCCGGCACGCCCGGGCGCCGGGCGCCGAGCCGCTCGGTGGCGGACGCTCCAGCGGCAGCGCCGACGGTGACGACACCGGCTCCGCCGACCGCGGCCATGGCCAGCAGCTGCCGGCGGCTGGTACCGGCCGAGCGGGTGAAGCCGGCCCGGATGTCGTCTCGCTCAGCAGTCATGGCTTCCTTCGTCTGTCGGTTCGTGACGGGGGCCGCGTACGGCCCTCGTACCCTAGTTCCGACCGAGCCATCGCGCGCTACGAGACGCCCGGCGTGCTGGTCCTATCGGCGCCCGACCAGCCAGAGCCGGATCTTGTCGATGCGGGCCGCCACCTGCTCCGAGCTCGCGGTCGCCAGGTCGGGGCCCCCGCACGTTCGGCGCAGGTCGCTGTGCACGTTGGCGTGCGGCAGGCCCTTCTTACGCGCGAACGCGGCCACCAGCTGGTTCAGCTCCTTGCGCTGTGCCGCCAGGGCGCGGTGGGCCGCCACGGGGGCCGGGCCGGCCGACTTCTGGGCCGACTTCTGGGGTGAGCGCCTGACCTGGGCGCTCTGTCGCTCGCCGAGCAGGGCCGCCATCTGGTCGGGCTCGAGCAGGCCGGGCAGGCCGAGGTACTCCTGCTCGTCGTCGGAGCCGACCTGTGCGTGCAGACCCCACTGCTGCTTGTCGAACAGCACGTGGTCGAAGTGGGCCTCCGAGGCGAGCGCCTCGAACGAGCCGTCGTCGAGTGCCCCGCTGGCGCGTTCGGCGCGGTTCGCCTCGTCGATGAGGTCCTGCTCCTGCGCCCACAGCGCCGCCACGTCGTCGACCGCCTCGCCACCCCGGGCCCGGTCGAGCACGTGGTCACGCTGCTCCTCCAGCCGCGCCGCGTGGTCGAGCACCACGGGCACCGAGGGCAGGAAGACGGATGCCGTCTCGCCGCGCCGACGAGCGCGCACGAACCGCCCGACGGCCTGAGCGAAGTAGAGCGGCGTCGAGGTCGACGTGGCGTAGACCCCCACGCAGAGCCGCGGAACGTCAACGCCCTCGGAGACCATCCGTACGGCGACCATCCACCGCGACGTTCCGGCGCCGAACTCCTCGATGCGCTGGGAGCTGCCGGTGTCGTCGGAGAGCACCACCGTGGGGCGCTCGCCCGTCAGCGCCGTGAGTAGGGCCGCGTACGCCCTCGCCTGGGTCTGGTTCGATGCGATCACGAGCCCACCCGCGTCGTCGACGTGGCGGCGCACCTCGGTCAGGCGCTTGTCGGCTGCGGCCAGCACCGCGGGGATCCACTCCCCCTTGGGGTCGAGCGCAGTGCGCCACGCGTTCGCCACGGCGTCACGGGTCATCGGCTCGCCGAGCCGCGCCTCGAGCTCGTCGCCTGCCTTCGTGCGCCAACGCATCGTGCCGCCGTAGGCCAGGAAGAGCACCGGACGCACCACCCCGTCGCGTAGCGCCTCGGCGTAGCCGTAGCCGTAGTCGCTGCTGCTGACGAGGGCGCCCTCGGGGTCGAGCTCGTAGCTGACGAACGGGATCGGCGAGGTGTCGGAGCGAAACGGTGTACCGGTGAGCGACAGCCGCCGGGTGGCCGGCTCGAACGCCTCGCGGATGCCGTCGCCCCAGCTCTTGCTGTCACCTCCGTGGTGAATCTCGTCGAGGATCACGAGCGTGTTCCGGGCCTGTGTGAGCTCTCGGTGCAGGGCCGGTCTCGCCGAGACCTGGGCGTAGGTGACGGCGACGCCGTGATAGTCCTCGCTGTGGCGACCGATGCTGTTGCTGAACCTGGGGTCGAGGCTGATGCCCACCCGCGCGGCGGCATCCGCCCACTGGGTCTTGAGGTGCTCGGTAGGCGCGACGACCGTGACCCGGCTGACGACGCCCGTGTTCAGCAGATCGGTCGCCACCCGCAGGGCGAAAGTCGTCTTGCCGGCCCCCGGCGTGGCCACCGCCAGGAAGTCGCGGGGGGACCGTTCGAGGTAGCGGCCCAGTGCTTCCTGCTGCCAGGCACGCAGCTTGGCGGCAGTGCCCCAGGCGGCCCGTTCGGGGAACGCGGGTGGGAGGTGGAAGGCGGCCCCGGAACTCATAGACCAGTCACGTTAGCCGGTTCTAGGAGACGACATGCCCGGGGCCCAACGCAACGGACGAGACCCCGGGGTGTGCTGGCGAAGAAGCTGCTAGTCAGGCCCGGTAGGCCGCCCACTGGGCCTTCATCCGCGAGACCTGACCGGAGGTGAACGTGTTCATGCAGGCGTCGTAGGTGTAGTCCATGTAGTTCTTGATCGGGTCGAGCCCGGGGCTGGCGCAGGTGTTGCGCCCGATCGGGCAGGCATAGGCGGGGCTGGCCTCGGCCGGGGTGTCGGCCACCCGGTCGCCCGCGCCGGCGCAGCCACCCTGGAAGGTGTGGTAGAGCCCGAGCCAGTGGCCGACCTCGTGGGTGGCCGTGTCCCCTTGGTTGTAGTTGGTCGCCGATCCGCCGGGCATCGACGCGTTCAGCATCACGACACCGTCCATCTTGCTGATACGGGCCGCAGGAAAGGTGGCCCAGCCGAGCAGGTCGTCGCCGATGTTGGCCGCGTAGAGGTTGAGGGCGGCCTTGCCACCCTTGCGCAGCGCCTTCTTCATGGCGCGCTCGGCCGACGTGCCGGGGGCCACCGCATACCAGCTGGCCTTGTTCGTCACGTCGGTGCCGGCGAGCCGGAAGCTGAACCCAGAGCCCGCGTAGGCGGAGTTGAGCACCGTGACCTGGCTCGCGATCCGGCTCGCGCTGACGGCCCCCTGCGAACCACGGGTGATGGTGTGGAAGTAGACGTCGATCACCACCGGCGCGACCGAAGCCTTCGTCGCGATCAGCGACCCCGTGCGGGTCAGGGCGCCGGCGGCGTCTTGACGCAGACCCTTGGCCGCCAGGGCCTGCTTCAGGGCGGCATCCTGGGCCCGCGCCTGAGCCTCGGTGAGGTTATGCGTGTCGCGTGGGATGGCGTGGGAGCCGCGGCTCCCGGTCGTGGCGGAGGCGTCCACCGATGTCGGGTCGAGGCAGTGGGCCACCGCCGCCGCGTCCTGGTCGATGACCGGTGCGGCCTGCGCCGGCGTCACCAAGGACGCCGCGACGAGGGCAAGAGGAGCGGCGAGCACGATCAGTCGAAGCTTCACGAGCGGGTCCTTTCGGCGCTGGCCGACCCCCGGGCGAGGTCGACCACCCATGCACCCTAAGAGCCGACCGTCCCCACATTGGTCTCCGAGTGGGTAAAAAGTCGGTATGGAACCGGGAGGAGTTCCTGGCCGGGTCCGGCCGCCCGGGCCGGGTCAGGCCGCCGGCTCAGGACTCGCCGCCGCCGTTCCCGCCACCGCCTTTCCCCCCGCCGTCCTGCGGCTCGCGCAGACCCTCGTAGATCTCCTTGCACATGGGGCAGACCGGGAACTTCTGCGGGTCGCGGTTCGGCACCCAGATCTTGCCGCAGAGGGCCACGACCGGGTCGCCGCTCAGGGCGCTCTCGAGGATCTTCTCCTTGCGCACGTAGTGCGAGAAGCGCTCGTGGTCGCCGGGCTCGGCCAGCTCTTCGCGCACCTCCTCGCGCTCGATCGTCGCCGTGCTGGTTCCGCGCAACGGCTGCGGCTCGGGCTCGAACGGGTCGGGAGGCATCGTGCTCATGACCAGAGTGTAGGCCGACGCGCGGGCCGACCAGGGCTGTGCTCGACACCCCTCCGCCCGCAACGAACGTGGTTAGCGGCTTGGGGTCAGCAGCGCGGCGCCGACGGGGTAGGCGGCCAGGGTCGCGGGCAGCTCACCCGGTCGCCCGCTCAGCAGCACGGCCTCGATGGCGGGCACGGCATGGGGCCGCGGCGTGGCGCCACCGTCGGGGCTCAGTCCGACCCGGCGCAGCGTCTGCCGGGCCACCGCCACCGGTGAGTCGAAGATCGTCACGGCCGGGCCGACGGCGGCGGCGATGCGGTCGGCGACCAGCCCGTAGTGGGTGCAGCCGAGAACCAGCCCACGGATGCCGGGCGGCGTCTGCGCGGCGGCCGCCTCGATGCACGCGTCGATGCGGCCCAGGTCGGCGGCGTCAACCGCCTCGGCCAGGCCGAGCGCAGCCACGGTGTGGGTCTCGACGCCGGCCGCGAACGCGTCGACCAAACCTCGGAGGTAGTCGCTCGCGGCCGTCGCGGCGGTCGCCCAGACGGCGACCGGGCCACCCGCCAGCGCGGCCGGCCGGATGGCGGGGACGGTGCCGATCACCGGTGTCGCCGGCTCGAACTCCGAGCGCAGCGACTCGAGACCGTGGACCGAGGCGGTGTTGCAGGCCACGACGATGGCATCGGGTCGGTAGGGCAGCGTGGCCCGGGCCGCCTCGAGCACGAGCGCCCGCACCTCGTCGGGGGTACGAGCACCGTAGGGCATGTGGTCGGGGTCCATCGACACCACGAGGGAGAGGTCGGGGCGCATCTCGTGCAGCGCAGCCGCGTACCCGATGAGTCCCAGGCCGCTGTCGACGAGCGCGATCCGTCGCACCGGCGGCATGTCAGTTCATCGACGGGTCGTCGGGGAAGTTCGCGACGAAGGCGAGGGAGTCGCTCTGCCGTCGCAGCACCTCGCGCCACAGCGCCCCGGGCGTCGAGGTGAACGGGTCACGAACCTCGGTGTCGACGACGTACCAGTCCCCTCGGGCGATCTCGCCCTCGAGCTGACCGGCATCCCAGCCGGCGTAGCCGGCGAAGATGCGCATGCCCGCGAGCTCGGCTTCGACGATGGGCGTCGGCACGTCGAGGTCGACGATCCCGATCGAGCCGAAGAGGCGTTTGACCGCGAGCGGCTCGGGCTCGTCGCCGGGAACCGTGACCAGGCCGAGCGCCGACGTCGTCGACACCGGACCCCCCTGGAAGAGCACCGGCGGGGCAGTCACCACCCGCTGCCAGCCCGGGAGCACCGAGTCGACCTCGGCCGTCAACGGCTTGTTGAGCACCACTCCCTGGGCGCCGTCATCGTCGTGGTGCAGGATCAGCACCACCGAGCGTCCGAACACCTCACCCTCGACGGCAGGGGTGGCCACGAGCAGGCGGCCGGTGTGGAAGGTGGAGCTCACGCCCTCACCCTTCCACACCAGCGGGCCCCGTTCGGTCAGCGTCTGGCGAGCGTCAGCTCCGGCCGCGACGCGAGTCGTCAGACCAGCTCGTGACGAGCCGCTCGTCCCGGTCACGGCGACCGCCCTGCGGGCGCTGTCCGTCTCGCCCTCGCCCGTAGCCCTGACCGGTGCGGCCGGAGGAGCTGTGGCGCGGGCCACGGGGGCCGGCGGGTGCCCTGCGGTTTGCCTTCGGCGCCGCCACCAGACGGTTGAACACGGCCTCGTCGATCGGCACGCCGGACGGCCGGGTGGCACCGGTGGCGGCGATGACGTCGTCGCCGGGTGCCGCCTTGACCGGGAGCAGGTCGAGACCGGCATCCTTGAGCTGACGCTCCATGGTCTTGCGCTGGTGTGGCAGGGCCAAGGTCACCACGGTGCCCTTCTCACCGGCACGCGCCGTGCGGCCGGCCCGGTGCAGGTAGTCCTTGTGGTCGGCCGGCGGGTCGACCTGCAGCACCACCGACACGTCGTCGACGTGGATTCCGCGGGCCGCGACATCGGTCGCGACGAGCACCCGCAGGCCTCCGTCGCGGAAGGCACCGAGCACCCGGTTGCGCTGGCCCTGGTTCAGGCCGCCGTGCAGCGCCGCTGCCATGACGCCCTGCTCGCGCAGCTGGAGCGCGATGCGGTCGGCGCCGAGCTTGGTGCGGCAGAACACGAGCGTGCGCCCGTCGCGGTTGGCGACCTCGGCCGTGATCAGCTTCTTGTGCTGCGGGTCGATGAGCAGCACGTGGTGGTCCATACCCTCGACCGACGCCGTGGCATCGTTCGTCGAGTGCGTCACCGGGTCGGTGAGGTACTTGGCCACGAGCTTGTCGATGCCGTTGTCGAGCGTGGCTGAGAAGAGCAGCCGCTGACCATCAGACGGGATCTGGTCGAGGCTGGTGGTGATCTCGGCCATGAAGCCCATCTCGGCCATGTGGTCGGCCTCGTCGAGCACGGTGATGGTGATGTCGCTCATCTCGACGGCCCCCCGCTCGAGCAGGTCGTTGAGCCGGCCCGGGGTGGCGATCAGGATGTCGACACCCTTGTTGAGGGCGTTGATCTGCGTCGTGTAGCTCAGGCCACCGGCGATGAGCTTGTGGCGCAGGCCGGCCACGTGCACGAGCGGCTCGAGCGCGTCGGAGATCTGCATCGCGAGCTCACGGGTCGGGGTGAGGATGAGGGCGTGCGGTCGCCGCGGCAGGCGGCGCTGACCGGCCTCGAGCAGGCGGGCGATGAGCGGCAGACCGAAGGCGAGCGTCTTGCCCGACCCGGTCTGGCCCCGACCGAGCACGTCCTTGCCCAGGAGGGCATCGGGGATCGTGGCGCTCTGGATCGGGAAGGGCGTGGTGATGCCCTCCCGGGCCAGTCGTTCGACGACCTTCTCGGGCAGACCGAGAGCAGCGAAGCCGTTGTCAGACGTGACCTCGACGGGTCCGTCGCTCACGTCGGCGCGGGTCGACTTCGTCCAGGTGTCGGCGTCCATCCGCTCGGCCTCGGCGTCGTGACCAAATCGGTCATCGCCGAAGCCGTTGCTAGCACGGACGCCACGGTCGTCCCGCTTGTACGCCGGCCGGTCATCCCGACGCTGGTACCCGCCACGCGAGTCACGGTCATCGCGGTTGCTGTACGAAGGGCGCGTACCCCGGTCGTCTCGGTTGGTGTACGACGGACGGTCGCCACGGTCGTCCCGCTTGAACGCCGGCCGGTCATCACGACGCTGGTACCCGCCACGGGAGTCACGGGAGTCACGGGAGTCACGGTCATCGCGGTTGCTGTACGAAGGGCGCGTACCCCGGTCGTCTCGATTGCTGTACGACGGACGGTCGCCACGGTCGTCCCGCTTGAACGCCGGCCGGTCATCACG
>JAKDLG010000212.1 GCA_030452985.1 Humibacillus sp.
AGCTTGCGAGGCACCCGGCCGTAGCGGAGCGTGAGGAAGAGCGACAATAAGCACCACTCTGAGAAGTTGAACGAGCTGAACGGCATCCGGGCTGGATGCCGTTCAGCACCGTGGGAGGACCGCGCTGGTCCGTCACCACGACTCCACCACCGAAGTAGAACAGCAGAAATTGGAGCAGAACATGAAGCGCAGCAAGAACTACCGCGCCGCCGCCGAGGCGATCACGCCGGGCAAGATCTACACGCCGCTCGAGGCCGTGCGCACCGCCAAGGCGGTCGCGCGGGCCAAGTACGACGAGACCGTCGAGGTCGCGATGCGCCTCGGTGTCGATCCCCGCAAGGCCGACCAGGCCGTGCGCGGCACGGTCAACCTGCCGCACGGCACGGGCAAGACCGCGCGGGTGCTCGTGTTCGCCAACGGTGACAAGGCCGAGGCCGCCCGCGAGGCCGGCGCCGACTTCGTCGGCTCCGACGACATGCTCGAGAAGGTGCAGGGCGGCTGGCTCGACTTCGACTCCGTCGTCGCCACCCCCGACATGATGGGCAAGGTCGGTCGGCTGGGCAAGGTGCTCGGCCCGCGTGGCCTGATGCCGAACCCGAAGACCGGCACCGTCACGATGGACGTCGCCAAGGCCGTCACCGACATCAAGGGCGGCAAGATCGAGTTCCGCGTCGACAAGCACGCCAACCTGCACTTCATCATCGGCAAGGTGAGCTTCGACGAGAAGTCGCTGGTCGAGAACTACGGCGCCGCGCTCGAGGAGATCCTGCGTCTCAAGCCGTCATCGTCGAAGGGCCGCTACATCGAGAAGGCCACCGTCAGCACGACGATGGGCCCCGGCATCCCGCTCGACTTCAGCAAGACCCGCAACCTGCTCGAAGAGGACGCGACCGTCTGAGGGCTCAGTCGGTTTCGGCCGCCAACACCGCACTCGGGGAGGTTCCCCGGCACCAGATGCCGGCGAACCTCCCCGACTGCTGTCGGGCCCATGGAGCCCGTCGCTCAGAGAAGCCGACGCACAGAACTGATGCTTGGCTCCGGCGAAGCCGATCACGACGCCATCGGCCCGGCGGACGACGGCGGCGTACCCGAAGCCGTGGGCGTCCCAGTGACCTCGCCATGCGGCCAGCAACAGCGCCGCCTCCTGCGGGCTGGACATGACTCCGCTGGGGTGGTGACGGTAGGTGTCGGGGTTGCCGTGGATCGCGAACACCGCGCCCAGGTCGTCGGGTCCCGCGCGCCTCAGGTGCAACCTCTCGGTCGGCAGCCACGGTTCGACGTTCACCCCTGCAGTCTGCCCGTCTCGCGTCTCAGGTGGCGGGTGGTGCGGGGCAGCGTTACGGTCCGAGGATGAGCGGACACAGCACCTCCCGAGTAGCACGACCCAGGCGCACCGGCACGGCCCTGCGAGTGGCAGCGGGGGTCGCGGCCGTCGCCCTCCCGGTGGCCCTCATCAACCCGGCGGCACAGGCCCGCACGACGGCCAGTGCGGCCGCGGGTTCCGACGCCTCCCGAGGCGGACACCAGCAGATGCCCAAGGAGCCGGTCGTGACCGGTTGGGGCGGCGCCGTGTCGTCGGTCGACCGTGATGCCTCTCAGGTCGGCATCGACGTGCTGCGCGACGGTGGTAACGCAGCCGATGCGATCGTCGCCACGGCCGCGGCCCTCGGGGTCACCGAGCCCTACAGCGCCGGCATCGGAGGCGGCGGGTTCCTCGTGTACTACGACGCCAAGGCCAAGAAGGTCTCGACCATCGACGGCCGTGAAACAGCACCGAAGAGCTTCACCGCCAAGAGCTTCACCAACCCCGACGGCACCCCGATGAACTTCTCCACCGTCGTCAGCTCGGGCCTGTCGATCGGGGTGCCGGGCACGGCGGCGCTGTGGGCCAACGCGGTTCGCGAGCACGGGAAGATGTCGTTCAAGCAGGTGCTCGCCCCGGCCGAGAAACTGGCCCGCACCGGTTTCGTCGTCGACCAGACCTTCGCCGACCAGACGAACCAGAACGCGGCGCGGTTCTCGATGTTCCCCGCAACCGCACGCGTCTTTCTGCGGGGCGGTGTCGCTCCGGCGGTCGGCAGCGTCTTCCGCAACCCCGGCCTCTCCCGGGCCTACCAGGTGCTGGCGAACCAGGGCGTCAAGACGGTGTACAACGGCCAGATCGGCAACGCGATCGTCGCCGAAGCTCGCAGACCGCACACCGCGCGCGGCGTCACGGTCATGGGTGGTCAGATCACCCGAGCCGACCTGCGTAAGTACACGGCGCCGAACCGGGCCCCGATCGCCTCGAGGTACCAGGGCCTCGACGTCTACGGGATGCCGGTGCCGAGCTCGGGCGGCATCGCCATCGCGGAGATCCTCAACCTGATGAAGGCCTACGAGAAGAAGACCGGGGTGGCCGCCAGCAGGCTGAGCGAGGTCGACTACCTGCACCGGTTCTCGGAGGCATCGGCGACCGCTTTCGCCGACCGCAACCGCTACGTCGGCGACGTCGAGGGAGTGCCGGTCAAGGAGCTGATCAGCCCGAAGTTCGCGAAGGAGCGGGCCTGCGGGTTCAGCCCCACCTCCACGCAGGCCAGGCCGATCCCCTTCGGCTCGCCGGACGGAAAGTACAGCGGTTGCGACGCGAAGGGGGTCGGGCAGAAGGAGCCCTACGAGGGCAAGTCCACCACGCACCTCACGGCCGCTGACAAGTGGGGCAACGTCGCCTCGTACACCCTGACCATCGAGCAGACCGGTGGATCGGGCATCACCGTTCCCGGCTACGGCTTCCTGCTCAACAACGAGCTCACCGACTTCAACTTCACCCCGCTGACACCCGGGGTGCCCGACCCGAACCTGCCCGGCTCGGGCAAGCGTCCGCGCTCGTCGATGAGCCCGACGATCATCCTGAAGAACGGCAAGCCGTACCTCGCGGTGGGTTCGCCCGGTGGCTCGACGATCATCACCTCGGTGAGCCAGACCATCCTCGGCTACGTCGACCGTGACCTGGCGCTGGTCGACGCGATCGCGGCGCCGCGACTGTCGTCGCGCAACGGCTCCAGTGAGAGTGCCGAGCCGGCGATCTACGACACGTCGGTCGGGGCCGGGCTCATCGCCCTCGGGCACCGGCTGTCGTCCACCAGCGAGATCGGGGCCGTCACGGCGATCCGCAACTACGGCAAGGTCTTCCTCGCCGCGGCCGAGACGACCCGGCGTGGTGGTGGCTCGGCGATGGTGGTGCGTCCCTTCCGCTGATCGCCCTGGAGGTGACCGTCCCGAAACGTCACGCCCGGATGCCGCTGGGCGGGCCACTGAGCCCGCCCCGCAGCATCCGGGCGTGCGCGTCCTAGGCTCGGAGCGACACGGCGGCCAGCCCTGAGGCAGGAGAAACACCCGATGCATGACGCGTTCGTCTACGACGGCATCCGCACCCCCTTCGGTCGGTTCGGTGGTGCCCTCGCCGGGGTGCGTCCCGACGACCTGGCCGCCCACGTGGTGCGGGCCATCGTTGCGCGGTCGCCCGGCCTGGCGGCCCAGGGCGGGGGCGGCATCGACGAGGTCGTGTTCGGCAACGCGAACGGCGCCGGGGAGGAGAACCGCAACGTCGCGCGGATGGCGAGCCTGCTCGCCGGGCTGCCCACCTCGGTGCCGGGCACCACGGTGAACCGGCTCTGCGGCTCGAGCCTCGACGCGGTGATCATCGCCTCTCGGCAGATCGAGACCGGTGACGCCGACATCGTGCTCGCCGGTGGGGTGGAGTCGATGTCACGCGCGCCCTGGGTGCTGCCCAAGACCGAACGGCCCTACCCGGCAGGCGATCTCACGCTGGCCTCGACCACACTCGGGTGGCGGCTGGTCAACCCGGCCATGCCGAAGGAGTGGACCGTCTCGCTCGGTGAGGCCACCGAGGCGCTCCGCGAGCAGCACGGCATCAGCCGTGAGAGCCAGGACGCCTTCGCGTCGCGGTCGCACGCGCTCGCCGACCGGGCCTGGGCCGACGGCTTCTACGACGACCTCGTGGTCGCCGTGCCCGAGGTCGACCTCGTTCGCGACGAGTCGATCCGCCCCGACACCACGCCCGAACGGCTCGCGGGCCTGAAGACCGTCTTCCGAGGCCCGGATGCCGGAGGCACCGTCACGGCCGGCAACGCCTCGCCGCTGAGCGACGGCGCCTCGGCGGTGCTGCTCGGCGGTGCGGCATCATCGGATCGGATCGGGCGGGTGCCGCTGGCCCGCATTGCAGGGCGGGGAGCCAGTGCCATCGACCCCCAGCTCTTCGGCTACGCCCCGGTCGAGGCGGCGAACCGCGCCCTCGAGCGGGCCGGCATCCGCTGGAGTGACGTCTCGGCCGTCGAGCTCAACGAGGCGTTCGCCGCGCAGTCGCTCGCGTGCCTCGCCGCGTGGCCGGTCGACCCCGCCATCGTCAACCGGCACGGGGGAGCCATCGCCATCGGCCACCCGCTCGGGGCCTCGGGCGGGCGCATCGTCGCCACTCTCGCCCGCAGCCTGGAGCGAAGTGGTGGTCGCTGGGGGGTGGCCGCCATCTGTATCGGGGTCGGGCAGGGACTGGCGGTAGTGCTCGAGAACGTCAGCCCGGGAGTGCGGTGACGGCGCACTCCCCCCTCAGTCAGCAGGGATCGGTGACCGGCACCGTGATCTGCAGCGACGCGCGACCCTTGGCCGCGATGGTGACCCTGGCTCCCCGCTTGTCGACCGACTCGACGCCGGTGTAACCGCCCTTGAGCTCGGACGGAGTGGCCGAGGCGAACCCGTGCTTTCGCAACGTGGCCTCGGTGGCCGCGATGACCCGGTCCCACCGGGGCGCGCTACCCGGGTCGGTCTCGGCGGTGAAGCTGCGAGAGAACCAGGTGCAGCCACTGGTGGTGGCGCCGACACTGCCCTGCGACCGCTCGGTCCAGCGCAAGCCCGCAGCCGCTGTCGTGTTGTCGGCGATCTCGCGAACCACCGGGTCGTACGTGCGCTGCGCGGCCGCGGCATCCAGGTCAGGAGTCGAGGAGCAGCCGGCCAGCAGGGCGGCGCTCGCGGCGATCAGCACCGTGGCCGGGAGCCGGGGAAGGGGTTGCGCACGTGGCCGGCCATGCACGGTTTGGTCAGGCCGGCTTGCTGGAGGGCCAGGGCCACGCCGTGCACCCGTCGAGTCCGTAGGTCTGCTGCATCATCACTTGGGCGGGCTTGCCCTTGCCGGCGCATTTCACGTGGCCGTGGCCGATGCCGTGGCCCATCTCGTGGTTGACCAGGTAGATGCGGTACGACGCGACATCCTTGCCGTAGGCGTCGGCGCCGAGCAGCCAGCGGCGGTCGTTGAGCACCACCCGGACGCCGTTGTGGCAGCTCACCTGCCCCCGGGTCTTGAGCGGGGCGCAGAGCCGATCGGTGGTGTCGGGGCTGGCCAGGGTGATGCGCAGGTCGGGTTTGGTGCCGGTGCTCGCCTGCGCCGGCGACACGTTGACGAAGCGGACCTTGTCGACGTTCTGCCAACCGCGAGCATCGGTGAGGTCGGCCACGACGGTCGCGGCGTAGCCGGAGGCATCGACGCCCAGCCCCCCCTCCATCTCGACGGTGTAGGTCACCTTCCGGCCCGTGGTCGGGGTCTGCTTCACCGCACCGGCCGGCACGGCCACCACCGTGAACGTGCCACTGCCGCGTTCGACCACGTTCGGGGTGCTCGGCGTCACGCGCCCGGGCGTGCTCGTCGCTGCGGGACCGGGGGCAGGTAACGTCTCAGCCGCTCCGGCCGCGCTGTCGGAGCCGACGCCCCTGGTGCTGGCTCTCCCCGCAGTGGCGGCGGTGCCCGCACTGAACGCCGCTGCCGCCATCGAGGTGAAGTCGCTCCTCGCCGAACCGTCGTCGCGGTTCGCGGCGGCGGCGACGCCGATCACGTCGGCCACGAGGCACGCAGCCACGGCGGCCGCGGCCACGGTCCGACGGCGGGCCAGCACGGTCGGGGAAGCCCCTGGGGCATGACGGTTGGAACCTGCTCCGGGCATGCCCCCACGCTAGGGGAGCGGGCGGGTCAACGCGAGCGCCACACCGGGGCGAGTTCGGCCCGATTTGGTGACGCAGCCACCGACGCCGTATCGTCGCACTCGACCAATGACCGCCGGTTGGAGGACGTGGGCTCCACGCCCCTCCCGAAGGTCCCGTTGCGAAGCGGGCAGCCAGCGTAGGACACTCAGCTTCAACGGCATCTGACCAGATGCTTTCGAGCCCCGAGCGCCCTGCGCCGGGGCTCCTTTCGTGAGGGACCCTCACCCGGCGGCGCCAAGCAGGGAAGGAGGCCCAGATGGCCAACTCTGAGAAGACGGCAGCCATTGCCGAGATCACGGGCAAGTTCCGTGAGTCCGGTGCGGCCGTTCTCACCGAGTACCGCGGGCTGACCGTGGCCCAGCTCTCGCAGCTGCGCAGCTCGATCCGGGAACACGCCACCTACGCCGTGGTCAAGAACACGCTCACGGAGCTCGCGGCCAAGGAAGCGGGCGTCACGGCGTTCGACGGCCAGTTCCAAGGCCCGACCGCGATCGCCTTCGTCACCGGTGACCCGGTCGAGGCGGCCAAGGGCCTGCGTGACTTCGCCAAGGCAAACCCCCTCCTCGTGATCAAGGCTGGCGTCCTCGACGGCAAGCCGATGACCGCCGAGGAGATCACCAAGCTCGCGGACCTCGAGTCCCGCGAGGTTCTGCTGGCCAAGCTGGCGGGTGCCATGAAGGGCTCGCTCACCAAGGCCGTCTACCTCTTCGCTGCACCTCTCGCGCAGACGGCCCGTGTGGTCGACGCTCTGCGCGCGAAGGTTGAAGCGCAGGGCGGAGGCACCACCGCCGCGCCGGAGGCTGCTGCCGCCGACGAGACACCCGCCGCTGACGGCACCGTCGACGCAGCCCCGGCTGCCGAGGCATCGTCCGATGCACCCACCGACGTCGCCGAGGGTGGCGACGAGAGCTGACGCCCACCGGCGTTCGTTCGATTCATCAATCAGCCACTCACGGCAAGCAACAGGAAGGAAGCCATCATGGCGAAGCTCAGCACCGACGAGCTCCTTGACGCCTTCAAGGAGATGACCCTGATCGAGCTCTCTGAGTTCGTGAAGCAGTTCGAGGAGACCTTCGAGGTCACCGCCGCCGCGCCCGTCGCGGTCGCCGCTGCGGGAGGCGCCGCCGGCGCCGCCGCCGAAGAGGCCGAGGAGCAGACCGAGTTCGACGTCGTGCTTCTGGCCGCGGGCGAGAAGAAGATTCAGGTCATCAAGGAGGTCCGCTCCCTCACGAGCCTGGGCCTGAAGGAAGCCAAGGACCTCGTCGACGGCGCCCCGAAGCCCGTTCTCGAGAAGGTCGACAAGGCTGCGGCCGACAAGGCCAAGGAGCAGCTCGAGGCCGCCGGCGCGTCCGTCGAGCTCAAGTGAGCCGTCCCGGCTGAGCCGGGACCTCCAGTAGCACCAGCATCACCTGGCACGACCAACGAAGGCGGGTCCGACCACACGGTCGGGCCCGCCTTTCGTGTTTCTGCGTGCGGTGTGTGGTCGAACCGGCGGTGGCCCGACAGACGCGCGAGGATGCACCCGTGAGCGTCCGGGTTTCGAGAATGTTCGACGATCGACCAGCTGGCAGAATCGGCGTGCGCGCGCGAATACTCGTTTGCGCTCCTGCCTGGCGCCTGCTCTTCTGGCCCGGTGACCGATCTGCACACTGAGCGACTGACCCTGCGCCCCATCGATACCGACGAGGCGGAACGCATCGTGGCCCGTCGACCGGCTCCGCAAGACTCTTGGGCTCCCGACTTTCCCTTCGATGGCGACGTCGTCGGCGTCACGATGTTCTTGCGTACCGCCACGGCACACGGTGACCAGCACCCCTTCGGCCACTACGTGATCGTCCGGACCGCAGACGGGCAGGCAATCGGTGGAGTGGGTTATCCATTTGACTGCCGGGACCGCTGGGGCGCTGGGCAGTTCGTTAC
>JAKDLG010000213.1 GCA_030452985.1 Humibacillus sp.
CGGCGGTCAGGAGCCGGCGCCGGCGCCGGCGCGAAGGCTCTCGGGGTCGGAGTGGGGTCGGGCCAGAGCCCCGATGGCGGCCACGTCGAGACCCGTGGTGGCGATCAGCTCGGACTCGTCGATCGCTCCGCAGGCGTGGCCGCGCTGGAGGAAGCGGGACAGGGCCCGGGCGGTGGCCGGCTCGTCCATGATGGCCGAGTCGGTCTTGGACACGTAGTTCGCGAGCCGCGAAGCGGCCCGGTCGAATCCGGAGCGGTAGAAGGCAAAGGTCGTGAGGTAGCGCGTCGGGAGCTGGCCGAAGTGAAGGTCCCAGCCCTGGTAGTAGCCGCGCCGCAGGGCGCGCTCGACCAGACCGGCGTGCAACGCCCAGGCCGAACGCACCTGCTCGGGCGACCCGACGGGGAGCACGTTGGTCGAGCCGTCAGAGAGGTGCACTCCCGTGCCGGCCGCGGCGAGCTGCATGACCGTCTTGGCGTGGTCGGCCGCGGGGTGGTCTGACGCCTGGTACTCGGCCGCGATCTGCAGCGAGGCGCTGTAGTCGTAGGTGCCGTAGTGCAGCGAGGTGACCCGGCCACCGGCCACGTGGATGGCGGTGGCCACCGGGGCCGAGCCGTCGGGACCGAGGATCAGCTGTGGGGTCTCGACCTGGATCTCGAAACCGAGCGCGCCCCGCTCGAGACCGTGCGCCGACTCGAGCGCCTCACAGACGGAGACCATCGCCTCGACCTGGCTGACGGTGCTCACCTTCGGGAAGGTCAGCACGAGCTGCTCTGGCACCTGCCCCACCCGCTCGAGCAGCGAGCCGAGGAACAGGTCGAGGGTGCGGATGCCACGGCGGCGGGTCGGTGCCTCGAAGCACTTGAAGCGGATGCCGATGAAGTCGGGGCTGGTGCCTGCCTCCAGGGCGTCGGCTACGGCACCGGCCGCTGTGACGCTGTCGGCGTCCTCGGCCGCGTCGCCGCGGTCGCCGTAACCGTCCTCGAAGTCGAGGCGCAGGTCCTCGATCGGGGCGGTGCGCAGCTTGGTGTCGACGCGTGCCGCGACCTGCTCGGCCACGTCACCGCCCAGGCCCAGGTCGGCGGCGAGGGCGGCCAGCCCACCGTGCTGCGCGACCAGGTCGAGGGCGGCGGCGCCCCACTCTCCCGGCAGCGCAGGGGTGTAGCGGTCGGCAGGGACGTACACGGTGTGAACCGGCTGGCGTCGACCGTCGTCGCCGGGGTAGGCCTGCTCAAGCAGGTCGTCGGTGTCGCCGAGCTCGGCGTCGACCCCGCGCAGAAAGTCGGCGGGCAGAACGGCATCCGCCATCTCAGACCACCACTTCGTACGCGGGGAGCGTGAGGAAGTCGACGAAATCCTCGTCGAGGCACAGCTTCGCGATGAGGGCCTTGGCCGGCTCGTAGTAGCGCGCGAAGTCGTCGGCCGCCACCTCACCGCGGAGCCGCTCGGCCTCCTCGTCGAGCAGGCGCGAGACGAGCTCACGGGTGACGGTGTCGCCCGTGTCGTCGAGCACGGAGGCGTTGGCGATCTGCTGCCAGACCTGTGAGCGCGAGATCTCGGCGGTCGCAGCGTCTTCCATGAGGTTGTGGATGGCGACGGCGCCGTTGCCCGAGAGCCAGACCGCTGTGTAGGCGAGCGCCACGTAGAGGTTGCCGCGCAGACCGGTGCGGGTGTTCCCGCCCTTGGCCGAGCTGATGTCGAGCAGCTGGTCGGCCGTGACGTCGACGTCGTCGCGCTGGCGCTCGAGCTGGTTCGGCCGGTCGCCGAGCACGCCGTCGAAGACCTCCATGCAGACCGGTACCAGGTCGGGGTGCGCGACCCAGGAGCCGTCGAAGCCGTCGCCGGCCTCGCGGGTCTTGTCGGAGCGCACCTTCTCGAAGGCCGCCTTGTTGACGTCGGCGTCGCGGCGGCTGGGGATGAAGGCAGCCATCCCACCCATCGCGAAGGCGCCGCGCCGATGGCAGGTCTTGACGAGCAGCTCGGTGTAGGCGCGCATGAACGGTGCCGTCATGGCGATGTCGGCGCGGTCGACGAGCACGAACTGCGGGCCGGCGTCGCGGAAGTACTTGATGATGCTGAAGAGGTAGTCCCAGCGGCCGGCGTTGAGGCCCGAGGCGTGCTCGCGCAGCTCGTAGAGGATCTCGTCCATCTCGAAGGCGGCGGGGATGGTCTCGATGAGCACGGTCGCGCGGATGGTGCCGTGCTCGATGCCCAGCTCGGCCTCGGCGAAGGTGAACACGTCGTTCCAGAGGCGGGCCTCGAGGTGGCTCTCCATCTTGGGCAGGTAGTAGTACGGGCCGTGGCCGTTGTCGAGCAGCAGCTGGGCCAGGTGGAAGAAGTGCAGGCCGAAGTCGACGAGGGCGCCGACACCCCGCTGACCGTCGACGAGCACGTGGGCCTCGCTCAGGTGCCAGCCGCGGGGGCGCATGACGACCACGGCGAGCGGGGCGTCGGTGCGCAGCCGGTACTCCTTGCCGTCGTCGCTGGTGAACGACAGGGTGCCGCGAGCGCCGTCGCGCAGGTTGCGGATCGCGCTGACCACGTTCGGCCACGTGGGGCAGCTGGCGTCTTCGAGGTCGGCGAGCCACACCTTGGCGCCGGAGTTGAGGGCGTTGATCGCCATCTTCTCGGGGGTGGCCGGGCCGGTCATCTCGACGCGGCGGTCCTGCAGGGCCGGCGGCGCGGGCGCGACGGTCCAGTCGGACTCGCGCACCTCGCGGGTCTCGGGCAGGAAGTCGAGCCCACCCGCCTCGGATGCCGCTGCCTGCTTGGTCGCGCGTTCCGCGATCAGCTCGTTGCGTCGCCCGGCGAACTGCACGTGCAGCTTCTCGATGAAGGCGAGCGCCTCGTCGGTGAGAATCTCGTCGGCTCCGGCGACCGGGTTGCTGTCGGTGACCTCGATGCTCATGATGCCTCTCCATGGTTGGACGTGCTGTTGTCGGTGCCGGCGGTCAGGGCGGCGCTGTCGTCGCTCTCGGCGCTCGCCGTGGCGAGGCCGTTGGCATGGGCCGAAGCGACGACGGCCTCGGCGACGGCGATGGCGACGCGGGGGTCGAACACGCTCGGCACGATGTAGCTCGCATTGAGCTCGTCGGCGCTGACGCAGTTGGCGATGGCCTCGGCGGCGGCCACGAGCATGGGCGTGGTGATGTCGGAGGCGGCCGCGTCGAGCAGACCCCGGAAGAGGCCCGGGAAGGCCAGCACGTTGTTGATCTGGTTCGGAAAGTCGCTGCGACCGGTGGCCACGACGGTGGCGTGCTTGGCGGCATCCAGTGGGTGGATCTCGGGGGTGGGGTTGGCCAGGGCGAAGACGATGGCGTCGGGCGCCATGGTGGCGATGTGCTCGGATGCGAGGATGTTCGGGCCCGAGACGCCGATGAAGATGTCGGCGCCGACGAGCACCTCATGGAGGGTGCCCTTGATGTTGTCGGGGTTGGTGTTCTCGGCGAGCCACTGCCGATGCTCGTCGGCGTAGGTCTCGCCGGCGTGCAGCGACCCCGCGCGGCCGGCCGCGATGATGTTCTTGGCACCTTGGGCGTGCAGGAGGCGGGCGATGGCGCTGCCTGCGGCGCCGGCGCCGCTGATGACGATCTTGGTGTCGGTGATGTTCTTGCCCACGACTCGAAGGGCGTTGATCAGGGCAGAGAGCACGACGATCGCGGTGCCGTGCTGGTCGTCGTGGAAGACCGGTATGTCGAGCTCGTCGCGAAGTCGGCGCTCGATCTCGAAGCAGCGCGGAGCCGAGATGTCCTCGAGGTTGATGCCGCCGTAGACCGGGGCCATGGCCTTGACGATCATGATGATCTCTTCGGTGTCTTTGGTGTCGAGACACACCGGCCACGCATCGACGTCGGCGAACCGCTTGAACAGGGCGGCCTTGCCCTCCATCACCGGCATGGCGGCTGCAGGTCCGATGTCGCCGAGGCCGAGCACGGCGGTGCCGTCGGTGACGACGGCCACGGTGTTGCGCTTGATGGTGAGCCGACGGGCGTCGGCCGGGTTCGCGGCGATCGCCAGGCAGACCCGGGCCACCCCGGGGGTGTAGGCGCGGGAGAGGTCGTCGCGGTTGCGCAGCTCGACCTTGGACTCCACCGACAGCTTGCCCCCGAGGTGCATCAAGAAGGTGCGATCGCTGACCTTGCGCACGGTGACGCCCTCGAGGGCGTCGACGGCGGCGCTCACGCGAGCGGCGTGATCTTCGTCCTCGGTGTTGGCGGTGATGTCGACCACGATGTCTCGATGGGTCGACTCGACGACGTCGAGGGCCGTGATCTCAGCCCCGGCGGACGCGGCGGCGGCCGCGAGTTCTGACGTCGCGCTGAACCCCGCGGGGGCAGCGACGCGCATCGTGATGGCGTATCCGGGGCTAGGGCGTGACATTGAGGGCCTTTCGATCGGAGCAACGTCGCAATTCCGTATTATGGATACTAGATTCTGTTCTGCGGAATTTCAAGACCTGACGCCACTCAGCCTAGTGACCTGTATCACAAAATGTGTACCCCCCTTCCCAACGGCCCAGGGCCTAGCTCACGTGGTCGTGCTGGACGCTGGAGTCGGCCGGGTCGCGAGCGATGCTCGGGCACTTCCGGGTACTAGCGCGTGGCGAAGGTCGGGTCGGCCACCGCACGCACCTCGTGGATCACGGCGCCCACGCAGCCCGCCGCGACCTCAGCGTCGCCGTGACGGATGGCCTCGACGAGGGCAGAGTGGTCGATGTGGGTAGCGCGCTCGAGGCCGGGCTCCACGGTGGCCTTGATGCTGGCGCGCAGCTCGTCGACGAACCCGCGATAGACGCGGGAGAGGAAAGGGTTGTGGGCTGCGTCGACCACTCCGAGGTGCAGGTCGAGATCAGCTTCGACCCACGGCCCCAGCTCACCGGCGCCCCAGGCCTGCTCGCGCGCGTTCAGCGACCGTTCGAGCCGCTCGACATCGAGGGGGGTTCGACGCTGGGCGGCCAGTCGAGCCGCCTGGGCCTCGAGGGCAGCGCGCACCTCGAGGATGTGGCCGTGTTCGACGCCGCCCATCCGCCGGTTCATCAGCACGGTCAACTCGTCGGCAGCTCGCACCCGGGTGCCGTCGCCCTGACGCACCTCCAGGATGCCGACGTGGGCCAGGGCCCGAACCGCCTCCCGCACGGTGCTGCGGCCGACACCCAGCTGCGCGGCGAGCTGCGCCTCGACCGGGATGCGCTCACCGACCGACCAGGTGCCGTCGGCCACGAGCGCCTTCAACTCATCGACCACTCGCTCGACCAGGCCTCGACGGTCCATCCATCCTCCAAACATCAGATGATCTGATGTTATGCTCGACCGTGGCCGATCAGCAACCTCCTCCGACCCTTCCCGGGCCGACTCGTGCGCCGGTCGACCGGCGACGACCCGAGCAGGCTGACGTCCACCGACCCGGCGGGTCCGCCCGCGAGCTGGCCCTGGTGGGGGCGCCGCTGCTCGCCATCCTGCTCGCGGCGTTCAACCTCCGCGCCGGCATCAGCAGCATCGGGCCGGTGCTGGTGGAGGTGCGTGCCGACACCGGCCTCTCGTCAGCGCTGGCCGGCCTCATCACCTCCATCCCGCTCCTGTGCTTCGCCGCCGTCGGGGTGAGCGCCCCCGCGCTGGCTCGGCGGTTCGGTGCCGAGACCGTGATCGGGTGGTCGGCCGGCCTGCTGGGGCTCGCGCTGCTGGCTCGGGTCATCGGGGGCACTGCCACCCTGCTGATCGGTACCCTGCTCGCCTGTGCCGGTATCGCCCTGGTCAACGTGTTGTTGCCGGTCGTCGTCAAGACCCGTTTCCCCACCCGGATCGGCCTGGTCACCGGCGTCTACACCGCGGCCCTGGCGGCTGGTTCCGCGACGGCCGCGGCCGTCAGTGCCCCGTTGGCCAACGCCTTCGGGTGGCGCACGGCGCTCGGCGCCTGGGGCGTGATCGCTCTCGTCGGCGGCGCCCTGTGGGTGCTCGTGATGCGCTCGCGGAGCGGTTCGCCGGCTCGCGCGGTCGAGGGGCCGGACGGGCTCGTCGCCCCGCCGAGGGCCGGCGGCGCTCCGCTGTCGCACCTGGTGCGCCAGCCGATGGTGTGGGCGCTGGCCGTCTTCTTCGGCACCCAGGCCGTGCTCGCCTACGTACAGATGGGCTGGCTACCGACGATCTTCTCGGATGCCGGTTTCTCGGCAGGCGAGAGCGGACTGCTGCTGTCGGTGTCGATCCTGGCCGGGGTGCCTGTCTCGTTCCTCGCGCCGTCGCTGGCCGCGCGTCGCGCCGACCAGCGCCCGTGGACGGTCGGCCTGACGCTGATCTCGATCGCCGGCGTGACCGGCCTGCTCATCGCCCCGACCCAGGGCGCCTGGCTGTGGGCGGTGCTGCTCGGTATCGGCTCGGGCACCTTCGCGCTCGTGCTCAGCCTCTTCGGGCTGAAGACCCGCTCCCCCTCCTCGACCGCCGCCGTCTCCGCGTTCGGCCAGAGCGTCGGCTACCTGATCGCCGCCGTCGGCCCCTTCGGCTTCGGGCTGCTGCACGATGCCGAGGGCGGCTGGTCGCTGCCATTGACGGGCGTGCTCGCGGTGCTCGTCGTGCAGGTGGCGGCCGGCGCCGTGGCCGGCCGCCCCGTGATCATCCCCGATCCCCCTGACGCGACCACCACGTCGGCCTGACTCGCCCGTCCGGCGCGACACCTCAACGTGGAGCTGACTCCGGGTCCGTCGCAGCCCGGGTGTCGTCTGCGGCGTCGAGGAGATGGCGAAGCACGTACTGCAGGATGCCGCCGTGGCGGAAGTAGGCCTTCTCGGCGGGGGTGTCGATGCGCACCCTTGCCGAGAACTCCCGGGTCGTGTCGTCGTTCTGGGCCCGGATGGTGACCCGGTCGGGAACCGTGTCGGCGCCGGTCAGGCCCACGATCGAGAAGAGCTCCTCTCCGGTGAGCCCGAGGCTCTGTGCCGACTCGCCCTCCTGGAACTGCAACGGCAGCACGCCCATGCCGATCAGGTTCGAACGGTGGATCCGTTCGAACGAGGTCGCCAGTACGGCCTTGACCCCGAGCAGCAGCGTGCCCTTCGCGGCCCAGTCCCGCGAGGATCCGGAGCCGTAGTCGGCGCCGGCGATCACCATCAGGGGCACACCTTCGGTGGCGTAGCGGGTGGCGGCGTCGAAGATGCTGGTCGACTCGCCTGCGGGCAGGACACGGGTCATGCCACCTTCGACGCCGGGGACGAGCTGGTTACGCAGCCGGATGTTGGCGAAGGTGCCCCGGATCATCACCTCGTGGTTGCCTCGCCGGGAGCCGTAGGAGTTGAAGTCACCCGGCGCGATGCCCTGCTCGACCAGGTACCGACCGGCAGGTGAGTCCTTCTTGATGGCGCCGGCGGGTGAGATGTGGTCGGTGGTCACCGAGTCGCCGAGCAGCACCAGCACCCGCGCGTCGACGATGTCCTCGAGCGCTTCGGGCTCGCGGGGCATACCGTCGAAGAACGGGGGCGAACGCACATAGCTCGAGGAGGCCTGCCACTCGAACATGTCTCCCGAGGGAAGGTCGAGACTCTTCCAGTTCTCATCGCCCGAGAACACGTCGGCGTAGCCCTCGGTGAACATCTTGGCCTCGACCACCCGGTCGACGATCTCACTCACCTCGTCGGGAGTCGGCCAGATGTCCCGCAGGTAGACCGGCTTGCCCTCGTGGTCCTGCCCGAGCGGGTCGCGGGTCAGGTCGAGCTGCATGGTTCCGGCGAGCGCGTAGGCGATGACCAGCGGCGGCGACATCAGGAAGTTCATCTTGGTCTGGGCGTGGATCCGGCCCTCGAAGTTGCGGTTGCCCGACAGCACCGAGCTGACGTTGAGGTCGTGGCTGTTCACGGCGTCGCTGACCTGGGGAATGATCGGGCCGGAGTTGCCGATGCACGTCGTGCAGCCGTAGCCGACGAGGTTGAAGCCGAGCT
>JAKDLG010000047.1 GCA_030452985.1 Humibacillus sp.
CGTCGGCGGATGGTGGCAGCCGGCGTCGCGCGTTGGTTCGGCGCGTTCGATGCGGGCGGCGCGCTCACGGCATCCCTCGGGATCGTGGGGTGTGACGAGCTGGCCCGCTTCCAGGCCGTCGGAACCGACGCGGAACACCGCCGTCACGGCCTGGCCGGCCACCTGCTCGGGCTCGCGGCGCGATGGGCGGGCGACCAGGGCGCCACCGCCTGGGTGATCGTCCCCGAGTCGACCAATCCCGCCGGACGGCTCTACCGCAGCGTCGGCTTCGTGCCGGATGCCGTGCAGGTCACCGTCAGCCACCGGTGACGCGCGCCCTCCTCCGGCCGGGGGGCAGGTCGTTGCGTGAGGTCAGGGCTTGGGGCGCTCGTCGACGATGCGGCGAGCCTTGCCGATGGAGCGCTCGATCGACCCCGGGTTGCGCACCTCCACCCGGCACGAGCTGCCGATGTGGGTCTTGATCGCCCGTTCGAGCTCGCGGGCGATGGCGCTCGACTCGGCGGCATCCAGTCGCTCGTGCGGCTCGACCAGCACGGTGAGCTGGGTCATCCGACCGGGCTGGGTGAGCACGCACTGGAAGTACGGCGACAGGCGCGGCTCGGCCAGCACGAACTCCTCGATCTGGGTCGGGAACACATTGACGCCGCGCACGATCATCATGTCGTCGGTGCGGCCGGTGATCTTCTCCATCCGCCGCATCGACGGCACGGCGGTGCCGGGCAGCAACCGGGTCAGGTCGCGGGTGCGGTAGCGGATCACCGGCATCGCCTCCTTGGTCAGCGACGTGAGCACCAGCTCGCCCACCTCACCGTCGGGCAGCACCTCCTCGGTGACCGGGTCGATGACCTCGGGGTAGAAGTGGTCCTCCCAGAGGTGCAGGCCGTCCTTGGTCGTGGCGGCCTCCTGCGCGACGCCCGGCCCCATCACCTCCGAGAGACCGTAGATGTCGACGGCGTCCATGCCGGTGCGGCGCTCGATCTCGTGGCGCATCGCCTCGGTCCACGGCTCGGCCCCGAAGATGCCGACCTGCAGACTGGTCGCAGCCGGGTCGATGCCGGCCGCCTCCATCTGATCGAGCAGACTGAGGAAGTAGCTCGGGGTCACCATGATCACGCGCGGCTCGAAGTCGGTGATCAGCTGCACCTGCCGCTCGGTCATGCCGCCGCTCACGGGCACCGCGGTCGCCCCGAGCCGTTCGACGCCGTAGTGCGCGCCGAGCCCGCCGGTGAACAGGCCGTAGCCGTAGGCCACATGCACGATGTCACCCGGCCGCCCCCCGGCGAGGCGGATGGAGCGGGCCATCAGGTCGGCCCACGTGTCGATGTCGGATGCCGTGTAGCCGACCACCGTCGGTCGCCCGGTCGTGCCCGAGCTGGCGTGCACCCGCACCACCTGCTCGCGCGGCACGGCGAACATGCCGAACGGGTAGTTGGCCCGCAGGTCCGCCTTGGTGGTGAACGGCATCCGCCGGATGTCGTCGAGCGACTCGACCTGGTCAGGGTGAAAGCCGACGGCGTCGAAGGCGGCCCGGTAGTGCGGGACCCTCTCGTAGACCAGTCGCGCGGTGGCTCGCAGCCGCTCGAGCTGCAGTTCGCGTAGGTCGCCCACCTCGATGGTGGGGATCTCGTGGTCGGGCAGGGCTGAAGCGGGCGCGTGCGACTCCGTCGTCATGCTGACCATTCTGCCCGCCACCCGGGACCAGGTGGTCACCCCTACGGTCGAGTGCCATGCGAAACCTGCGCGGGTCGCCACTCGACCAGGGCCGACAGGTGGGGAAAGGGGTTGGAGCGTTGGAACACCATGCCGATCTCGCGGCGCTGGGCGGACACCTCCTTGTCGGTGAGGTGGTGCAGCTGACCCTCGTGTGCTGCGATGCCGACGCTGCGCGCCAAGAAGCCGGCCCGACGGCATCCGCCGGGCCGGCTCTCGGTCGTTCTCTCCCGATATGGCCGGAGGCCCTACAGGATCCAGAAGCGTTTCACCGTGCCCGGCCCGCTGATCTGGCCCGTCCCCATGTCCATGGCAGCCATGGTTCCGGCGTAGAGCCAACCACCACGGACCTCGAGCGACAGGGGGTTCGCGACCTTCGCGAACGTCGTCTTGGCGCCGTTCCACTTCACCTTGGTCACCTTGCCGGCGAAGTACTCGGCGACGTAGACCCCGTCGGGGCCGACCGCGACGTTGGTGGCTCCGAGGAAGCCCGTCGCGAGCCGGTGCGCGCTGCCCGTGCGGGCGTCGACCGTGTAGACCGAGCCACGCGCGCCGAGGCTCGAGTCCTCGGGGCCGCCGGGCAGGGTCGAGACGACGAGCCTGCCCCGGTAGTCGACCTCGACGTCGGTCGGAACCGGCTCGAATGCGTACGTCACACCGACGATGCAGTCGGGGGCGCCCAGGGCCGAGGCCATCGCCTTGGTGATCTTGACCGGTTGACGCGGCAGCACCGCCAGGGTCGAGACCCTGCCCTTGGCGTCAACCTTCAGCAGGTCGTTCCCGGCGGCATCGGCGACGATCCAGCCGTCACCCCACGCAGCGACGGCGTACGGGTGGGAGTCGACCAGTCCCTTGTAGCGGGCCGGCCCGCCGGAGACCTGTCCGAGGACCGCATCGGCACAGGCGTTGCTGCCGGCAATGGCCCCGTATTTCACGTGACCGTCGGGGTTGTGCTTGCGCTCGTACCCAGCGAGGTCGGCGACGACGTCCTTCTTGCCGTGCGTGCGGATCGTCAGCGACGTCTGCAGCATGTCGCCGGGGCCCGACGGGTAGGTCGTACTCGTCCAGGCGATGCTCTTCCCGTTGCGACTGACGTCGACCCCGGCCACCTCACTGCCGGTGCCCTGTGCGATCAGGCTCAGCTTGCCGTTCTTCTTCAACAGGCTGAGGTTGTTCTTGAATCCGTCGGCGATGTAGACGCCCTTGCCGTTGACCGCGAGCTGGAACGGGGCCAGCACCTCGTTGGTGAGAGTGTGGCCGCGCCAGTGCTGGCTGGTGTGGCTCTGCGCGGCCGACGCGGTCGGTGCCGACACGAGTCCGATAGTGGTGAGCGCGGTGGCCGTGACGACGGCCATGAGCATGCGAGACTTCCCCATCTTGTGTGTTCCTCACACCCAGAGAGGAGGCACAGAGCCCCACTGAGGCCCCCATGCCTCTCGTCGCCGTGTGACGACGATCACCACAGGGTAGGGAAGTCTGGGGCCGAGCGCCCATGGTTTAGGGAAATGCTCACGCGCTCGGCTACGATTGCGTCAACGGCCCGCCCAGTTCTGCCTCGGGCCGTTCTTCCAGGTCAGGCGGTCTCGCCGGCCCAGTCGATTCGCTCTTGCGCCGCGACCACGTCCATTGACGAACGGGTTGCGCCGGGCAGAACGACCATCATCAACTTTTCGGAGTACCTACCTGTGTCTACCGACACGTCCTTCGCCGCTCTCGGCGTGCCCACCTCTCTCGTCACGGTTCTCGACGGGCTCGGCATCACCATGCCGACCCCGATCCAGGCCGCGACCCTTCCCGACTCCCTGGCCGGCCGCGACGTGCTCGGCCGCGGCCGCACCGGCTCGGGCAAGACCTACGCATTCCTCCTCCCCTTGCTGACCCGGCTCTCGCAGTCGGGTGGCAGGCGTCAGGCGCGCCGCCCCCGCGCCCTCATCCTCGCCCCCACTCGCGAGCTCGTCACGCAGATCGACACCGCGATGGCCCCGCTCGCGAAGGCGTTCGGGCTCACCTCGCTGACCGTCTTCGGGGGAGTCGGCCAGAACCCGCAGGTGAACGGCCTGCGGGCCGGCGTCGACGTCATCGTCGCGTGCCCGGGTCGCCTCGAAGACCTCATGCAGCAGGGTCACGTCATGCTCGACGCCATCGAGGTCACGATCCTCGACGAGGCTGACCACATGGCCGACCTCGGCTTCCTGCCCGGTGTCAAGCGCATCATGGACAAGACTCCGCGCGAGGGGCAGCGGATGCTGTTCTCCGCCACCCTCGACGGCGCCATCAATGTTCTGGTAAAGCGCTACCTCACGAACCCGATGACGCACGAAGCAGATTCGGCTCAGTCGCCCATCTCGACGATGAGCCACCACGTGCTCCACGTCAACGCTGACGCGCACCTGCCCGTCATCCTCGACCTCACCGCGGCCCCCGGCCGCAAGATCGTCTTCACGCGCACCAAGCATCGCGCCAAGAAGCTGACCAAGCAGCTCAACGCGTCGGGAGTTCCGGCCGTCGAGCTGCACGGCAACCTCAGCCAGGGCGCCCGCACGCGGAACATGGACGACTTCCACTCCGGTCGGGCGCAGACCCTCGTCGCCACCGACATCGCCGCGCGCGGCATCCACGTCGACGACGTCGCGCTCGTCATCCACGCCGACCCGCCCGTCGAGCACAAGGCCTACCTGCACCGCTCTGGTCGCACGGCCCGGGCCGGCCACGACGGCATGGTCGTCACGATGATGCTCGACGAGCAGGCACGAGACGTGCGCGACCTCACCCGCAAGGCCGGCATCAAGCCGACCACCACGCGGGTCCAGCTCGGTCACCCACTGTTGGCCGAACTCGCTCCCGGTGAGCGCTCGTACGCCGGAGGTCTCGTGCGCGAAGAGGCGCCGGCGGCACCCCGCAACGGGTCCGGGCGCGGCAGGAGCCAGCGAAGCGGTGGCAATGCGGGTGCCGGCTCTGCTCGCGGCCGAGGCCGGGGCGCCGGTGCGTCACGTCAGGGCGCCGCAGCGCAGGGCGGCCCCGCCAGGGGTACCCGATCGGGCGGACGCAGCCGGTCGGGCCAGGGCTCGGAGGGTCAGGGCGCCGCGGCTCGCAGCGGCGGCGGTCGTCGGGGCGGTTCGTCGACGGTCTACTCGACCACCTCGGGCAGCAGCGCGGCCTCCTTCTCGGCCGGAACCCGCAGCGGAACGCGGCGCGCCGCCCGCTGAACGGCCTGTCACCGTCGAAAGGGCAGTTCGTGCTCCGTTCTCGTGGTCACTGACCTTCGGGGACAGCACGAACTGCCCTTTCGACGTTCCCGGTCTGGCCCTTTCGACGGTTCAGGGTCGGGTCAGGATCGTTTGGGGCTGCGGCTACGGCCGCGGAACTCCGCCACGATCTGCCCGTCGGACTCACGTTTGACCGTGACGTCGGTGAGGCCGCTGCGACCGTACGAGCCGCGGCTCCGGCCGTCGGCGACCAGCACATCACCGAGACGTGCCGGTGCCGTGAAGGCGATGTCGGCGCCGGCCGCCACAGCGAGCCGCCCCCGCGAGTTGCAGGCCAGGGCGAAGCACGAGTCGGCCAGGGTGAAGATGTACCCGCCATGACACATCGCGTGCCCGTTCACCATGTCGTCGCGGATGCGCATGCGCACCACCGCGTGGTCCTGCTCGATCACCGTCGCCTCCATCCCGAGACTGCGAGACGCGACGTCTTCGGCCCACATCTGTCGGGCGAACGCGACGCCGTCGTCGTCACTGTCGGTCGGTGCGCCGCTTTCGCTGGGCGTGCTCATGTGAGGCTCCCGTCGGTCAGGGCCGGGCTGACCCGGTAACGACCCCCCGGAAAGGCCGCGTCGAGTGCCGCGATCTGGTCGGCGACGACGTCGAAGCCGATCTCGCGGCCCCAGGCGATCGGCCCTTTCGGATGCCGCACGCCGAGCACCATCGCGGTGTCGACGTCGTCGGCGCCGGCCTCGCCACGGTGCACGAGATCGGCCGCCTCGTTGACGAGCATCGCCACGGTGCGGGCCAACGGGTCGGTCTCGATCGGCCCGCCCACCAGCCGGTCGGCCAGTGCGGCATCCGGCTCGGGCCGCTCGACGGTGCCGTCAGCGGCATACGTGAAGACTCCGTGGCCCGACTTGCGCCCGAGTCGGCCCGCGCTGACGAGCTGCTGCTGGAACAGCGTTGGGGTGTAACGCTCGTCGTGCTCGGTCTGCTCCCAGACCGATGTGCCCACGGCGAGGTTGACGTCCTGACCGATGAAGTCGGTCAGCTCGAACGGCCCCATCGGAAAGCCACCTCGATCACGCAGGATGGCGTCGATGGTCGCCGGGTCGGCCACGCCGGCCTCCGCGAGCCGCTGCGCCTCGCCGTAGAAGGGTCGCGCGACGCGGTTGACGATGAACCCGGGCGTCGAGGCGCACCGCACGGGCGTCTTGCCCCACGTCTGCATGAGCGCAGCCGCGTGGTCGACGAAGGCTGGTGACGTCTGCTCGGTGTGCACCACCTCGACCAGGCGCATCAGGGGCGGGGGGTTGAAGAAGTGCAGCCCGAGCAGCCGCTCGGGCTCGGTCACGTCGTCGGCGATCGAGCCGATGTCGATGCTCGAGGTGTTCGTCGCGAGCAGGGTGGTCGCCGGCTGATGCTCGGCCAGCTGCGCGAACACCTCCCGCTTGAGCTCGAGGTTCTCGGGGACGGCCTCGATCACGAGCGAGCACTCGGGCAGCGCGTCGATGGTCTCGACGGCGCCGATGCGCGCGAGGACGGTGTCGCGCTCCGCCGCGGTCATCCGCCCCTTGGAGACCAGTCGTTCCAGCGTGGCGCCCAGACGCTCGAGCGCTACCGCGACCACGGCGGATTCGCTGTCGACGAGGCTGACGGGGTGGCCCGCGGTGGCTGCGACCTGGGCGATCCCGATCCCCATCGCCCCGCTGCCGATCACGCCGACCCGCCCCAGTGCGGCGAGGTCGTCGCCGGCTTCGGTCGCGTCAGTCGGCTCGGTGGCACCCGTGGCATTGCTCTCCATGGTGTCCATCCTGCCCCTGGAGCCCCTGAACGTTCGGACGGGGAGCTACGGGGAAGGTTCTCCACGCGTCGGCCGCACGCCCGGATCACCTACGATGCCGACGGCACCATCGTGATCCAGAAGGGGTACCCCGGTGAGACAGGGAGCAGCACAGCAGCGCCGGCGCCGTGAGCGGCAGGGTCTCGGTCTCGGTCTGGGTCGAAGCGTGACGGATGCCGCCAGGCTGGGCCTGCTCGCCGGGCTCACGGTGGGGATCGTGCTCGGTCTGGGGGCCTGCAGCCCCTTCGGTGGATCCGGGTCGACCGGGCTGGCCAACGCGGCCGGTACGGTCATCGACGCTCCGCAGGGATCCGCATCGGCCGATCTCGTGGCCGGTCCGGAGCAGAACGAGGTCACCACGTTGGTGCCCGTCATCTCTGAGGGCGGCGACGAGGTCTACCGCGACACGAGTGCGTATAGCACCCGTCACGGCGTGGCCATCACCTGGCAGTCCTACGGTGAGGCGCTGTGGGTCGTCAGCAGTGACGTCGGCACCTTCAAGGTAGCTCGAGCCGGGGCCGGATGGGAGAAGTCGGCCTCCACCGCCCTGCCCCCCGAGGTTCGCGACCGGCTGGGCCGATGAACGACAGCGACTTGAGGCAGCCGCCCGACTCCGCCGAGGGCGGTGACATCGCGTCCCTTCAACACCCTCCGCGGGTCGGGGGGGCCGGGCATGGTCAGGGGCCGGACGCCAGAACTCGCCCACGGCAGCGCGTCACGGCCGACGACGCGCACGTGGTCGCCGACGTGACGGCCGCGTTGGCCGATGCCCTGAGAGCCCTACGCGCGGAGGCTGAGCAGATCTACGCCGATCTGCGTGCCCTCGACCTACCCGAGCACCTGCTCTTCGCCGATCAGCAGCTGATGCGCACCACAGTGCAGGGGCGACCCGACCTGCGCGAGCCGCTGGAACGACTGGTCGCCCGCGGCACGGCCACCCGGCTGGCTTTTGTCGATGCCCAGTACGACCTTGTCGACGCCCTCCAGCCGATCGCCCGCCGTTTCGTTTCCGCCCGAGGGTCCCGTCTAGCATCGATGGCGTGACTGCAACGGCGCCCGACCACGACCTGACCGACCACCCCCTGCTCGCCGCCCACGCCGGCGTGCTCGACGAGGCGCGTGCGGCGCTGGCGGCGCGCTCCTGGTTCTCGCGCTACCCCGAGTCGCCGAGCCCGCGGGTGTACGGCGAGGCGGCCGCCGCCGACGGGTTGGCCGCCCATGAGTCACACCTGAACCAGCCGTTCAGCGCCCTGTCGAGCCAGCCGACCGACGGCTCGTTCGTCGGCAGCGAGGTCTCGCCCTACGGCCCGGCGCTCGGGGTGACCTACCCGGTGCTCGAGCTGGATGCCGGCCTCGCCGCCGCGCGCGCCGCGATGCCCGCCTGGCGTGATGCGGGGGCGCCGGTGCGGGCCGCCGTCTGCGTCGAGATCGTCGACCGCATCAACCGGCGCAGCTTCGAGATGGCGAATGCGGTGATGCACACCTCGGGGCAGCCCTTCGTCATGGCGTTCCAGGCCGGTGGCCCGCACGCGCAGGACCGTGCCATCGAGGCGATCGTCGCGGGTCTCGTCGAGCAGGAGCGCTTTCCGGCATCCGTCGTCTGGGAGAAGCCGGCTCGCGACCACCCGATCCGCATGCGGAAGGACTACCGCATCGTGCCGCGCGGCGTCGCCCTCGTGATCGGGTGCAACACCTTCCCGACGTGGAACGCCTACCCCGGCCTCTTCGCCTCCCTCGTCACCGGCAACGCCGTCGTCGTCAAACCGCACCCGCGTGCCGTGCTGCCGCTCGCGATCACGGTCGAGGTGGCTCGCGAGGTGCTCACCGAGGCCGGGTTCGATGCCGCCCTGGTGCAGCTCGCGGCCGAGGCCGACGGCCAGGGCCTGGCCAAGACCCTCGCCGAGCGTGACGAGATCGCCATCATCGACTACACCGGCGGCCCGACGTTCGGAGCGTGGCTCGAACAGTCCGCGGCCGCCACCGGCACCCTCGTCTACACCGAGAAGGCCGGGCTCAACACCGTCGTCGTCGACTCGACCGACGACCTGCGGGGCACCCTGGGCAACCTCGCCTTCTCGCTGACGCTCTACTCGGGCCAGATGTGCACGGCTCCGCAGAACCTCTACGTGCCCGCAGTCGGGATCGACACCGACGAGGGCCACCTCAGCTTCGATGAATTCGGTGACCGGCTGGGCGCTGCCGTCTCGCGCCTCACCGGCGACGACGCCAAGGCGGTCGAGCTGCTCGGCGCCACGGTCAATGCCCAGGTGCGCGACAACGCTGACTCGCTCGCGGCCCTGGCCGCCGACGGCGAGGGCCGGGTCGTGCTCGACTCGCGTCGGGTCACCCACCCCAGCTGGCCGGATGCCGTCGTGCGGGCACCTGGCCTGGTGGCGATCGACGCGGCCCGCGAGGACCTCTACACGCAGGAGTGCTTCGGGCCGGTCGGCTTCCTCATCCGCACGAGCAGCACCGACCAGTCGCTGGCCCAGCTCGCCGACACCGTGCACGAGCACGGAGCCATGACGGCGGCGGTCTACTCCACCAGCGAGTCGGTGCTCGAGGCGGCTCGGGAGGCGGCGGCCGAGGGTGGGGTAGCCCTGTCCGAGAACCTGACCGGGCCGGTCTTCGTGAACCAGACGGCCGCCTTCTCCGACCTGCACGGCACCGGCGCGAACCCCGCTGCCAACGCCGCCTACACGGACGCCGCCTTCGTCGCCAGCCGGTTCCGGGTCATCACCTCCCGGCGTCACGTCTGATGGTCGCCCAGGCCGACCGCGTCGGCCAGCACGTCGAGGCAGACCGGGCGGCGCTGCAGACCGGCGCCATTCGTACGCTCGTGCTGTCGCAGGTGCTGAGCGGACTGGGGATGGCCAGTGGCATCGCGGTCGGCGCGCTGCTAGCTCAGCAGCTCTCGGGGTCTGACTCCCTCGCCGGCCTCGGCACCACCTTCCAGGTGCTCGGCGGTGCGCTCATCGCCATCCCCGTCGCTCGCGTGATGGCGGCCAAGGGACGCCGCCCCGGCTTGCAGCTCGGCTACCTGCTCGCCTTCGTCGGCGCGGCGATCGTCGTGTCGGCCGCTGTGGCCGACTCGTTCCCGCTGATGCTCCTCGGCATGCTGCTGTTCGGCGGTGGCACGAGCGCCAACGGGCAGGCTCGGTATGCCGCTGCCGACCTCTCGCTCCCAGCTCGACGCGGCCGTGATCTCTCGATCGTCGTGTGGGCCACGACCGTCGGCTCGGTGATCGGGCCCAACCTCGTCGGCCCTGGCAAGGCGTTCGCCCAGGCCGTTGGGTTGCCCGACCTCGCAGGGTCGTTCGTGTTCTCCCTCGGCGGCTTCCTGCTGGCGTGGATCGTGATCAACCGGCTGCTGCGGCCCGATCCGCTGCTCACCTCACGGGCGCTCGAGCGCGCCAGTCGTGCGGCGGCGGCCCAGCGGCATCCCGACCGCTCCACCGAAGGGACCGGAACGGCCGAGCTCGAGCCGGCCGACCCCGCGGGCGTCGTGGAGCCCGACTCGGCCCCGCACGGCCCCGCCATCGACGACACCGACGACGCCGACGAGCACGACGGGTCGCTGTCGCGGGGGCTGCGGGTCGTGCGAACCAACCCCGGCGCCCGCCTCGGTCTGATCACCGTCGCTCTGGGGCATCTGGTGATGGTCAGCGTCATGGTGATGACGCCGCTGTACATGAGCCACGGCAACGCGGAGCTCGAGGTGATCGGGTTCGTCATTTCGATGCACATCGTCGGCATGTACGCCTTCTCCCCGCTCGTCGGGATGGCGGTCGACCGGTGGGGCGGGCGGCCCGTCGCCGCAACAGGCGGGGTCGTTCTGACGGTCGCCGGCCTCCTCGCCTCGCGGGCCCACACCGGATGGTCAGGGCTGCTCCTGGTCGCCCTGGTGCTGCTCGGGCTGGGCTGGTCGTGCACCCTGGTGTCGGGCTCGACGCTGCTGACGGCATCCGTCACTGCCTCTGAACGGCCTGCAGTGCAAGGCCTCTCGGAAGTGACGATGGGCCTGGCGGGTGCTGGTGGGGGAGCCTTGGCGGGGTTCGTCGTGGGCGGGTTCGGCTACCCGGTTCTTGCGGCGGCGGCGGCTGTCGTCGGGGTGGGGGTGGTGGTGCTTGCGACGGCAACGCACCGCACTCGATCGGCGTCGCCAGCTGCGTTCTGACTCGTCGCCGCAGGGATGCGCACGGCGGGCGTCAGGCCCGGTCGAGCTGTTCCAACACCTGAGCGCACAGCGTGCAGACCGTCGTTGCGCGAGCTCCTGTCTCCGGATCTACCACGCGCGGGAGGGCGTGAGAGGTGATGGCGGCACAAACCAGCTCGTCAACGGCAAGGGGTCGCGTGTGGGTGCTGCTCAGCGGCTGAGCCTGTCGGTCAACCTCGTCTGCCGTGGCGCGATCGATGCTGGTCAGCTGTGCGTGGCGCACGGATCCGCGTCGAGCGGTTACCCACCGGTACTCGTAGCCCATACCGTCATGTAACCACGCTCTCCCTCATCGGTGACCTCGCCTCCGTTGCCTCGCTGAGGGGGCGAGCGCCCAGGGGGACGGATCCCGAGCGGGGGCCCGGTACTGTCGCCGCCCGGCGGTGTCGAGACGGCACTCGTCAGGCGGTAACCCTCATTCGCCGACCGGCCCGCCGCAGAGCTCCGCTACCACATCGAGGTGACCGAGGTGCCTGGCGTACTCCTGCACGAGGTGCAGCAGCACTCGCTCCAGGGTGGCAGGCGGCTCGCCGTTCCAGCGCTCCCCGGGCTGGCCGACTTCGTCGAGCTCATGAGCGGCCACCACTGCGTTGCTGCGCTCAGCCTGCGCGTGGAAAGCCCTCAGCAGGTCGGTCAGTGTCTCGTTGTCGGCGACGTACCAGCGGCCATCGCGGTGGTCGGCCCACGCGTCTGCGACTGCGCGCCCCTCAAACCCCCACTCGAGCCAGCGCTGCTCCACGTGCGTCAGGTGCTTGAGCAGCTCCAATGGGGTCCAGCCCGAGGGCAACGGGCTGGTCCGCAGGCGGCTCTCGGGGATACCCCCGATCTTGAACGTGAGCTGGTCACGGAAGTACCCGAGGTAGCGGCCCAGCACCTCCGAACGAGACGAGGCGGCACGGGTCGGTTCGGGAAAGGGGACCTCCACCCGGCTGAGTATGCCGGGTCAGCACTGCTCCTTGTGGATAGCGTTCCCTGCACGTGAGGGGCGCTGCGTGTATGGCTGTGGCCAAGGCGTTCGCCAGGCCTCGACTGACCTATAGAACCCGACGACTATGGTCGGACCGACCCGGGTCACCCGGGCCGACGTCGAGAACGCCATCCCGCTGGTCGCCGCCCAGCTCGAACCCCGCACGGTGGGGCCGCGCGGGGACCGGATCAGTGATCGTGAGATGGAGTTCCTGTCCACCCTCGCGGTTCACGGCGGGCGTACCTCGACCTCGGAGATCGCGACGGTATTGGGGCGCACCCAGCACGAGCTGTCCTGGCTCCGTGAGGAGCTCATCCAGGAGGGTGACGTGTACGGGCCCAGGCTTGGGCAGCTGGCGATGCCGATGCCGATGTGCAACCGGTACATCCTCAGCCATTACGAACTCGCCCGGCCAGGCGCCTCGACCGAGCTGCTGAGCCTGGACGAGATGTGGGCCAACGCGAACCTCGACGACACAGCGGTCGCGACCGAGGCCACCAGCCCCCGTCACCCGCGCGGCGCGCCCCCTCGCCGGTGAGCGCGTCGCCGGTGGTGCGCTGCGGCCTCAGGCGTTGTCTCCGTGTCCGGGTTCTCGAACCATCTGGCGTAGCTCGACCAAGCCGAACTCGGCCGCGGCGAGCCGGGCTGCGATCTCGGTCGCGCGCTCGAGGCTCGAACACGTGACGACGTAGTAGCCCGCCACGATCTCCTTCAGCTCGACGAACGGGCCGTCGGTGACCTCGGCCATGCTGCCCTTCATGCGGACGATCTTGGCGTTCTCCGGCGGCAGCTCACTCGCGTCGACGAACTCGCCGCTTGCCTCCAGCTCCTCCTGGAGCACCTCGTGCGCGGCCACGATCGCAGCGGAGGCGTCGGCATCCAGCGCCTCCCAGCTCGCGGCGTTTCCGTAGATCAGGATCATGTACTGCATCTGGCTCTCCTCACGTGGGGGCGCCGGTGCGGCGCCCGTCGTTCAGGGTCGGAACCAACCAGACGTTCTCGACATGCGAAGGACGGCTCGTCAGGTCCCCCAGCAGCACCCTGAACGGCTCACGGAGGCGCGGCGCCCGGGTCACCGCGCTGATCCCAACGCAGGCAACTCGGAGGCTCGTGGCGCGACCGAGATGACGGGGGGCAGGCGGGTCGCTACCAGGGTGGCCACGATCATCGCGGCGCTGCCGAAGAGGAAGATCAGCCGGATGGCGAGGACCAGGTCGTGCTGGCCGGCCCCGGCCGTTGCGTGGGCGAAGGCGATCTGGGCGAAGGCAATGGCGAACACGGTGCTTCCAACCGACGTGCCCACGGTCTCCACGAACCGGACGCCTGCCGTCGCTGTTCCAAGGAGCTTGATGTCGACCGCTCCTTGGACCGCGAGGATCTCGTTGCCCAGGCTGGTGCCCACTCCGACACCGAGGAGCAAGAGGGCGATCCAGACGACCGGGATGGAGTGCTGTCCGGTCGTCCAGGCGAGCAGTCCGAGCGCTGCGGCCGCGAGGAGGTTGGCGAGGACGAAGGAGAGACGAAGTGGCTTGTGGGCGGCCAGCAGCAGCGCACCCGTCGCGGCTCCCACGAGCACCCCGCCGGCCATAGGGAGGGTCAGGAACGCGGCATGCAACGGAGACTGGTGATCGACCAGCTGAAGCTCGAGAGCGACGTAGACCGTGGCGGCCGCGAGCCCCACCCCGGTCGCCAGCTGCAGGGCGGTGAGCCGACGAAGCGTCTGGTCCGAGAGCAGCTCCGGAGGGAAGTACGGCGTCGACGACACTTTCTGGCGTCTTCCGAACGCCCCCAGGCTCGCCACGGTCAGGACGCCGAGCGCACCCAGAGCCCACGGCGAGGTCTGGTGCAGGCCGTCGTCGAGCCGCAGGCACAACAGCTGAAGGGAGATGGCTGTGGTGGCGAGCAAGGATGCGGCGACCCAGTCGATGGGAGTGGCGCTGTGCGCCGTACGCACCCGCAAGCACGTTGCGGTCACGACGAGGACGACCACCACGATCGGGACGTTCAGCAGGAACACCCACCGCCAGCTGACGTGCTCGACCACCGTGCCGCCGAGAATAGGGCCCGCCACCAGGCCCAGCGCCAGCATCACCCCGGCAACGGCGTTGCCCGCGGCACCGCCGTCGTGTTCACCCTCGGCCCGGACCTGGCCGAGGAGCACGAAGGTCACCGTCAACAACCCCGCCGCCCCCAGTCCCTGGATCACCCGGAGTAGCACAAGCGAGGTCATCGACCACGCTGAGGCACAGGCCAGCGACCCCAGGAGGAACAGCAGCAAGGCCCCCAGCAGAGGAGCCCGGGGCCCGTGCCGATCGGCCAGCTTTCCGTAGAGCGGTTGAGCGACGGTCTCTGCGAGCGCGTAAGCCGTGACCAGCCAAGGGACGCGGCCGAGGGCCGACCCACCGAAGCTACCCGCGATCGAGGGTGCGGCGGTGGTGACGATGTTGGTGTCGAGCTGCGCGAGCAGGAGCGTGGCTATGGAAGCACCGATGACGGCACGGGCCTGGAAGGTGGTCATTCGGCGAGAGTAGCGTAAATAGTTAACTCAGTAAAATATTATTATGGGTTAATCAAAGTAGGCTGGTGTTGTGGAACAGCCAGGGCTGCGCGCCCGAAAGAAGCAAGAGACCCACGAGGCGATCGCCGAAGCGGCCCTGGCGATGATGGTGGAGCGCGGGTTCGACGACGTGTCCGTCGCCGAGATCGCTGAGGTCGCTCACGTCTCGAAGGTGACGGTCTTCAACTATTTCCCGACCAAGGAAGACATCGTCCTCGCCCGGATCGAGGATCACACGGCTGGAACTGCCGACGCAGTGCGCGATCGTCCCTCCGGGACCTCGCCACTCGACGCGATTCAGACCCACTTCACGCGCCTCATCACGGCCAAGGATCCCATCACCGGCCTCTCGGACCGCCCCGATGTCATCGCCTTCGGACGCCTCATCCTCGAGACGCCCGCTTTGCTGGCGAAGTTCGCCGAACAGCGCACCCGCGAGCAGGACCAGCTCGCCGCTTCCCTCCGTCAGGCACTGGGGAAGGGTGCGGACAGCTTGACGTGCCACCTCGCGGCCCTGCAGATCGTGTCGGTCCTCTGGGCGCTGGCTGAGCGGAACCTGCGCGCCACTGTGTCAGGCACTCACCCGCGGGTCGTCGCGCGCAACGCTGTGAAGGACTCGCAGACGGCCTTCGTCCTTCTCGCGCGAGGTGTCGGCGACCTCATGCCCGCACCCACCAAGGGGTGAGGGCCTGGGTGGACGTCTCGACACCTCAGGAAATCCCCTGCTGCGCATGAAAACCGGGCTCACGGCGATCTCGTAGCTGCCACTCTCAGACCCGCCCGGTCATCGCGCTCGAGCTTCCGTGACCCGATCACCCTGAACGGCGACCACTCAGGCGGTGACGCGCAGGGTGGAGGTGTGGTCGGGGCGCACGATCACCTCGATGCGGTCGGCCACTCGCGACTTCAGCTCGGTGACGTGGCTGACGATGCCGACCGTGCGCCCGCCGGCGCGCAGCCCCTCGAGGGTGTGCATGACGTCGTCGAGCACGTCGGGGTCGAGGGTGCCGAACCCTTCGTCGACGAAGAGCGTGCCGAGGTCGACCCCGCCCGATTCGGCGCGCACCACCTCGGCGAGGGCGAGGGCCAGCGACAGCGAGACGTAGAAGGTCTCGCCGCCGGACAACGTTCCGACGTCGCGCACCTGGTTGGTCTGCATGTCGTGCACCCGCACCCCGAGGCCCGACTTGAGGTTGCCCCTGCGGGCATCGGAGTGCTCGAGGGTGTACCGCCCTCCGGAGAACCGGGCCAGCTCGGTGTTCGCCGCCGACAGCACCTCGGCGAACCGGCGGATGAGCACGTAGTTGGCCAGGTCGAGGCGCAGCTGGTTCTCGCCTCCACCGGCCACGAGCTGACCGACGCGAACGGCGTCGGCGGTCGCCGCGATGACCTCGGCGTTGCGGCGCAGCGCCTCGGCCACCTCGACGACGCGCTTGCGTGCCTTGGCCAGCTGGTCGCGCAGGCTGCCGTGCTCGCTGCTCGCGGCCTCCATGTCCTTCTTGCTGGCCTTCTCGAGCGACTCCAGCTGCTCGATGTCGTCGAAGAGCGCGTCGAGCTGCACGTCAGCAAGCTCGGGCCCGGAGAGCCCGGCCTTGACCTGGGTGCAGGCCGTCTCGAACTGCTCGATCTCACGTTGCTGGGCCTGGATCCACTCCTGGCTGCGGTCGGCCGCCATCCACTCGGCGAGGCTGTCGAATCCGGCGGCGGCGAGGTCGGAGTCGCGCGCCGCCTCGTCTTCGGCCACGGCCGCTTTCGCGGTGTCACGGCTTCCGAGCGCATCGATGAGATGGTCGATGGCGGATGCCGCCTTGCTGAGGGTCGCTCGACGGTCGGCCACGCTCGGGTGGCCGTCACGGGCGGTGGCTATCTCGAAACGTTCGCGTTCGAGTCGCGCGGTGAGGTCAGCGACGGACTGATCGAGGCGCGCCACGGTGCTGGCCAGCTCGGATCGGGCTGCTGTCAGCGAGGCCTCACGTTCGCGCAGCGCTGACAGCCGGGCCGAGCCGGCAGCCACGTCGGCCTCGGCCCGCACCGACTCGGCCAACGCCGCTGCCGCCACCTCGGCTGCCGCGGTCGCCTTGTCGACACTGAGACCGTCGGCTCGGGCTGCGAGCTCACGCACCTCGGCCCGGGCCATCGCCAGGTCGTCGACCCGGGCGGAGGCGAGCTCACGCAGTCGCGCGATGCGGGTCTCCTCCGTTGTGACCTGGGCCGGGGTGACCGCGTCGTCGGTCGGTCGGGCGGGATCGGGATGCTCCACGGCGCCACACACCGGGCAGGCCTGGCCCGACACGAGCGTGAGGCCGAGCTCGCCGGCGATGTCGTCGATGCGGCGCTGACGCAGGTGCGCGAGGGAGGCCTCCCCGTGTCGCATGGCCTCGAGCGCGCCGGCCGCCACCACCTCGCGTTCGGCCACTCGCTCGACCGCACCGGCGTGCGAGGCGGCCGATGCGAGCCGCTCCTGGGCCCGGTCGGCCTCGGCGACCCTCCCCGTGAGCAGCGCGAACAGCCGGCGGGCCTCGGTGAGGGCGCCCTCATGGGCCTCGATGGTTTCGGGCAGCGCCGTCAGCTCGACGGCAGCGGCCTCGAGATCGGTCTGGGCGCGCTGGAGCTGGGCCCGCAGGTCGCGCGCCTCGACCTCTCGGTCTGCGAGCCCCGCCTCGAGCCGGATCGCGCCGGTGAGCGAGCCGACCACCTCGCGCGCCGACGTCGCCGCCTCGCGCAACAGCGAGATGCTGCGATCACGGAGGTGCGGCTCCACCGTGGAGCGCGCACCCGTCACCACGGTCTCGGCCCGCTTGAGGCCCGCCTCCGACATGGCCAGGGTGCGCACCGCCCCGACGACCGGCTTCGCCTGGGTGGCCCGCGTGACGGTGGCGGCCAGCGCACGCATCTCGACGGCCCGCCGACCCAGGTCTTCGTCGAGCGCCTGCAGCTGCCGGAGCCGGTCGCGCCGTTCGATGCGCAGCCGCGTTCGTCGCACCTCGTCGGCCATCTGCCCGTGCGCCTCGATGGCCTCGCGGCTCACCTTCGCGGAGTGCCGCTTGCGGGTGTCGAGCTCGTCGACGACCTCGGCCAGCTCGGCCGCCAGTGACTCGGGGGTGGTGCGGCTGGTGGCGACGAGGCTCTGGCGGGCCTCGTCGTCGAGACCCACGGACACCGCGAAGGCGTGCACCGCCAGCCGGATCTCGTCGACGGCGCCCTGACGGGTGGCCTGAGCCGTCTTGCCGGCCTCGACGATCTCGTCCTGCACCCGGCGGAAGAACGCGGTGCCGAACACCTTCTCGAGCAGCCGGCCCTTGTCTTCGGGCTTGGCCCGCAGGAAGGTCGCGAACTCGCCCTGCGGCAGGATGACGGTCTGCACGAACTGATCGCGGGTGAGCCCGACCGCGCGGGTGATCTCGTCGTCGCAGTCGCCGATGTTGGTCGACAACAGCTCGCCGCCCACGAGGTCGTCAGGGGTGCTCACCCGCCAGAGCTTGACGCTCGGCTGAGCCACCGTGGTGCCCGTTCCTCGCGACTTCGGCCGCTCGAAACGGGGTGAACGCTGTACGCGGTAGAGGCCCGACTGGGTCTCGAACACGAGGGTGACCAGTGGCACCGTGCGGGGGTCGGCATGGTGGGAGTGGATGCGCTCGACGTCGGCCGAGGACTGCGCGACCTTGCCGTAGAGGGCGAAGGTGATGGCGTCGATGATCGTCGACTTGCCCGAGCCGGTCGGCCCCTCGAGCAGGAAGAGCCCGGCGCGGCCCAGGCCGGCGAAGTCGACCCGCTCGGTGCCCGAGTAGGGCCCGATCGCGGTCATCTCGAGGTGGTGCAGCTGCATCTCAGGCCACCTCGTGCGCTTCGGCAGCGCGCCGTGCCGCGACCGCTGCCTCGTACCCGGCGGTGAACGCGTCGATCTCGCCGCGGCTCGCCTCGGTCTTGGTGACGTGGGCGATGAAGTCGGCGCCCAGCTCGCGGGGGTCGCGCTCGCTGACGGCGGTGGTGCCGCTGCGGCCCCGGTCGATGGCCCCCTCCGGCTCGTGGAAGACCTGCAGGGCGTGGGGAAAGCGCGTCTTGAGACGGTCCATCAACGAGTCGGGGCGAACCCGGTCGGTCACCGTGACCCGAACCCAGCTCTGCTCGTGAACCGACAGTGCGGCATCCGTCAGCAGCTCGTCGAGGCGCCCGCTCAGCGTGGCCATCGGGCGCGGTTGCTCGATCTCGACCGGGGACACCAGGGCCGGGCCGGAGGCCGGCACGTCGACGAGCAGCACCACCTTGTGCTGGTGCTGCTCGGAGAAGGAGTAGCGCAGCGGCGAGCCCGAGTACCGCACGACCGAGCCGTCGGCGGCTGCGGGCGCCTGAGGCCCGTGCAGGTGCCCGAGTGCCGCGTAGTCGATGCCGCGGAACACGGTGCCGGCCACCCGGTCGACCCCGCCGACCATGATCGAGCGCTCGGAGTCGCTCGGCTCGGCGCCGGCGACGAAGGCGTGGGCCATCACGACGCTGCGCCATCCGTCACGGCGGGCAAGGTCGTCGCGGATGCGGTCGCACGCTGCTGCGACGACCGCCTGGTGCGACCGCGGCAACAGCCCATCTGGCTCACCTGGGCCGCCAGCCCCGCCCGGAGCCAGCGCAGCTCGCGCGTGGTCGGGGTCGAGGTAAGGGATGCCGTAGACCGCAACCTGCACGCCGTCGGAACCCTCGAGCAGCACCGGCAGGTCGAGCAGCGCCGGGTCGGTGATCATCCGGATGCGGTCACGGAAGAGCCCCGCACCGTAGCCGAGGCGGATCGCCGAGTCGTGGTTGCCGGACGTGACCACGACGGTGGTGCTCTGGGCCAGCCGGCTGAGGGTCCACTCGAAGAGCTGCACCGACTCGACAGGCGGCACCCCCCGGTCGTAGACGTCGCCGGCCACGAGCACCGCGTCGATCGGCACGCCATCGGGCGGGTTCTCGACGAGCCCGGCGATGCGGTCGAGCACAGCAGACTGCGCCTCGTGGAGGCTCACGCCGTGGAGCGTGCGCCCGAGGTGCCAGTCGGAGGTGTGGAGCAACCGCATGGCACGACCGTAGGCCGACCCACCGACAGCGCGCACCAGACACACCGGCATCCTGGTGGCTGCCGCTGCGAGGCCCGTTGATCAGCGCGACCCGCCGGCACTGCCGACGCGCTGACGGTTGCCACCTCAGTCGTCGGTCTTGAGAAAGCCCAGCAGCATCGAGACGAAGGTGATGATGAGGGCGCCGAACACGGCATCCCAGAAGAAGTGCTCCACGTGGAAGGCGAGGTCGAACTTGTCGGCGAGCCACGACGTGAGCTCGAGCATCAGGGCGTTGACGACGAAGATGAACAGGCCCAGCGTCAGGATGATGAACGGAAGCGTCAGCAGCTGGGTGAGCGGCCGCACGAACGAGTTCACCAGCCCGAAGATGATGGCGACGATGGCGACCGTGCCGATCACTGTGCCCGCCTCGCCGTCACCGAAGGTGATGCCGGGCACGGCCCACGCCGCGACCCACAGGGCGAGGCCGTTGATGACGGTTTTGATCGCGAAGTTGACCAGCATGGGGTCAGTGTTCCACGGGAAGGCCCGGGTGCTCGTCACCTGGGATCCGCGGCTGGAACATCGCGTTGAAGCGCAACAGGTCGGGCTCGACCATCTTCAGCGAGCCGACCGCGTCGGCGACCGCGACCCGTTCGATGCGGCCGCACTGGAGCGCGACCATCTGGCCCCAGTCGCTGTCGAGCGCCGCTTCGACGGCCCCGACCCCGAACCGCGTGCCGAGCACCCGGTCGAACGCGACGGGGGAGCCGCCGCGCTGGATGTGGCCGAGCGCCGTCATACGGCTCTCGATGCCGGTACGGCCCTGAATCTCTCGGGCGAGGATCGAACCGATGCCGCCGAGGATCTGGTGGCCGTAGATGTCGACGGCGGGCTCGGGGATCTCGAACCCGCCGGGCTGGGGCAGGGCGCCCTCGGCGACGACGATGATGGTGGCGAACCGGCCCTTGCGGTGCCGGCCCACGATGCGCTCGCACAGGTCGTCGATGTCGAACGGTTCCTCGGGCGTCAGCGTGATGGCGGCGCCTCCTGCCAGGCCCGACCAGATGGCGATGTGCCCGACGTGCCGCCCCATCACCTCCACCACGAGCACGCGGTGGTGCGACTCGGCGGTGGTGTGCAGTCGGTCGATGGCGTCGGTGCAGATCTGTACCGCCGTCTGGAACCCGAACGTCACCTCGGTGAGGCTGATGTCGTTGTCGATGGTCTTGGGCACGCCGATGACGGGGAAGCCGTTCTCGTGCAGTCGGCGCACCACGTGCATCGAGCCCTCGCCACCGACCGCGATGATCGCGTCGAGCCCGTGCCGGTCGTAGGCCTTGCGTACTCGCTTGAGGCCGTCCTCGTGGGCGAACGGCTGGTCGCGGCTGGTCCCGAGGATCGTGCCGCCGAGGGGGAGGATGCCGCGGCACCGGTCGACGTCGAGGGTCTCGTAGTCGTCCTGCATCACCCCGGCCCAGGCGTTGCGGAAGCCGATGACCGTGCTGTCGTAGGTGACTTCGGAGGCTCGAACCGCGCCTCGGATCACGGCGTTGAGCCCGGGGCAGTCACCGCCCCCGGTGAGGATGCCGATGCGCATTGCGACGTTCTTTCGGTGAGTTGACGAGCTGATGGTGTCGAGACGGCCATGGCGCGACGATGTGAGCCTAGCCACTTGTTGCCGGATGCTGCTCACTCCGGTCCGTCTGCCGGGAAGTTCACGCTCCGCGTCGTGGGCCGTGCGCTCACCCGATCCGGTGGCACGATGGGCGCAGTGGCCCCACATCCCAGGATCAAGAGCCGGTACACGCCTCACGTCGAACGCGCCTCCGCCGCGGGGCGCGAGGTCATCTCCGGTGCTCTGAGCTGGAACCCGACCGAGGTCAACATCCTGCGGATGGTCTCCGCCGGGCTGTCGATGGCGCTGCCCGTGGTCATCTTCGCGTCGCTGGGTCAGCCGACCGCCGGAGTGCTGGCCGCCCTGGGTGCGTTGCTGGTCGCCGCGAGCGGCCACGAGGGCACGCTGAGGGTCAGGGCCGTCGACCTGGGTGTGACGGCGGTGATCGGAATCAGCGCCGTCTGGGCCGGAATGCTGCTGTCGAGGGCGCCGGCTGCGGGCGACGTCGCGATCCCGGCGCTCGCCGTGCTGGTAGCCGCCACCGGCACCATCCGCCCTCGGGTGGCCAAGGCGGGCAACCAGGCCACGGTCTTCCTGATCATCGGGGCCTCGCTGCCCGTCGGCGTGGCCTCGACCCGCGACCTGGTGGCGATCTTCGCCTCGGGCGTCGTGCTCGGTGGCCTGCTGGGGCTGCTGACGTACGGGATCGAGGTCACCGTCTTCAAGCGGCAGCCCGGCCCGCCGGCCGCGCCGAAGCCGTGGCGCCCGGACCTCGAGGCCTGGGCGGCGCGGATGTCCAGGTGGGACGGCTGGCACTACACCGTGAGGCTGGCCTCGTGCATGGTGGCTGCTGAGCTCTTCGCGCACCACGTCTCCGGTGGGCACTCGTACTGGATCCTGCTCACGGTCGTGCTGGTGGTGCAGCGGGATCACTCCGCGGCCTTGCTGCGCACCACCGAACGCGCTGTAGGCACCTTTCTCGGCGTGCTGGTGGGGTGGTGGATGCTCGGCCCCATGCCGGCGGCATTGCTCGTGGGGGTGGTCGCGGTGATCGGGGCCAGCCGGCTCTATCTCAAGAGCGCCAACTACATGAGCTACGCGCTGGTCATGACACCGCTGATCATCGTGCTCAGCAAGGCCGACGGAAACCCCAGCACCGACCTGCTCACCGAGCGACTGGTGGACACGCTGATCGGCTGCCTGATCTCGCTGTTCATCGGCTCACTGCCGTGGCTGCGGCTGCGAGACGCCCCGGCGAAGGTCTAGCAACGGTTTCCCTCGACCACACCCGGGCCGGACCGGGCGGCGTGGGTCTGGGTGAAGGCCGCACGCCCGGCCGCCCACGAGGTGCGACTGAACGGGTCCGGGCTCGTCGGCCGGGAGTCGGCGATCATGGGTCATGGTCATTTCGGATGAGCACGCCAGCCGGGTCTTGCAGACCGGTGGCACAGTGGCGCGGCGCCCGCTCGTAGAGGTCTGTGTCGGGGAGATCGGCGGCGCCCTGGCGGTCGAGAGCGCCGGGGCTGACCGGATCGAGCTGTGCGCCGACCTCGGCGAGGGCGGCTTCACCCCGAGCCTCGGCACCGTCACCGTCACGCTCGCGCGACTGCGTCGAACAGCGGTGCGGATCATGGTGCGTCCGCGAGGAGGCGACTTCATCGCCTCCGAAGCCGAGGTGGCGGTCATGCTGGCTGACCTTCAGGCGATCAAGGGGGTGCCCAACCCGCACGGGCTCGAGGTCGGCGTCGTGGTCGGTCCCCTTGACGTCGGCGGCGAGATCGATCGGTCGTTGCTGACTCGGCTCGTCGAGGCAGCCGACCCGCTGCCGGTGACGTTCCACAAGGCGTTCGACGAGGTGCCTGATCAGCTGGGTTCGCTGGAGGTCCTCATCGAGGCGGGGGTGACCTCCTTGCTCACCTCGGGTGGGGCGCCCACGGCGCTTGACGGCGCGGCGAAGTTGCGAGCCCTGCACGAGCGAGCGTCCGGCCGCCTCGAGATCACGGTGGCCGGCGGCATCCGCGAGCACAACCTGCGCGAGGTGCTCGCTGCCGTTCGGCCCGGGGCGGTCCACCTGCGGGCGCCCATCAGGCGGGGCGGACGAGAGGCCAGCGACCCGACGCTCGTGCGCCGGGTACTCGCGCTGGCCCGCGCCGACGTGGCCGCTGTCTAGAGTGGCACGCATGAGCGGCGATCCCGAGACCTCGAGCCCGGTGCGACTGCGCCACGTGCTGTCGCAGCTGCCCGACTACGTGCCGGGCAAGCCCGCCACCGCCCCCGCGGGGGTGACGGCCTACAAGCTGAGCTCGAACGAGAACCCCTACGGGCCGTTGCCGTCGGTGCTCAGCGCCATCGAGCAGGGCGCGACCACCGTCAACCGTTACCCCGACATGGCGGTCACGGCCCTCACCGAAAGGCTGGCCCAGGCTCTGGACGTGCCGGCCGAGTGCCTCGCCTTCGGCACCGGCTCAGTGGCGGTGCTCGCCCAGATCGTCGCCGCCGCCTGCGACGAGGGTGACGAGGTGGTCTTCTCGTGGCGCTCGTTCGAGGCCTACCCGATCGTGACGACGCTCGCCGGGGCCAAACCGGTCATGGTCGGGCTCGACGAGCAGCAGCGGCACCGTCTCGACGCGATGGCGGCTGCGGTCAACGACCGCACCCGGGTCGTGCTGGTGTGCACCCCCAACAACCCGACCGGCCCGTGCGTGCACACCGCCGAGCTGAACCGTTTTCTCGACCGGGTGCCCGATGACGTCGTCGTCGTCGTCGACGAGGCCTACGTCGAGTTCGTGCGCGACCCGGATGCCGTCAAGGGCCTCGAGGTGTGGCGCGACCGACCCAACGTGGTCGTGCTGCGCACCTTCTCGAAGGCGTACGGGCTGGCGGGTCTGCGGGTGGGCTTCGCCGTCGCGCACCCGCCCGTGGCGGCCGCCCTGCGCAAGACGGCCACCCCGTTCGGGGTCAGCTCTATCGCGCAGGTGGCGGCCATCGCCTCGCTCGACGCGTTCGTCGAGCTGAACGACCGGGTCGAGTCGCTCGTGGCCGAACGCGACCGGGTCACCCAGGCGCTCGCTGACCAGGGGTGGAAGCTGCCGGCATCCGAGGCGAACTTCGTCTTCTTCCCGCTGGGCGCCGACTCGGCCGACTTCGCTCGCGCCTGCGAGGAGGCCGGCATCATGGTGCGTCGCTACGGTGACGACGGGGTGCGCGTCACCATCGGTGAGACCGAGGCCAACTCGAGGCTGCTCAAGGTCGCCGAGGGCTTCGGCGCCCGCTGACACGACGATGGCCGGGTCACGCACGTTCGGGGCGACGGTTCGCCGGTCGGTGCGCGTTCTCGGCCGGACATCCTCGGTGGCGCAACTGACGATCGTGGCGACGGCCGCCCTCGGTCTGGCCCTGGCCGTTCCCTCCATCGGTTCGGCGACGGCGCGGCTGGTGATCGCCGACCCCGGGCGCGGTGCGGTGATCAGCGAGCAGTCGTCGTGGAGCTGGGGACAGGTCGTGGTGCGCAGCGGCGACTCGTTCGAACGAGCGTTCCCGAACACGCCGGGTCTCGTGCTCTTCGTCGCGAGCCTTGCCCTCGGTCTGCTTGCCGTGCTCTGGTGGGCCGCGCGCCCCGGACGGGTGGGCGCCCTGCTGGGCGTGCTGGGGCTGACGGTGGCCACGGTTCGCATACTGACCTCCGTGACCGAGCGCCTTGGCGACACCCAGGTCGAGGCCTACTCGAACACGGCTCTTGACGTGCGCTCCTACCTGCAGCCGGCGGCGGTGACCGAGACGATCGCCGGCGTGCTGCTACTGCTCGCCCTGGCCGGAATGCTGGCGCTCGCCCTCGGTTCGGTGCCGGCGGTGGCCGAGCCCCGCGGCATCCGGCACCGTGATGACGGCACCACGCTCGCGTCGGGGCGGGCGCCGCTCACCGGCCCCACCACCGGCTTCAGGGACGGCGCACCTGGCGACGGTGAACGACCGGACGAGCGGCCTGATCGGCGTTTCGAGCCGCCGGCATGAGGCCGGCCCTCGTTCCGGGGCGCTGGCCCGGCGCCGTGCTCGCGGCGCTGGGGGTGCTGCTCGCACTGCCGAGTGTGGTCTGGCCGGTGCTCGGAACCACCACCTTCGCCGAGTACGACGTCACCTACTCGGGCCCATCGTCCACCCAGGTCATCTGGAGCTGGGGCAAATTCGCCTTGGCCGGCCTCGGAGAGCCGCCGACAAGCCCGATGTACGAGGTGACCAACACCCTCGGTCTGCTCAGCGTGATCGTGTCGCTGGTGATCGGTGCTGGAGCCGTCGCGGTCTGGGCGTTCGTGCGTTACGAGCCGGGCCGGTCGCTGGGTATCGCGGGCACGGCGTTCCTGGCGGCCGCGCAGGTGGTCTTCATCGCACAGTGGATGGGCCGACGACAGAGCGGTTCGGTCGGAGAAGACGCTTCGACCCTGGTGGAGCAACAACCGGCGGGCTGGCTTCAGGTGGCGTCCGCGGTCGTGCTCCTCGTGGCCGCTGGTGTCATGCTGCGGCGACCGGCGCGGGGATGGCCGGTACCGACGCGGCGCCGGCCGGCGGGCACCGAGTCCCACGTCGCACCCGTCCTGGTGCGCTCCGGTGACGCGCCGGGGGCGCCGCCGGTCGTCGGTGGTGCCCGCCGGCGTGAGTTCGGCGAGGCCGGTGGCCGGGCCTGCTCTGTCGACGGGCCGGTGGTTGGCTTCAGCGACGACGCGTCCCGCCCGGACGAACGGCCCGACCCGCGCTTCGAGCCGCCGGCATGAGGCCGGTTCTCGTTCCGGGCCGCTGGCCGGGCTCGGCGTTCGCCGCCGTGGGCGTGCTGCTCGCGGTACCGACGGTCGTCTGGCCCGTCGTCATCATCGGCTACGCCCCGCCCGACGAAGGGGGCTATTCCGGCTCGCCCTTCGGCCAGGGCATCTGGAGCTGGGGGAAATACAGCCAGCTCGGCGCAGAGACGAACAGCTCGGTCTTCGAGATGTCGAACACCGCGGGCCTGGTCTTTCTCATCGTGTCGCTCGTCGTCGGGGTGGGCTCAGCACTGGCATGGGGGGTCGTCGAAGGGATGCCGGGCGCGGCACTCGGACTGGCCGGCACCTGCCTGGCTGCCGCAGCGCAGCTCAGTTCGCTTTCGCAGTGGGCCGGCCAGCAGCTGAGTGACTTCTACCCCGGCGACAACGGCATCGGGGTTGAGGTGAGAACGGCCGGGTGGCTGCAGCTCGCCTCCGCCGTGATGTTCGTGGTGGCCATCGGGTTCATGCTCTGGAGACCGCTGCGAGCGTGGCTGGTTCCGACGTTTCGACGTCTGACTGGCGGCGCGCCGGGGTCGACCGATATCCCGGTGGTCGCTCGTGACGGGGAGTCATCGCCGCATCCGATCGGTCCTGCCCGGATGCAAGAAGCCGATAGGGCCGGTGAGCCGTCGCGACCGGTGACGGGCCCGACGGTCAGTTTCTCCGACGAGGTGGCCGGCGACCATCGAGCCAGAGGATCCGAGCCGTCGAGATGAGGCCGACCCTCGTTCCGGGGCGCTGGCCCGGTGCCGTGATCGCGACGGCGGGCGGGCTGCTCGCCCTGCCCACCTTCGTCTGGCCCGTACTGGTCATCACCTATTCTCCGTCAGGTGACCCGACGGACGCCGGGAAGGGGCTCAGCCAAGGGGTGTGGAGCTGGGGAAGATACGCGCAGCTCGGGGACCCACACGGGGGGCCCGTGTTCGACGTCTCGAACACGACCGGCCTGGTCTTCCTCCTCGTGACGTGTGTGGTCGGGCTGGGCGGGGCGCTGGCCTGGGCCCTCGTCGATGGGGCGCCCGGGGCGGCGCTCGGTCTTGCCGGCACCTGCGTCGCCGCCGCCGGGCAGCTCAGCTCGCCCTCCCAGTGGGCCGGAGAGAAGCTGAGCGGCTTCTACGGCGACGAGAGCGGGGACGGAGTCAGTATTGAGCTGGCCGGGTGGCTGCAGATCGCCTCCGTCGTGGTGCTGGTCGTGGCCATCGGGTTCATGCTGTGGCGACCCGTGTCGATGCTGCTTCGCCCGGTGTGGCAGAACGTCGGTGCGGGTCGACCGGCCGAGGCGAGCGACGAGGCCGCCGACGGCCCGCCGCCCATGCCGCAGGGCACCGCGGTGCTGCGAGAACGCGACGAGAACCGACGGCGGCCCCACGACGACCGGCCGTCGGTCGGCTTCTCCGATGACGACCTCGACCATGACCCCAACCATGACCCCAACCATGACCCCAACCATGACCCCAACCATGACCCCGACAATGGGCGCCGGTCCGGAGGGCGCGACTGAGACGGCATCCGGATACCCGGGCCGTCGGTGCCGTTCTGCTGCCAGCACCCCCGTCGGTGTGCCATGGTGAAAACCATCGGGGCAGTGCATCGGGGCAGTGTGATGAAGGGCCTGTTGAGTGCAGTGGTCACGCGGATGAAGGCGTTCGTCTCCCGTCTGCCGCTCGTTGCTGGGAGGCCGACCGCAGGGGCGCTGGTCGTGCTCGGCGTGCTGTGCTGGCTGCCCACGACCGTGTGGCCGGTGCTGCGCTTCACCTTCCCGATGCACGCGGAGAACGCCTTCGGGTCTGCCTACCGCGGGCCCGATGTCATCACCGAGTCGTGGAGCTGGGGCCGTTCGGTCACCCAGACCGGGAACGTCGATGCCGGTCTCGGGCAGGCCGACGTCGTCACCCTCGCGATCGTCGTCATCGGGCTGGGCGCCGGCGTGCTCGGTGCGCTCTGTTGGCTGCTGGTTCGGGGGCAAACCGGTGTGCTGCTGGGCGCCGTGGGAACGACCTTCGCCCTGGCCATCTGCGCGGGATCAGTGGGCCAGCGCTACGGCTACCTGTGGTCGCAGTGGTGGTCTGACCCCACACCGACGAGTGCCGTGATCGAGACCACCACCGTCGGGCACGGGGAGGTCGTAGCGGTCATCGCGTTGTTGGCGGCCCTGGTGTCGTGCCTCTGGCAGCCCCTCGTCGGCCTGGTCGGTTCCCGGTCGGGCGCCGCCCTGGGTGCGGCTCCGATGCCTGAGCGCCAGGATGCTGGGCGGGGGCGCGCCCTCGAGGGGCCTCCGGTCGAGTTCTCCGAAGACGACGGCACCGGTGGGAGCCGCTGGCGGCGGTGAGCCTGCTCGACGGGGGGTGGGCTGTCGGTGGTGCGCCTTAGGTTCGGTCGATGCTGACCTGCGTCGCCGTCTCGGGGTACCGGTCGCTGCGTGAGGTGGTGGTTCCGCTGCACGGCCTCGACGTCGTTCGCGGCGCGAACGGCAGCGGCAAGTCGAGCCTCTACCGCTCGCTGCGGCTGCTGGCCGGGTGTGGCCGCGGCGACGTCGTCGGCACGCTGGCTCGTGAAGGGGGGCTGCAGTCGGCGCTGTGGGCCGGCCCCGCCACCCTCGGCGGAGCCCGGCGCGACGGCCACGCCGTGCAGGGCACGACGCGCAAGTCCCCGATCAGCCTCCGGCTGGGGTTCGCCTCCGACAACTTCGGCTACCTCGTCGACCTCGGGCTGCCCCAACAGGGCGGTGACAGCGGGTCGGCGTTCCTGCGTGACCCGGAGATCAAGCGGGAGGTCGTCTGGTCGGGGCCGGTCATGCGGCCCGGTTCGGTGCTGGTGCGGCGCCGCTGGTCGGTCGTCCTGACCCGCTCGAGCAGCGACGACGACGGCGCGGCCGGCGTCGGCGTCGGCGTCGACAGCTTCGACGACTGGGAGTCCGATCCGGTGACTGACCCCGGGTCGTCCGGGCGCGATCGGCGGCCGGCGAGGGGATGGAGCGAGCTCACCCGATCGCTGGCCCCGTGGCAGAGCATGCTCACCGAGCTGGCCGACCCGCAGCGCGCTCCCGAACTGCTGGCGGTGCGCCGGATGATGGCCCGATGGCGCTTCTACGACGGCTTCCGCGTCGATGCCGATGCGCCCGCTCGCCGGGTGCAGGTCGGCACCCGCACCGCTGCCCTCGCCGACGATGCATCCGATCTGGCTGCCGCGCTCCAGACCATCCGCGAGAACGGCCGGTCGGGGCTGGATGCCGCTGTGGCCGACGCGTTCCAGGGCGCCGTCCTCGACGTCGCCGTCACCGACGGACGCTTCGATGTACACCTGCACCAGCCGGGGATGCTGCGACCCCTGTCGAGCGCCGAGCTCTCCGACGGCACCTTGCGGTACCTGATCTGGGTGGCGGCGCTGCTGACCGTCGACCCACCACCGCTCATGGTGCTGGGCGAGCCCGAGACGTCGCTGCACCCTGACCTCATCGCCCCCCTGGCCCGACTGATCCGGTCGGCGGCGAAGCGCAGCCAGGTGATGGTCGTGTCGCACTCGGCGACGCTCATCGCCGCTCTCGGTATCGAGGCTGCGGATGGCTTCGACACCGATGATGAGCAAGGTCAGGTCGGGCTGGGTACCCCCGCGCGCGCCGTCACGCTCGAGAAGAACCTCGGGGAGACCCTCGTGCCCGGCCAGGGCCTGCTCAGGACGCCCCCGTGGAACTGGGGCTCCCGACGCTGAAGCCGCCGGGCCCCGTACGAAGCCCAGCGGCATCCGGATTGGCGTACGAAAGTGGCCACTCGACTGGGTGGGGTGAGCAGGGCCCAAGTCGAGTGGCCACTTTCGTACGGCACGAAGCCCAGCGGCGTCCCGCATTGTGAGATTTCCGGGATGCTCCGGTAAGTTGCGAAGGGAGGACCCGCACGTGCCCGCCGCCGCCACGACGACGAGCACCTCTGCCCCCAGCCGACGAGCGGGCAACCCCCGTGAGCGGCCCGAACAATGGCCGGTTCGACCGGCGAAGGAGCCCCAGTGAGCGACAAGGTAGTCGCCGAGCGGCAGGAGCCGACCCCTTCGGTCGGCGACGGCGGCCCGGACATGATCCAGCTGCTGACCCCAGAGGGCCAGCGGGTTTCCCATCCCGACTACGACAAGTACGTCGAGAACCTCACGGCTGACGACCTGCGCAGCTTCTACCGCGACCTCGTGCTGATCCGGCGCCTCGACGGCGAGGGCTACGCGCTGCAGCGCCAGGGCGAGCTCGGCCTGTGGCCCAGCCTGCTCGGCCAGGAGGCGGCCCAGGTCGGCTCCGGCCGGGCGCTCAAACCGCACGACTTCGTCTTCCCGACCTACCGCGAGCACGGGGTCGGGTTCGTGCGCGGCATGGACCCGCAGAGCTCGCTGCAGCTCTTCCGCGGCGTCAGCCAGGGCGG
>JAKDLG010000214.1 GCA_030452985.1 Humibacillus sp.
CGTGTACGAAAGTGGCCACTCGACCGGGGGGACTCAAGTCGAGTGGCCAGTTGCGCACGGCCAGTGTGGCGCTCGGTGGGCTCTGTCGGTGGGCGCTGAGACGGTGTGACCCATGACGACGAACGAGCCGGCCCCGCGGCAACCGGGCCCCGAGACGCTGTGTGCCCGGTTTGCTGCCTTCGTGGCGGCCGGTGACCTCGACGGCATCGTCGGCCTCTACGGCGCCGACGCCGTCGTCTCCTTGCCGTTCGGGCGCGAGGCGGCCGGGTTGTCGGCGATCAGGGCAGCGTTCGCCGGTGCGCTTGCGGCCGGTGCGCTGTTCAGCGGTTCCCCGGTGGCGTCGTCGCGGATCGTGGCCGCCGGCGACCTGGCGATGACCTCGGCCACGGGCCCCGACGGGCGGGTGCGCACGCAGGTCGCCCGCCGCGGCGCCGACGGGCGATGGGTGTGGATCCGAGACAGCGGGCACCTGAGCGACATCGAGGCGGCCCTCCCGGCTCGGGCGGGTGAGGCACAGGTGGCGTAGTTTCGAAAGGGTGAGTCCGTCGGCACCTCCGCCCGGCCCGGTGCGCCGGTCTCACTTCGTCGACCTGACACCACTGCGGCTCAGCCCGGCGTTCGCGCGACTCTGGTTCGGCAACAGCCTGGCCGGCGTCGGCACCTTCGTCACCATCACCGCCGTTGGCCTTCAGATCTACGACCTGACGAACTCCACCTTCGCGGTCTCGCTCGTCGCCTGGTTCTCCCTGCTGCCGATGATCGCGGCGGGCCTCTACGGTGGGGCGATCGCCGACCGGTTCGACCGGCGCACCGTGGCGATCATCGCCTCGGTGATCGCGTGGCTGGCAACGGTGTCGCTGGCCTCCATCGCGTGGGCCGACGTCCGAGTCGTGTGGCCGTTCTACGTCATCACCACCGTTCAGGCCGTGGCTGCCACGATCGCCTCCGCCACGCGACAGGCGATCACGCCCCGGCTGCTGCCCCTGACGATGATGCCCAAGGCGGCCGCGCTGTTGGGCATCTCGTCAGGCTTCATGGTGACGGTCGGTCCGGGGCTGGCCGGGGTGCTCGTCGCCCGGGTGGGCTACGCCTGGACCTACAGCGTCGACGTGCTGCTCTTCTTCGCCGGCTTCTTCGGGCTCTACACCCTGCCACGCATCCGCCCGCTCGACCACGAGGGCGACGGCTCCGGCGAGGCACGGAGCGGCGGCATCCGTTCGGTGCTCGACGGCCTGACACACCTGCGGCGGGCTCCGAACGTGCGGATGAGCTTCATCGTCGACATCATCGCGATGACCTTCGGCCAGCCCATGGTGCTGTTCCCGGCGGTGGGGGCGGTCGTGCTCGGTGGCGGGTCGATCACGGTCGGGATCCTGCTCGCCTCCTTCGCCGTGGGCAGCATCCTGTCGAGCATCGCCTCGGGACGGCTCACCGACCTGCGCTGGCAGGGCCGGGCCATCCGCAACGCGATCGTGTCGTACGGCCTCGCGATCCTCGTGCTCGGCGTGGTGCTCGCTGTCGTCATGCTGGGTGGCCACGCGGTGACCTCGGCCGACTTCGCCGACGTCAACCGGCCGGCGCTCGCGATCGCCTCGTTCGCCCTCGCCGTGGCCGGGGCGTCTGACAACGTCAGCGCGATCTTTCGCCAGTCGATCCTGCAGTCGGCGGTGCCCGACCACCTGCGCGGGCGCACCCAGGGTGTCTTCACGGTCGTGGTCACCGGTGGCCCCCGCCTGGGTCAGATGTTCGCCGGCACCCTCGCCACGCTGACGGCCACGTGGGTGCCACCGGTGGTGGGCGGCATCCTGGTCGTGCTGCTCGTCGTGGTGTCGGTGGCGCGGGTCACGAGCTTTCGCGACTACGACGCGCTCGACCCGCAGCCGTGAACCGGCCTACACCTGCGAGGGCACCGGCGCGGGCTCAGGCGCGGGCTCAGGCATCGGGGTAGCCCGTGGGGTTGGCGCTCTGCCAGCGCCACTGGTCGACGCACATGTCATCCATCGAGCGGGTCGCCGCCCAGCCGAGCTCGGCGTTCGCGCGGTGCGGGTCGGCGAACGACTCGGCGATGTCGCCGGCCCGACGACCGACCACCTCGTAGGGCAGCTCGCGGCCGACGGCCCGTTCGAAGGCGTGCAGCACGTCGAGCACGCTCGTGCCGTGGCCGGTGCCGATGTTCCAGGTCGAGACTGGCTCGTCGGTGTGGGTCAGCTTCGTCAGGGCTGCGAGGTGACCGGCGGCGAGGTCCTCGACGTGGATGTAGTCGCGCAGCGGCGTGCCGTCGGGCGTCGGGTAGTCGTCGCCGAACACCATCAGCTTCTCGCGGCGACCTACCGCGACCTGGGCGATGAACGGCATCAGGTTGTTCGGGATGCCCTGCGGGTCCTCGCCGATCGTGCCGCTCGCATGGGCCCCGACCGGGTTGAAGTAGCGCAGGATCGCGAAGCGCAGCGATGGGTCGGCCACGGCGACGTCGCGCAGGATCTGCTCGATCATCACCTTCGTCCAGCCGTACGGGTTCGTCGCCGAGGTCGACATGTCTTCGACGAGCGGTGACGAGTTGTGGCCGTAGACCGTGGCCGACGAGCTGAACACGAGCTTGTCGACGCCATGGCGACGCATCGCACGCACGAGCGAGAACGTCGTGCCAAGGTTGTTCTCGTAGTACTCGAGCGGCTTCTCGACGCTCTCCCCGACCGCCTTGAGCCCGGCGAAGTGGATGACAGCGTCGATCTTCTCGGTGCTGAAGAGCTGCTCGGTCTTTTCGGCGTCGCACAGGTCGAAGGCATGCACGGGCAGGTGGGTGCCCGTCAACGCCTCGAGGCGCCCCACCACCGAGGGCTTGCTGTTGCCGAAGTGGTCGACGATGAGCACCTCGTGCCCAGCCGCGACCAGCTGAACCACGGTGTGTGATCCGATGAACCCTGCCCCACCACTGACGAGTACGCGCATGGGCGCCAGCCTAGCCACTCGTACCGATGCCGCCGGATGCCGCCGGGCGGGGTGACGGCGACCGCTGCGCTCGCGGGTGGGCGTCGGTGGAGCGGCAGGGACGGCCCGCGTTCGGTGCGTGAGCGGCATCCGACGTCGGCGGTCGACGGCCTTGAAGGTGATTGGGTGTCATGCCGCGTTGAGCGACCGGCTCGCGTCGGTTAGGCTGACCTTAGTCACGGAAGATTCCGTGACTAAGGTGTCGATCTGGAAGGCTGCTCATGCAACTGGTCAAGTACGGGGAGGGCGCACTGCGTCAGCCACCTGTGCCCAACGCTCCGACGGTTGAAGTGGTGCTCGGTGGCGTCGAGGGTGGCCCCGACGTGGGGCTGGTTCGCGTGCGCATCCCGGCTGGTGCGGGGATGTCAGCCCACCGGCACAGCGGTTCTGACGTCATCCTGACGCCGATCGCCGGAATGGTGCGCATCAGCAAGGGTGACGAGAGCGTCGAGGTCAACGTCGGCGACTCGGTGCTCGTCGAGAAGGACGAGGAGGTGGCGTTGTCGAACCCGGGCAGCTCGGGGGCCGAGGTCATCGTCGCCGCCGGTCCGGCCAGCTTCGTGGCCAGCATTCGTCGTTGGCCCGAACCGGCCGCGAGTTGAGGGCGCGGCTGCCCACCCATCCCGGAGCCGAACGCCCATGACCGGGCACGCGCTGTTGGTCTCGGTGCTGGTGCTCGCCACCAGCGTGTGGGTCGGTGGCTACGTCGCGATCGTGGTCGTGGCCCGTACCGCGACCGCGACGCTGGAGCCGGCCGCTCGGGTGAGGTTCTTCAAGACCCTGGGGCGTCGGTACCTGTGGGTGGGAGCACCTGCCCTGCTGGTCGCGCTGGCTACCGGGGCGCTGCTGCTGCGAGGCCACCGCTGGGACGGTCTGCTCATCGCCACCGTCGTCGCCGCTGTTGCGCTGCTGGGGCTCCTCGCGGTGGCGGTCGGCCAGGCCCGCAGGATGACCGCGCTGCGCCGACGGGCCGTGACCGACCCCGCCAACACGGGCCTGACCCAGCAGGTCTCCCGAGCGGCCCGCGGCGCTGCCGCCCTTCGAGGCCTGCTGGGGCTGCTCACGCTGACCCTGGTCATCCTCGGCGCCTTTCTGTCGACGGGTTGATCCCCGTCGTTCGTGGTCGACGGGTACCAAGGCCGCTCGTGCCGAGTGTCAGGCCCGGCTCAGTGTTGAGTCGTCGGCAGGGCGGCAAGTAGCAGCGCCACCGGGGCCGCGACGAGCAGCCCGGACGCGGCGTACATCAGGCCGGACGCGACCGCGTTCGGCAGGCCGATCACGCGCCCACCCTCGAGGAGCTCGATACGCAGTCTCGCGTCGGACACCGAGGCGGGACCGGAGCCCGACATGCCGAGAGCGCCCTCGGGGCGGGGGCCACCCACCATCGCGACGATGGCCCGGGCCGTGGCGACGACGCCGACCGAGCGCACCGCGGCGCGGTCGGCCAGCACCTCGATGAGCAACGTGACCGAGTGCAGGGCCTGGACCGAGCGCATGAACCGCGGTACGGCCTCGTGCATCACGGTGAAGAACTCGAGCACCAGATCGTGGCGGGCGGTCAGGTGCGCTCGCTCGTGGGAGAGCACAGCCGTGAGCTCGTCGGGGCCGAGTGAGTCGAGAGTGCCGCGCGTGACCACCACCCGACGGGCCAGACCTGGCACGCAGTAGGCCGTGGGCGTCGAGTGCTCGAGCACGCGCATCCGGCCGTCATCGGCCGCATCTCGGATGTCATCGACGGCCAGCAGGTCGACGAGGTCGCGATGACGGCGCCGGGCGGCACGCAGGCGTCGCCCGACGCGGTCACCGGAGAAGAGCAGCCGGGCCGCGACCACGCCGGTTATGAGGGTGGCGACCGGGGCCGGCCACAGCGCCACGTTCTCGGGCGTCAGGTCGGGTCGAGCCCCACCCGGTGTTCCGGGCGTCGCCTCGACGATCGACAGCACCGCGGCCGGGGCGGCGAGCAGGGCCGCCAGCACCGCGGCCACGGCCGAGGACTGCCACAGCACCAAGGCCGCCCGTGGAGCGCGGCGCAGGCTCGTCAAGCGAGCCAGCCCGCGTGGTACCGGCCAGGCGAGCACGACAGCGAGCAGGGCGAGTGCTGTGACGGCGAGGTTCAGCGAACTACGCCGATCGGCCGGCTCGCGATGACCGACCACCGTTGGCGTGCGCCGGCTGTTGTCGGTTCTCGAGTTCGGCCAAGGCCGCCCGCAGCTCGTCGACCTCTTCCGGTGAGCTGCTTCCGAGGAAGTGCAGCAGAGCGCCGCGTCGCTCGTCGCCGGCGAGCTCTCCGAGCGTGTGGTGCATCGTCTCCGAGGTCAGCTCTTCACGAGAGGACGCCGCGGTGTACCGCCACGCGCGGCCGTCACGCTGTCGCGACACCAACCCCTTCTTCGTCATCCGGTCGAGAACGGTCATCAAGGTCGTGTAGGCCAGACCTCGGTCGACCCCCACAGCGTCGTGCACCTCGCGCACCGTGACGCCCGGACCGTCGCCGGTCACCGACCAGAGGTGCTCGATGACAGCGCGCTCCAGGTCGCCGAGGATGTTGCGTGCCTTTTGCATGATGAGTCGATTCTACCTGTGAACGGCGGTCAGGGGTGAGGCTGATAGTTCGACGACCTGATCGAACAGCTCGAGGCCCTCGTCGCGATGGGTCACCATCACGATGGTTCGAGACCGCTCGAGCGTGCCTTCGGCCAGCAGGTCGGCCACCACCGCGCGGGCGGTGGGCGGGTCGAGGTGGGCCACAGGCTCGTCGAGCAGCACGACCGGCCGCTGACTCAGCAGCGCGCGAGCAACCCCGAGCCGGGCCCGTTCACCCCCGGAGACGCCACGACCACCGCTGCCGAGGGCGGTGTCGAGACCCTCTGGCAGGCCGTCGACGAAGGCGGCGAGGCCGACCCGCCGCAGGCCGGCGAGCAGGTCGTGGTCGGTGGCGTCGGGCGCAGCCAGCGTCAGGTTGTATCGCAGCGTGGTCGCGAAGATGTGCGGTTCGTCGTCGACGACGGCGACGAGGTCGCGCACCGTGCTCGGTGCCAACCCGGTCACGTCGTCGCCGTTCCAGGTGCAGGTGCCGCCCGTCGGGTCGAGGTGGCGGGCCAGCACGGCCAGCAGCGTCGACTTGCCAGAGCCGTTGGGCCCCGTTATCGCCACGCGGCTGCCCGCCGGCAGACGCAGGTCGACCGGCCCGAGGTGCGAGCGCTCCCCGTTCCACGAGGCGGTGACGCCGTGCAGGTCGATGTCGGGGGCCAGGAAAGGGACCACGGAGGGGGCGGTGCTGAGGGACCGGTCGGGTGCGGCAGTGACGTCGGCGGCGTCGGCGGCGCGGATGCTCCCGGCATCCGGCATCTGGGGGGAGGGCTCGTGCTGCACGGCGGGTTCGAGCCCCAGCAGGGCTCGGGTGCGCTGTGCTGCGGCGGCGGCACGGGCACGGGCCCGCATGGCGTCGACGAGTGGCGCAATGGCATCCGATGCCGCCACCGGAGTGAGGGTGAGCAGGGCCTTGACCGGCGCCGAGACGTCGAGGTCACGCACGAGCACGGCCACGGTCACCACGGCGACCCCCGTGGCGACGAGGAATCCGGCGGCAGCGCTGGCCCGGCCCAGGCTGACCCGCCGGGTGGCCCGGGCGAGCCCGTCGTGGGCGTCGTCGAGCCACCGCAATGCGGTCGCCCAGCCGCCGACGGCCTGTAGCTGGTCGGCTTGGCTCGTCGCGAGACCGGCCACGCGAGCCACCTCGTCTCGGGCCTCGAGCAGCTCGTCGAGCGACCTGGTCTCGAGGCGGGCAGCGACGGCGCAGATGATGACGACGACCAGCGCGAGGGCACCGAGCACGACGCCCACCGAGGGCTCGAGCACCGCGGCCAGAGCGATGACGAGCAACCCGGCCAAGACGGTCGAGATGACCGGAACCGTGACACGCACGGTCGCCTCGACCTCGTCGGTAAGGTCGTCGACCACGCCCGTCAGCACGTCCGAGCGGCGCCGTCGACCGAGCCGGGCCGGCGTCAGCGGGATGAGGGCGCGATAGGCGGCGGTGCGGCGCTCGGCCAGCAGCCCGAGCGCAGCGTCGTGGCTGACGAGGCGCTCCCAGTATCGAAAGACGGGTCGGGCGATGCCGAAGGCGCGCACCATGACGATGGCCGTGAGCAGGGTGAGGATGACCGGCCGCTCGGAGGCGCGCACGATGAGCCACCCCGAGGTGGCGGTGAGGGCGATACCGGCGGCCGTGGCCACCCCGCCGAGCAGTCCGCCTCGAACCACGCCCGCGGTCGACGTCGGCGTTCTGGAGGTCGTGGTCATGGCTGCACCGCTCCGGCCGGATCGAGTGCCGCTGAGCGCGAGGCCAGCTGCAGGTGCTGCTGGGCAGGGGCCAGCAGCTCGTCTCGGTGGGTCACGGCGATGACGATGCGGCGCTCGGCGATCCGGGCGATCAGCTCGACCAGCGCGGCAGCCGACTCGGGGTCGAGGTGAGCCGTCGGTTCGTCGAGCAGCAGTAGCGGCTCGGGCGCGAGCCAGGCCCGGGCCAGCGCCAGACGCTGTCGCTGGCCGGCCGACAGACCGAACCCGTCATCTCCCAGGCCCGAGGAGAGGCCACCGGGCAGCGCCGCGACCACTCCGTCGACCCCGACCTCGCGCAGCGCCTCCCACAGCGCCGCGTCGTCGGCAGGGTGCCCGATGGTGAGGGCTTCGCGGATGCTCCCCGCGGCAAGAAAGGGCCGCTGGGTGACGTAGTGCGACGCCGGAGCCTCCACCGTGCCGTACGTGGGTCGGCGCAGGCCGGCCACGAGGTCGAGCACCGTCGACTTGCCGACCCCCGATGGCCCGGTGACGACGGTCAGGCCCGGGCCGGCCACGAGGTCGAGGTGGTCGATGACGTCAGGCAGCTCAGCGGCATACCGATAGCTGACCCCGCTCAGCCGTACCGTC
>JAKDLG010000215.1 GCA_030452985.1 Humibacillus sp.
CGGACACCCTCGAGCAGTTGCCCCAGTGGATCGTCAACGGCTCCGGAAACTCCCGCGATGGCCGCGACGCGCCGGCCGACGCCGCCCCGGGCGCCGGCCTCGGACCCGGCTCAACGGCATCCGAGAGCGCCGGCTCAGCGGCATCCGGGCTGGGCATCGACCAGAACCCAGCCGTCGCGGCCCCACCACGACGGCGCTGGCTCGACTCGAGGTCGGCCAGCTGCTGCCGAAGCCTCTCAAGAAGCGAACCATCGTTATCCATGACTCAAACCCTAGAGGCCACCACCGACACTGCCCCGGCCACGAAACCGACTGACTGTGAACGAAACTGGCCACTCGACTGGGTACCTCCGGCTCGGCGGTGCGCGGTCGGCACCCGCCCAGTTCCAGAGGTGCCAACCGCACGGTGGGGTGTGCGTCTGACACCCCTGAGCCCTCGAAGGTGCCAACCGCGCCGTACGACAGTGGCCACTCGACTGGGGTGAGGGGAAGGTCGGGGACGACACGAACTGACCTCGACGGTTCAGAGGGCGCGCCAGACCCGCATCGACGAGGCTCCCACCGTGACCGATTCGCCAGCCGCGACGCGGCCGGTAACTTCGGTCGGCCGCTCGTCGGTGCTGTTCCAGAGCAGCTCGTACCGCTCGACGCCGGGAGCATGGGGAAGGGTGACCCGAGCCGGCCACAGGCCGCCGTTGAAGGTCAGCAGCACCGAGCGGTGACCGAGCCAGGCACCGTCGAAGAGCGCCTGGACCACGACGCTGTCGGCCCGGTCGAAGCGCGACTCCATCGGGTCCCCGTCATGGCCGAACCAGGCGAGGTCCTTCGACCCGTTGGCCGCCACCTGTCGCCCGGTGAAGAAGGAGCGCTGGCGCAGGACGGGGTGCTCGCGTCGCAGGGCCGTCAGGTGCGTGGTGGTGGCGAGCAGGTCCTGCTGCCACGGCTCGAGATCCCAGTCGTTCCAGCTGACCTCGTGGTCCAGGCTGTAGGGGTTGTTGTTTCCCCCCTGGCTGCGTCCGAACTCGTCACCGCCGGCCAGCATCGGCACTCCCGACGAGACCAGCAGGGTGCCGAGCAGGTTGCGCATCGACCGGCGTCGCGCTGCCCACACACCGGCATCCACGTGACGGCCCTCGACGCCGTGGTTCCACGAACGGTTGTCGTTCGTTCCGTCGTTGCCGCCCTCCCCGTTCGCGTCGTTGTGCTTGACGTCGTACGTCGTCAGGTCGGCAACGGTGAAGCCGTCGTGGGCGGTCACAAAGTTGACCGAGGCGATGGTGCCGCGGTCGCTGCGGTCGAACATGTCGGCCGAGCCGGCCACCCGGGTCGCCAGCTCGCGGATGCCGTGCCCGGCCATTCCCGCCGTTTCCGCGGCGAGGTCGCGCAGCCAGAAGGTCCGCGCGGCATCACGGAAGCGGTCGTTCCACTCGGAGAACGGCGGCGGAAACTGCCCGGTGCGCCAGCCGTGCAGCCCGAGGTCCCAGGGCTCGGCCACCAGCTTGACCCGTGAGAGCACCGGGTCGGTGCGCAGCGCGACGTGGAAGGAGTGGTCGCGGTCGTAACCGTCGTCCCTGCCTCGGGCCAGGGCGACGGCGAGGTCGAAGCGGAAGCCGTCGATGTGGCACTCCTGCACCCAGTAGCGCAACGAGTCGAGCACGAGTCGGGTCACGACGGGATGGGTGAGGTCGAGGGTGTTGCCGCAGCCGGTGACGTCGATGTCGACCCCCCGACCGTCGAGACGGTAGTAGGCGCGCTGGTCGAGCCCTCGCCACGACAGGGTCATTCCCTCGCGGTGCTGCTCGGCGGTGTGGTTGTAGACGACGTCGAGCAGCACCTCGATGCCGGCCGCGTGCAGGTCGCGCACCATGGTCTTGAACTCGTCGAGCACGCCCTGCGGGTCGGTGACCGAGGCGTAAGCGGCGTGCGGTGCGAAGAACCCCAGCGTGTTGTAGCCCCAGTGGTTGGTCAGGCCCCGCACCACCAGCTCGGGCTCGTGGGTGAAGGTGTGTACCGGCAGCAGCTCCACCGCCGTCACCCCCAGCCCGACCAGGTGCTCGACGAACGCCGGATGGGCCAGCCCGGCGAACGTGCCGCGAAGATGCTCCGGAACACCCGGATGGCGCATCGTCGCGTTCTTGACGTGGACCTCGTAGATCAGTGACTCCGTGAGGGGTCGACGCGGGGGCTCGTCTGGGCCCCAGTCGAACTCGTTGTCGATGATGACACAGCGCGGCATGTGGGGGGCGGAGTCCCGATCGTCGCGCACACTGTGGTCGCCACGCAGGTCAGGCAGTACGCGGTGGCCGTAGAGAGCGGGGTCGAGCTCGACGTCACCTTCGATCGCTCGGGCGTAGGGGTCGAGCAGCAGCTTGGCGCTGTTGTGCAGCAGCGACTCGTCGGGGTTCCAGTCGCCGTCGACCCTGATGCCGTAGCGCTGCCCGCTGCCGACGCCCTGGATGGTGTCGAACCATGCGCCGTGCGCGCGCTGGGTGAGCGGGACCCGTCGCTCCACCTCCGTGCCGTCAGGCCCGCGGTCGAAGAGACACACCTGCACCGAGCCGGCGTGCCCGGCGTACACGCAGAACTCTGCCCCGTCCGCCGTCACGCGAACTCCGAACTCGGGAGGCAGGTCGGGGTTGCGGTGGTGCCGAGACATGAACCCGAGCGTAGGGGGAGTCAGCCCCGCCCGTTGCCACGTTCGGGAGGCCCGTGGGTCCGAGACTGCCATGTCCGAGTGGCCTTGGGCCCGAGACCCCGAGAACCGTGAACCCGGACGTGACCCCCCGTGGCGGGCCCGGAGGTGAGGTGAGGCTCGTGAGGCGAAGTGACGTGACGGGGGAGTGGTCGTTACGGTTGGTGCCATGACCGATCCGACAGCCCTTCCGAACTTCACTCCGCACGAACCGGCCGGCACGCCCAACGGAGCCGCCCAGAGCCAGACACCCGCGCGCGACGCGGTGCTGGAGGTGCTCACCGGTCTCGGGATCGAGGCCCAGGTCGACGCCGATGGAGACCTGGAGTACAAGATCGTCGACGACGAGGGCACCGCCACGACTCTCTTCGCTCGCGTCGCCGAGGCCCAGCCCGAGATGGAGGTGCCGCTCGCGCTGGTGCGCTTCTTCGGGCAGTGGCAGCTGCAGGACCCAGTGTCCCCCGACCGCAACGACCGCATCGCCCGCTGCAACGACCTGACCCTGCAGCTCAACCTCGTCAAGCTCACCCTGGTGCAGGAGAGCCTGGTGGTCTCGGTCGAGCACGTCATCCTGCCCGGTTCTGACCTCGCCGTGCTCGTGCCCCTGTCGATCAACCACATCCTCCAGGGGGTGGGCTTCTTCTACCAGTCCTGGGCCCCGATCGAGGACGTCCCCGCAGGCGAGCAGTGATGGGCGAGTTCGTCCGGCTCGAGGTCGAGGAGGGCGTCGGCACCATCCGGCTCGACCGACCCAAGATGAACGCCCTCAACGTTCAGGTTCAGGACGAGATCCGGGTGGCCGCCGAGGAGGCCGCGACCCGTTCCGACGTGAAGTCAGTGGTCGTCTACGGCGGCGAGCGTGTGTTCGCCGCCGGAGCCGACATCAAGCAGATGGAGACCATGAGCTACACCGACATGGTCGACCGTTCCGGAGCCCTGCAGGAGTCGCTCACAGCGGTCTCCCGCGTCCCCAAGCCCGTCATCGCCGCCATCACGGGGTACGCCCTCGGCGGGGGTTGCGAGCTCGCGCTGGCCTGCGACTTCCGGGTCGTGGCCGACGACGCCAAGCTCGGTCAGCCCGAGATCCTGCTCGGCATCATTCCTGGTGCCGGCGGCACCCAGCGACTGGCCCGGTTGGTCGGCCCGGCCAAGGCCAAGGAGATCATCTTCAGCGGTCGCTTCCTCGATGCGCAGGAGGCCCTGGCCATCGGGCTCGCCGACAAGGTCGCGCCCGCCGGCGAGGTCTACACGGTGGCGCGTGAGTGGGCCGCCACCTTCGTGGGCGCCGCGTCCTACGCGGTCCGGGCGGCCAAGGAGGCCGTCGACCGCGGTCTCGAGGTCGACCTCGAGACCGGCCTGCAGATCGAGCGGATGCTGTTCGCCGGGCTCTTCGCCACCCGGGACCGCGCAATCGGGATGAGCTCGTTCGTCGAGCACGGACCCGGGAAGGCCCAGTTCGAGGGTCGGTGACCGGCCTCGGGTCGGATGCCGCACAGCGGCATCCGCTCGACGTGCTCGTGTTCTACGTGCCGGTCGATGACACCGAGCGGGTGCTGGCAGCCGTGTTCGCGGCGGGCGCGGGAGCTGGCATCCGGCATCCGAGACGTGGCATCCGGGATCTGAGACCGCGTCGAGTTCCCACTGTCCGGTGAGTGCTCACGGCGGTTACGCCGTTCGGAACCCGCCGTTGCTGTACAGCACCTGACCGTTGATCCACCCGCCCTGCTCCGACAGCAGGAACCGCACGAGGTCGGCCGTGTCGTTCGGCGTGCCGAGGCGACCGGCGGGCGTCTGATCGGTGCCGAAGGTCCGCACCTCGTCGGTCATCCACCCGGTGTCGATCGGCCCGGGGTTGATGACGTTGGCCCGCACCCCGCGGTCGGCGAGCTCGACGGCGGCAGCGATGACGATCCGGTCGAGCGCACCCTTGCTGGCGCCGTACGGGAGGTTACCGTCCGTGTGGTCGCTGGTCAGCGCCACGATGCGGCACGTGGGAGGGGCGCCGGGCGGTCTCTCGGGCAGGCGCTGGGCGACCGCCCGGATGAGCAGCCAGACCGCACGAGCGTTGACGGCGAAGTGCCGCTCCCAGCTCTCGAGAGAGGTCGTGAGGATCGAGCTGTTCACTCCCTCACAGTGCGACATCACCAGGCCCGTGACCGGTCCGAGACGCTGGGCGGCCTGCTCGACCAGGCGCTCAGGGGTCGCCGCGTCGGCCAGGTCACCGGCCAGCAGCATCACCTCGCGTCCCAGGGCTCGGCACTGGTCGGCGACAGCTGCAGGGTCATCCTGACCACGCTCATAGCCGAGCCGGTCGTCGTAGGGCTGCCAGTGGCTGAGGGCGAGGTCCCAGCCGTCGGCCGCCAGACCCAGGGCGAGGCCCGCCCCGATCGAGCGCGCTCGCCCCACGCCGGTGACGAGCGCGACCTTGCCATGGTTGGTCATGGGCGCCATCGTGACGTCGTGTGGAGCACGGGGCAACCAGGTTTCCTGGCGCCGTCGGTGTTCGCGGTCGAGGGGTCGGCGGGCCGGGGCCTCGACGTCGTACCCGCGCGGATGAGGCTCCGTGAGCGGCATCCGGTCGCGGTCGTGGTGAGCGTCACGCCCCCTTGGTGGGCCTGAGCGCCGGCTGGGTGCGAGGATGGTGAAAGTGCCGGAGCGACCTCCGGCCGGCCCCCAACCACCCGGAAGAGGACGTTCACCCATGAACATCGTCGTCTGTGTCAAGTACGTGCCCGACGCTCAGGCCGAGCGCACGTTCGACAGCTCTGACAACACGACCGACCGCGCCAACGTCGACGGCCTGTTGTCCGAGCTCGACGAGTACGCGGTCGAGGAGGCCCTGAAGATCGTCGAGGCCGGTGAGGGCGAGGTGACCGTGCTGACGGTCGGCCCCGCGTCTGCCGCCGATGCCATCAAGAAGTCGCTCCAGATGGGCGCCCACCGGGGCGTGCACGTCGACGACGACGCGATCCACGGCTCCGATGCCATCGCGACCTCGCTCGTGCTTGCCGAGGCCATCAAGAAGATCGGCGCCGAGACCCCGGTCGACCTCGTGATGACGGGGATGGCGAGCACCGACGGCGCGATGGGGGTCGTTCCGACCATGTTGGCCGAGCGGCTCGGGTTGCCGGCCGTCACGCTCGCGTCCGAGCTCGAGGTCGACGGGGGCAGCGCCACGATCCGCCGTGACGGTGATACCTCCACCCAGAGCATCACCGCCACGCTGCCCGCCCTCGTGTCGGTCACCGACCAGATCAACGAGCCGCGCTACCCCTCGTTCAAGGGCATCATGGCTGCGAAGAAGAAGCCGGTCGAGCACTGGAGCCTCGCCGACCTGGGCGTCGACGCGAGCCAGGTCGGGCTCGACGCGGCGTGGACACGGGTCGAGGCCTTCACCGCGCGGCCCCCACGCTCGCAGGGCGAGATCGTCAACGACGAGGGCGACGGTGGGCAGAAGCTCGCGGCCTTCCTGGGCGAGCACAAGTTCGTCTGACCCGGCCCTGGCTGCCTGGCCACCCACTCGGTTAACCACCCGGAAACCCCGGAAACGCAGGAGAGAACTCAATGGCTGAAGTACTCGTGCTCGTCGACCACGTCGAGGGCAAGGTTCGCAAGACCACCGCCGAGCTGCTGACGATCGCCCGCCGGCTCGGCGAGCCGTCGGCCGTCTTCGTCGGCGCCGGTTTCGACGCGGCCAAGGACTCGCTGGCGAAGTACGGCGCGGAGAAGATCTACCACGTCGAGGGCGACGTGCTCGACTATCTCGTCGTGCCCCAGGCCGAGCTGCTCGCCCAGCTCGTCGCATCGACGTCGCCGGCTGCGGTGCTGGTGCCGAGCTCGCCCGAAGGCAAGGAGATCGCGGCGCGGCTGGCCGTCAAGACCGAGTCGGGGCTGATCACGGATGCCGTCGACGTGCAGGCCGGCGAGGGTGGCGGCGTGGCCACGACCCAGTCGGTGTTCGCCGGGGGCTACACCGTCTCGGCCACGGTGACCAAGGGCACGCCCATCATCACGGTGAAGCCGAACTCGGCGACCCCCGAAGAGGTCTCGGGTGCTGCCGTCGACGAGGTCGTCGACTTCACGGTGTCCGATAACGCCAAGGGCGCCAAGATCGCCTCGTCGAAGCCCAAGGAGGTCTCAGGACGTCCGGAGCTGAGCGAGGCCGCGATCGTGGTCTCCGGGGGGCGTGGCACGGCTGGTGACTTCAGCAAGGTCGAGGAGTTCGCCGACTCGCTCGGCGCGGCCGTCGGGGCCTCGCGGGCAGCGGTGGACGCCGGTTGGTACCCCCACGCGTCTCAGGTGGGTCAGACCGGCAAGCAGGTGAGCCCCCAGCTCTACGTGGCGTGCGGCATCTCCGGGGCCATCCAGCACCGGGCCGGCATGCAGACGTCCAAGACGATCATCGCGGTCAACAAGGACAACGAGGCCCCGATCTTCGAGCTGGTCGACTTCGGCGTGGTCGGAGACCTCTTCGCCGTACTGCCGCAGGCAACCGAGGCCATCAACGCCGCCAAGGGCTGACCCCTGCCGCGCGTCGCGCTGCGCGTCGCGCGGGTGGTGTCGTAGATCCAGCACCTTTGGCGTGTCGCGCTGCGCGTCGTGCAGGTGGTGTCGTAGATCCAGCACCTTTGGCGTGTCGCGCTGCGCGTCGCGCGGGTGGTGTCGTAGATCCAGCCCCTTTGGCGTGTCGCGCTGCGCGTCGCGCGGGTGGTGTCGTCAGGCGGCGGTGTTGTCCACGGAGTCGCCGTCCTCTGCACGGACCGGACCGACTCGTACCCAGCTGCGAACGTGCTCACGGTTGAGGGCATACGTCGCGTTCCCGGCGCCGAAGGCCCACCATGGCTGATGCAGGGCGTCGGCGGGCAGATGCGTGGTGCGCCGCGACCCGGCCTCGCGGGACTCGATGCGGCCGCGGTCGGTGACCCTCCGAACCGTCTCTCGCGAGACGGTCGAGCTGACCAGGCTGTTGTGCACCCGAATGGCGTCGGGACCCAGCTCGAGACGGTTCGACCAGGCCCGATAGCCGATGAGCACCCCCAAGGCCAGGCACACCGCGTACGTCAGACCCGACGGCAGGCCGGTGAGCCGCAGCAGCAGTCGGGCCACGAAGTAGGCGACCACGAGGCACGCCACCGCGCCCGTGGCGCGGTGCGCAAACGGGGCGCGCAGGGACTGCGGAGCGCTCATGGCCCCGATCATAGGCAAGGAGCCGCCATCACTGC